>CAYWCJ010000186.1:0-9113 GCA_964456595.1 uncultured Gemmatimonas sp. | reverse complement strand
CTGCCACTGTTCACCGGGATGTTTCTCGCCGTGCGCGTGCATGAGGCGTACGACGGACCGGTCGCGGAACGGGCAGCGGCCGCCTACGAAGCCACCAACCGCCGTCAATGGGGATCGGTTATCCCGGCACTGATTCAACACGTCGACGTGACGGTCGTTCTCGATCCGGCGCACCGTGCGCTCGATGTCGACGGCACGTACGATCTGGTCAATCGGACATCATCGACGATGACGACATTGCCGTTCACCGTGCCCTTCACGTTCGGACGCGTGGGCTGGCACGTGCGCGGTGTGGCGACGACGGCAGCCGGCGGCGAGGGCCTCCAAGTCCTGTCGTTGGCGGCGCCACTCGCGCCGGGTGATACGGTACGCGTGGGCTTTCGCTATGCGGCCCGCATCAACGACGGCCTGTCGCGCAACGGTGGACCGGTCGATGCGTTCGTCCTGCCGTCGAGCATCCTCCTGTCGACGCACCGCGGAGACTTCCTTCCGATTCCGGGCTATCGCGCGGGACGATCCGCGTCGTTGCCGACAGTCGACAATGCGCCACGCTCTCCTGCGGCAGCCAATGACGGCCTGGAAGACGTCAACGACGACAGCACGTTCGACGGCGACGCGTCTTTCAATCGCGGCGCGTCGTTCACCGCAACCATGCGCGTTCATGCACCGGCGGCGCTGACGGTCAATGGCGTGGGGCATCGTACGACGTCGGTGACGCGTGATGGCGAGACACTCACCACGTGGGAGACACGCGAACCGGTGTCGGCGCTCAATCTGGTTGGCGCCGCGTACGCGGTGCGTCGCGCCGAAGGTGTGGCCGTGTTTCATCACCCGACACACACGCGCAGTCTCGACGTCATCGTGCGCACGTTGGCCGCGGCGCGTCGACACTACTCGACCTGGTTCCATCCGTATCCGTGGGACGAGCTTCGGCTCAGCGAATACGCGGACCTTTCCTCGCAGGCGACCTCCTATCCAACCAACATCGCCTTCTCCGAGGGACTGGGCTTTCTCACCACGGACGGCGAGCATGGCGGCCTGGCGTTCGCTGTGACGGCGCACGAAGCAGCCCATCAATGGTGGGGACACCTGCTGACGGCGGGCACCGGACCCGGCGCGGGCTTCTTGGTGGAAGGCATGGCCGACTATGCCACACTGCTGCTGTTCGAGGCCGAGCGTGGTGCATCGGCGCGGAGGGCACATGCCGCGTTGCTGGAGCGACAGTTTCTGGACGGGCGCGCCGGAGCTCGTGAGCGCGCGCTGCTGGCAACTCGTGACGCGACGAGCGCCGACGAGGCGGTGCTGCAGAAGAAAGGCGCGTGGACGATGTGGATGCTCCACAACAGCCTCGGCGCCGAACGGACGTTTGCGGGGCTGCGTGCGTTCATCGCCGAGCATCGCGCATCGGGACGTTTCGCCACGCCGGCCGCGCTGTTGCGCACGCTGCGACGGCAGGCGACCGACACGACGCAGTTCGATGCGCAGGTGGCGCAATGGTTCCACAGCACTCGCCTGCCCGAGTTCACCGTGGATGCTGCGCGTTGCGAGCGAGCCGACAGCGCGTGGGCGTGCGCAGCGATGCTGCGCAACAGCGGCTCCGGCGATGCCAGCGTCGACGTTGCGGCAGTGAAGGGCGACACGCGCATGGACCACGGCACGGTGCGTGTCAGCGTTCGCGCCGGGCAGTCGGTACCCGTTCGATGGATGCTGCCGGAGCTGCCCGATATTCTGGTGGTCGATCCTGAGGTGATGATCCTCCAGACGCGCCGGGAGCAGGCCCTGTGGCGACGACCTCGAACACGGCCAACAGCCAACCGGTGAGGGTGGACTCGGAATTTCACTCTCGACGAATTGTTCTGGAGGTGCACAAGTAAACCCTGGTTTACCAAAATCGTTCGCCGCCCACAGCCACACTCGATGCGACATTCGGGGCGCTGGCCGACCCGACGCGGCGCGCCATTCTCGTCCGGCTCTCCGAGGGCGAGCGTTCGATCGGCGAGCTCGCTTCACAGTTCGCGATGACGCTGCCCGGCGTCTCCAAGCATGTGCACGTCCTGGAGAAGGCGGGGCTGACGGACGTGCGACGCAACGGACGGGTGCGCCGATGTCGTCTCGTAGGTGCGGCGCTTCGCGACGCGGAGGCGTGGATCGTGAAGTACCGCGTCTTCTGGGAGCAGCAACTCGATCCGTTTGCGGCACTGCCACCGAGGTCATCGTGACGCACGCGTTGCCGCCCGATGACACATCGCGCCTGAATCACGCCAATGGTTGGAACGGTTGCCTTGCCAAATACGTCGCGCTGTTCGAAGCCACGCTCTGACGCTGTCCCCGCGGCACCACTGCCGCATCCACCCTCTGGAGGTCTCCATGGATACGAAAGCCGTTGCCACCAAGCTGGTCGAGCTGTGCAATGCCGGTCAGCAAATGGTTGCCATCGACACGTTGTACAGCCCGGACATCATCAGCATCGAGACGAACGAACCGATGAAGGAAGTCCGTGGCATTGACGCGGTGAAGGGCAAGGCCAACTGGTGGTTCGAGAATCACGACGTGCACTCGGGCGTCACACGTGGCCCGTGGGTGAACGACGAGCACTTCACCGTCGAGCACACATACGACATCACCTTCAAGCCGACGGGTGAACGCAGCACGATGAACGAGATCGCACAGTATACGGTCAGCGATGGCAAGATCGTGCAGGAGCGGTTCTACAGCCCGGTCTGAGCGCGCGAACGAGGCGGCGGGTTGGCCGGGACGGCTCCTACAGCGCGCTTCCACCACCCGGCAGGCGCACGCGCAGGAAGTGCGTGCGCTCGTTCGGCGGCAGCGCCAGCAGCCGGTGAATCTGCGCGAGCAGCGCGCGATCGCTCTCCCGTCGCAAGGCCGACGGCGCCACGAGCAACGCGTGGCGGCCAAACAGCACACGCAGCGCGCGCGCGCATGGCCTCGAACGATCGGACCCCGTCAACGCGGGCCATGAAGTCCAGCTGCAGTCCGTCGCGGTCCCGGACGACGCGGTACAGCTGTGACGCCCGATAGAACGGCCGCATGACCATCGCGTCGAGATCGACCGCGAGCGCCTCGAGCTTTCGCAGGCTCCTGCTCGTCTTGCGAAACATGAAGTGCACGTCCATGGTCGTGACCGGCGACCCTTGCAACGCGGCCGCCGCGTTGCCGATCATGACGACATCGAGTCGATGCCGCGCAATGCGCTCGGCGACGAGCGTGAGCATGGGCGCGGCGTTCATGACCGAAACACAGCAGCAAGGTATCGGGGGCCGCAGCCATCATCCTTGAATCCCGGTGTCCCAAACGGCGACGCCGCGATCGCGCGGCCGCCGCGTATTCCGCGTCGCGCCCCCTCGGTCCGCGTCATGCGGCCGATTACGCGTCTCGGCGCGTCTGGCTCGCGCTGGGACGGCTTCGAGGTAACGTAGGGGCATGCATACCTCGCCCATGATCTCGATTGCGCTGCGGTTGGCGCCGTTGGCCTTCCTGTTTGTGCAGGTTTGTGCAAGCGCCCACACCGTCGGGCACGATGGTGGCGATTGACATGAAGGCCGCGTCGGTCTGGATGGTCGATGTGGCCAGCGGCAGCACGATGGCGAGTATCCCCACGGGCGCAGGCTCCGATGGGGATCGTTTCTCACCGCGCGTCGTCGCGCACCAACGCCAACCGATGCGCACCTTGCAAGCGGTGTGGCTTCGCCGTCGAGACGCACGCTGGGCGCGCTCGTCGATCGTAGTCGCGTTGCTCGTCGCGCTGACAGCAGTCGGAACCAACGCGCGACGGTTGTCGTCGCAGCGCCGCATGTTCGTGGAGCCGAACGCGCAGTACGACGGCCGCTACACGTTCGTGCGATTGCGCTACACAGTGTACCGGCGCAGTGGCTGGGAGTTCGACTATCCGGCCATGGAGCGCAACTTCATGACGATCGTCAAGGACCTGACCAAACTTCGACCACACCTGACCGAAAGTAACGTGCACGATATGGACGATCCGGAGCTGGCCAAGTACTCCATCGCGTATCTGTCAGAGCCCGGTTTCTGGTTGCCCAATCAGTCTGAGGCCGAAGGGCTGCGCAACTGGATCCTGAAGGGCGGCTTTCTGATCGTGGATGATTTCTACGGCGAGCAGTGGCAGAACTTCGAGCGCTCGATGAAGATGGTGCTCCCCGAGGGGCGCATCGTCCCGCTCGACGTGTCGCACCCGATCTTCGATTCCTTCTTCCACGTCACGTCGTTGGCCGGGATGTCCCATCCGGACAACAACTACTGGAAGGCGCAATATCTCGGTATCTTCGAGAACAACGATCCGAAAGCGCGACTGATGGTCATCATCAACTACAACAACGATATCGGCGACTACATGGAGTGGTCGGGGCAGGGGTGGTATCCGGTCAACCTCTCCAACGACGCGTACAAGTTCGCGACCAACTATCTGGTGTACGCGCTCACGCACTGAACGCGCGCGTTACGTGGTGACAAGACCTCTGCTTCGTGCCTTTTCTCTCTGACGTCCATCTCGCTTCACGATCGCTTCAACTCCCGCTCACCATCCGAGCTCCCCGCATGAGTCGCTCTGCCTCGCTCCATCTCCAGTCGCTCACCCGCGTCCGTTACATCTCCGGTCAGCTGCTGTCGGCCGATGACCTCGACACCGAGCAGCAGTACCATCGCGATCGCGCCCGATTGCACCACCGTCTGCTGCATGGCACGGGGGTGGTGGCCGGACTCGTGGTTCGAACTTCCGGCGGACAGATCGTCGTCGCGCCGGGTCTGGCACTCGACCCTTCGGGTGACGAGATCGTGATCGCGGCGGAACATGTCATCGCTTTACCGGCGAAAAGTGACGGACTGAAGGCGCAGCACGTGGTGGCGCGCTATGCGGAAACACTTGCCGTACCCGCGCCGCCCACCGGTACGAACGATGACGAGCCCCGGTTCACGCGCGTCGTCGAAGGTTTCGCAATCACGCTCGAGGCGGTGGCACCTCCGCGTGGCAACATTTCGGTGACCCTGGCGCGACTGACCTGGCGCAGCGGCAAATGGCGCGTCGATTCGCGCTTCAAAGTGAAGAAGGTCAGGCGATGAGTGCTCGGCGTCGACTTGCCGCGGTTGTGGTACTGCTCACCGCCGTGCCGCTCTCGATCTCATCGCTGACAATGCATGCTGCCACGGTCAGCGCGCAGCGCTTCGATCGCAACGCTGACGTCTTGCCGTCGCACGCTGCCATCACTGTTGGCGCCGATCGCCTGCTCGGCGAGTACATACACCTCATCAAGGGGAAGCGCCTCGCGCTGGTCACCAATCACAGCGGCCGCCTGGCCAACGGCGATCACCTCGCCGACGTGCTTTTTGCACTGCCGGGCAGGCCGTTGCGCGTGATGTTCGGCATGGACCACGATATCCGCTCCAACGACTACTCGGCCACGCGGGACGAAGACCGTGCCCTCGACGCGACGACGGGTTTGGTGAAGTACAACCTGTACGGTGACGTGCATCGCCCGACGCGCGCGATGTTCGCCGACGCGCAGGTGGTGGTATTCGATATCCAGGAGGTGGGCGCTCGCTTCTACGAGCACATCAACATCCTTGGCTTCGTGATGGATGCGGCGGCCGAGTATGGGTTGGAGGTGGTGGTACTCGATCGCCCGAATCCCATCACCGGGTTGCGCGCCGATGGCTTTGTGACAGATGCGGCGCAGCGATATCGCTTCGGGTCGTACACCACGGTGCCCGTCGTTCACGGACTCACCATGGGCGAGCTGGCGCAATTCTACAACGGCGAGCGACTGTTGCAGGGCGGTCGCACCGTACCGCTCAACGTCGTGCCGATGGTGGGGTGGCGTCGCGGCATGTGGTACGACGAGACGGGGCTCGAATGGCGCAAGCCGTCGCCGAATCTGCTCACGCTGCAGTCGCTGCTTGCGTACACGGGCACCTGTCTATTTGAAGCGGTGAACGTGAGTGAGGGGCGGGGCAGTGCGACGCCCTTCGAAGTGATCGGCGCACCGTGGCTCGACAACAAACGCGCCATCGTGATGCTCAACGCGCTCAAGCTGCCAGGGGTCCACTTCGATACGATCACGTTCACGCCGGTGCAGCAGCCGTTTCACGGCAAGCCGCCGGAACTCGCCGACGAGCGGTTGTCGGGAATCGTCATTCATGTGCTCGATCGCAACGTCTTGCAGCCGTATCGCGTTGGCGTCGCGCTGCTGTGGGCGGTGAACACGCTGCACGCCGACAAGCTGGTATGGAATGACGCGGTGCTGGAGCGGCTCACCGCCACGCCACGTCTCAAGCAGATGATTCAGGCCGGTCGCACGCCAGCGGAAATCTTTGCGTCGTGGCAGGAGGAAGTCACGTCGTTCAAACGCCGAAGTGCAAAGTATCAGCTGTACAAGTAGGACCGCACTGGATGTCATCGTGTTCGTGCCGAGCAAACCGGCCGCGGGTCTGTCCATGTCCGTACCTCGCCGTGGAACACTTGTACGGAGGCGCGAAGGGAAAAGAGCGGCGCGGAGAATTCTCCGCGCCGCTCTCTTCGTTCCGCGCCGTCGCATCCTACGGAACGATCTTCGCCACCGGCGCCGTCTTCGGATCGACCAGCGGCTTGCGGTCCTTCAAGTGCGCTTCCATCTGCAGGCGCGGCACTCCTTCCTTGAGCCACTCCGGTGCGGGCTGATCGCGCAGGAACGTGTCGAACCACTCCGTCATGCGCAGGTTGTAATCCTTCTGGTTGGCCGGACGCGCGAGACCGTGATTCTCACCCACGTACTCGAGCAACACGACATCCTTGCCGAGTTGACGGAGGTGATTGTAGTACGTGATGCCCTGATTGAAGTCGACGGCGCCGTCGCGATCGTTGTGCAGGATCATGAACGGAATGTTCAGGTTCTGCGCAAAGCGCTGAGGCGAATTGCGCAGATACGCTTCGGGCACGTCGTTCGGGCCGCCCGTGAAGCGCCCCTGACTCGAGATGAAGATCGATCCGTCGGTGCTGCCGGTATTCCAGTATACCGAGCCGAACATCGAGACCATATCGGTGAGTGGTGCGCCGGCCACCGCGGTCTTGAAGATGTTCGTCTGTGTGGTGATGAATGACGTCTGATATCCACCCCAGCTGTGTCCCTGCAGGCCGACACGCGCGGTGTCGATGAGTCCCGTCGCAATCGCTGCCTTCACCGCCGGAATCACGCACCACACGGCCGACATGCCCGGATCGTTGATCTTGTACTCGATGTCGGGCTTGAGGAATGCGTAGCCGCGCGACGTGTATACGCTCGGGTTCGAATAGCGCGTCGCGTTCGGCTCGGTGTAGACGTTGAACTCCTGGCTCAGCTTCTCGTAGATGTACGTCAGCATCGGATACTTCTTCCCCTGTTCGAATCCGGCGGGGAGATAGAGCACGGCCTGATGCTTGCCGCCACCATTGTCGCACGTGTAGTCGATGAGACGTGCGCCCGGTGTCCAAGCCACGTCCTTCTGCTGCGGATTGGCGTCGGTGAGACGGCGTTCGTTCTTGAGTGCATCGTCGGCCGCGAACCAGTCGGGATACTTGACGACCGTCTGGCGTGCATACACCCACGTGTTGGCGTCACGCGCCTTGCGATAGTCCACCTTCGCGTCTTCGAACGCGATGGTCTTTGCGCCGCCCTTGAGCAGGTCCACCTGCACGAGTCCTTCCTTCTTCGTCCACTCGCCGTACGTCTCCACGAAGAACGGCTTTGCCGGATCGATGATACCGCGATCACGCGGGTCGGAGAGCACGCGGTTCTGATAGCGGATCTGCTCCTTCTTGCCGGTCACCGTCAGATTGAGCGCTACGCCCGCGCTGGCGACCGGCAAACGCCAGAGATCCCAGTTGTCGCGCACGAACACATTCGCGCCATCCTTCGTCCATCCGATCAATCCGCCGCCGATCGCCGGCTTCACCTGATTGTGATCGTCCTCGGTGTTCCAGAACTGCGTCGGCACGCCGCTGCTGATCACCTTCGTCGCGCCGGTGGTGAAGTCGTACGACTTCCAATCGCCGCTGTCGTAGTAGACGTACTTGCCGTTGTCGGGAGAGAAATTCACCGACGGTCCGAAGCCGCGGCCACCGCCACCGCCGCCCGGCACCTTCGACTGCAGCATCTTGCGTTCACCCGTCGCAACGTTGATCGCGAAGATGTCGCGGTACGACGTTCCCTTGATTCCCTGCTCACGCTCGTAGGCGGAGACGTCGGTGCCGACCGCCCACGAATCCTTCGGGCCAACGGACACGTCTCGTACCTTGCTGTCGGCGAGCTTGACGACCTTCGCTGCCGCGACGTTGTACGCGGCGAGATAGCTGAACGCCTTGTCGGCTGCTTCCTGTACCTGCTGTTGCGCCTGTGGACGCGGGTCCTTCCAGTGCCAGAGAATCAGCGACGGCACATCAGCGTCGGTTTGCGGCGCTGCGGCCACCTGTCCGCCCGCACCAGCGCCCGGCGCCGTGCCCGTCGCTTGTGGCGGCGAGAATCCAACGGCCGCACGCGGACGCGGCGGGCGCGGATCGCGCAAGCCGAAGTACAGCACGCCCTGCCTGTTTCCCCACTCCAGCGCGCGATCGCTGCTGATCACCAATCCATCGGTGACGCCCGCAGACTTGGCGGTGATCTCCACCGGCTTGGCTGTGGCGAGCGCGGCGTGCGACCACGCCAGCACCGCGGCGTCGTCATCACCACCGGCCGTATCCGTCACCACGCGCAGCACGGCCAGCGCGTCGCTCGAGTCGCCCCAGGCGAGCCGACGATACGAGGCCTTCTTGAGATCGAGTGTGCGCGCCACGCCGCTCGAGAGCTGACGCAACTGCACACTGTTGCCGAATTGATCGGCGGTGCCTACCGCGAGCGCCACCCAGTCACCGCTGTCGTCGAACGCGAACTCGGTGACATCAGAGATGGGCGACGGCATACCGCCGGCGAGATTCACCAATTCGAGGATGGTGCCGGTGGCGACAGCCGGCGCGGCCGCAGGCGCGGCTCCACCCGCGGCTCCACCCGCGGCTCCACCCGCCGCGCGCGGCGGCGTATGATGCACGGCCAGCCAGTCCGACTTGTCACCGGCAAAGCGGAAGGCGCGCACAT
>CAYWCJ010000185.1:0-9152 GCA_964456595.1 uncultured Gemmatimonas sp. | reverse complement strand
TCCAGCGATCCTCCTGATCGTCCCGCTTGAGCCAGAGGATGTCCTGCGTTGGTGCCCGCGATCGCCGCAGCGCGGTCAATCCAAACGCGGTATCCGGCGCGAGCCGCGCGATACCGCCAAACAGGCGCATCGCCTCATGAAGACTCTCGCGGTCACGCAGCAGCAGCGTCAATTGGGAGTGTGTACGAAACACGGCGCGCGCGCGCTCGGCGGCCTGCGGATCGACGAAGTGCATGGACTGCGGCATCACGACGATCGGATTGTCGGGAAAGTCGGCGACCACCCGTTCCCGAAAGTGTTGATGTCGCGGCCAGAGATCCCCGAAGTTTCCTCCGCCATTGAGCAGGATGACGCCTTTGCCGAGTCGTCGCGCCAGCGTGGCGCGATCATAGCTGCGCGCGTCACAGGAATGGCATGGCGACGGCGTACCGAGGCGTCGCAGCGTCGCGAGCGCGCCAAGCCAGATCGCGCTGTCACCGACATTCGAGAAATCGGGGAAGTCCAGCAGTGCGATGGAGTCCGCGTTCTCCACTTCCGGGCGCAGTGCGTCGTCGAGCAGCTGCTGCAGTCCGTGCAGGAAATGTGCGTGAGGGTCGGGCGGCGGAGCGGGGCGCAGGGAAGAGTCCAACGAGGAACGCATACCGGCAACGTTAGCGCCGTGACCGCGATATGCCACCACGAGAAGCGATCCTGCGGCGCATGCCGCAATGGACCTGCTGTTCGCTGATCGATACACTTGCTGTGCACGAGGCGCAGACCGCGCTCGGCACACCGCACTCGGCACTCCGCACTTCCCGCGAGCGTCTTTCCGACGATGGCCAACTTCATCGCAGTCGTCGATCCGGACGCAACGCGCCGCTGCGCCTTTCTTGGCCGAGCGACGCCGCTGTTGCCGCTGTTGCCGGGGTTGCTGACGGGGGACGCGGCGTCTGGGGATTTCGCCGTCGCCTGGGCGGCGGGCGCGCGGGCCCCGGTGGACGTCCATGCCGATGCCGCATCAGGATGCACCTCGGTCACAGTGCTCTGGGGAGACGCGCTCGACACGCCACCCCGAGGTCGCCTGGCGGCGCGTGACATCGCTGCGGATTGGGGAGCGGCTGATGGTGCCGTTCCCGCGGCCTTCGACGGTTTCTTCGCTGCCCTGCATTTCGATGCGCAGTCCGGCGTGACGATGGGCGGCGATGTCTTTGGAATCTTTCCGCTGTACTACGCGTCGATCGGTGACGTGCTGCTGCTTGGCTCGAGCCCCGAGCTCTTTCGGTATCATCCGCTTGCACCGGCCCGCCTCGATGCGGAGGGACTTGTCGGACACCTGCTGTCGTTCGGCGCGCTGGAGGGGCGCACACTGCTGCATGGCGTTCGCCGTCTGGCGCCGAGGTGTGCGCTGCGCTGGACAGCCGGTACCGCACACGAGATCCCGAACTACATCATCACGTCAGCGTCGTCGCAGCATGCCGGCTCGTTGCGAGATCAGGTGATGATGCTCCATGAGCAGTACGCGGCCGCCGTGACCCGGCATGCGCCGGGCGGCATGGAGATGGGCATGCTGCTGTCGGGCGGACGGGACACGCGACTGCTGTGCGGCTATCTCGGCGATCGCGCGGAGGGAATGCCTGCGCTCACGTTTGGACGACGAAGCGACTACGAGGTGCGCACGGCGGGCACCGTTGCGCGCGCGTTGCGCATGCGACACGTCGTACGTGCGTTGCCTGATGATGATCTGCCCGGCCAGGCGTTGCTGCAGGCACGGTGGGAGCATTTGGGCGGCGGGTTCAGCAACGTGCACATGTGGTCCGCAATCGCACCTCTGCGTGCGCTCCCCTCGCATGTGTTGACGGGCTACCTCCGCGAGTCGCTGGATTTCAGGTTACCCGACAGCGCGTTCGAGGCGGTGTTCTCCGGCAACTTCAATCGCGGTTTCGTCGGCGTGGCACTTGGTCGACTGTTACGCGCACCGCTGCGCGATCTCATCGAAGAGCGGCTGGTCTGCATGCGCGCGCTCTATCGCGCCACGTCGGAGCAGCCGGAGGAGCGTCCGTGGCGCTTTCAGCTGTCGCACTATGCGCGCACACATCCAGGTGGAGTGCCCTGGCGACTTTCGTTCGGCGCGTGGCCCGTGCTCCCCATTCTCGATCGCACGTTGCTCGACGCGATCGCATCGGTCCCGCTGGATACCGTGGCTGCGCGTGCCGCCCAGGATCGCATCCTGCGCGAGCGCTTTCCGCGACTGGCCAGACTGCCGCTCGACCGCAACGACTTCGACACCGAGCCACTGCTGCCCTCACTGCTGCGGCACCGGATGAATCAGCGCATCGTCGCGGCGCGACGATTGGCGTCGCGCGTCGGTCTCACGACGGGCGAGCGCGAGCGACGGTACTATTACCGCACCTACGACATCAATGCTCACGGTTGGCGTGGAGTGCGTGTCGCCGCCGAGCCGCATCGCGATGCGCTGGCCGGGATCGTCGATATGGATGAACTCCGCCGCTGGTTGCCATCTCCGTCTTTTCACATCGTGCAACGTGACTCTATTCACGACGGCTTTCGCGTCAAGACGCTGCTCGGGCTGATGCTCTGGGCAGCGGAGCATCCACTGTGACGCGGATGAGGGCACGCGGATGAGCAGCGGCTCCATTGTCGTCGACGGCGTCTGGAAGCAGTTCCGGCGCGGTCGGCGCGAGGACAGCATTCGCGGAGCGCTCGCCTCGGCCGTACGACGAATGACTGCGCCCCAGCGCACGGACGATGACGCGGCCTTCTGGGCGATTCGCGATGTCTCCTTCGAGGTCGGTGCTGGTCGTGTACTCGGCATCATCGGTGCGAACGGTGCCGGCAAGTCCACGATGCTCAAACTGCTCTCACGCATCGTCGCGCCGACCAAGGGCACGCTGGAGGTGCATGGGCGCGTGGGCGCGCTGGTGGAGCTTGCCGCCGGATTTCATCCCGATCTCACCGGTCGCGAGAACGTCCTGCTGCAAGGCACGCTGATGGGGATGACACGGCGTGATGTCGCGCAGCGGTTCGACGCGATCGTGGACTTTGCCGACGTGGCGGAGTTCATCGACACACCCGTCAAGCACTACTCGAGTGGCATGCACGCGCGCCTCGGATTCTCGGTGGCGGCGCACCTGTCGCCGGATGTGTTGCTGATCGACGAGGTGCTGGCGGTTGGCGACCACAAGTTCCAGAAGCGGGCGTTTGCACGACTGAAAGAAGTCGTCGCGTCAGGCGCGGCAGTGGTGGTGATCTCGCATCAGCTCGAACGCGTGGTGGAACTGGCCGACGAGGCGATTCTGCTGTCGGGGGGCGCTGTGATTGTGCGTGGCAGGCCCGAAGAGTGCGTGGCGGCGTACGTGGAAGGGTCGCAAGTCGCGGAGCGCTCACTCACGACGATGCCGTATGAACTCGTCTCGCTCACCACCACCCACCGCAACGCACTCACCTCCGGGCAAACGCTAGCGCTCGTGATGCGCGTTCGTGCAACCGATGTCGGCGATCCGCAGGAGGCCGTGGCGGGTGTGCGCGTCTGGGCCATCCCCGAAGAGCGTGTGATCTGCGCAGCGAACACGCGGATGGCCGGCGTGCCGTTGCCGACGACGGTGGAGTTCGACCTGCAGGTCGAGTTGCAGATGAACGTGGGCCCCGGACTCTATCGCGTGCAGGCGGTGGTGTGGCGCGCGAGCGATGGCAGCGAGTGGTGGCGTGGACCGTCGGTCGTGCTGCGCGTCGAAGGCAGTCCTCTTGCCATCGGCCAGGTGTATCTCGCACCCACCTTCCGGATCGCGAGCGACTGAGTCTCACTGGTCGCGCTCTGCGGGTCGCGCTGTGCGGGTCGCGCTATGCGCGCTCGGCGAAGTGCAACTCGCTTCGGTGAAAGCGGTGCCAGGCGGCGAAGAACAGCACGAGTGCGAACAGCGCGGCATAAGCAAACGGCGCCGGCTGCGGCAACCGTCCGTACAGCAGCACATCACGATACGCGTCGATGATCGGCGTCATCGGATTCAGTGCGAGCACTGAGCCGACGCGTCCACCCACGCGTTCGATGGGATAGACGACGGACGTGGCGAACATCCAGACCGTGAGGATTGCCTCGATGACATGACGCGTGTCGCGCCAGTACAGGTTGGCCATCGAGAGCAGCAGCGCCAGCCCCGTCGTGAACAGCACGTGAACGAGCACGATGACCGGAAGGAACAACGCGCTGCTGCCAACGGGCACCCGATACCACAGCATGAGCATCGCCAGCAGCACGCCGGCCACGGCGAAATCCACCAGCGCCACCAGCACTGCGGAGAACGGCAGTACTTCCCGCGCGAAGTACACCTTGGTGACGAGCGATGCATTGCCGCTCAACGACACCGTCGCGCCACGCAGCGACGCCGCAAAGAACGTCCACGGCCAGAGCCCCGCGTACACGTACACGGGATACGGCACACCCGTGTCGATCGGAGCCACACGCGTGAAGATCAGACTGAACACGAGCACGTTCAGCAGCGGCGAAAGAACCGTCCAGCCCACCCCAAGCAGTGCCTGTCGATATCGCACCAGCAGGTCGCGGGCCACGAAGGCGCGCAGCAGGTCGCGCGAGACGACGAGTTCGCGCCACATCTCGACGGTCACACCACGCCTGGTTCGTACCGCAGGGTTGGACATGGCACGAATGTCGGTGGTGCGCATGCCCGAGCGCCAGAGCCGTGGCGATCACCTGGCCAGCTTTCGAGGCGTCCTTGCCCGCACACGACAGTACGCCGACATTTCCGCCCACATGGACCAGGCGCCGCTACTCCGCGTAATCGATGCCGCGTGGCGCAGTCCCGGCACGCTGCGAGAGCGCGCGCTCATGGCCATCAGATTGGTGTGGCGGCGTGCGCACTCTCAGCTGGTTCAGTGCCTCGACGGTTTTTCGCTCGATGCCCCGTCGTCGCCATCCGCATCGCGTCGTGAGGGCGACCTGCACGTCGGGTATTATCTCTGGTGCTATCCACTCGACAGCGAAACGTTCATCCGCCGAGAGATCCGCGCGATGCGCGAGGCCGGTCTGAAGGTGACCGTGCTGGCGGATGTCGCGGGCGATACGAGCGGGATGGACGAGGTGGACAGTGCGTTGACGGCCAGCACCATCTATCTCGCGCGACGCTCGCGCCTCGCGCGCCTGCGCTGGCTGCTCGGCGTGGCGCTGCAGCGGCCCGCGGCGGTCGTGCGAACGCTGCTCTTCCTCGCCGCGACGCGTTACGACGGCGACAAGAGCGTCGCCTCGGATCTGGCGACGCTGGGGCGCACGATCGATGTCGCGATGACCATGCAGTCGGAACGTGTGAATCACCTGCATGCACCATGGTCGAATGTGAATGCGTTCGTGCTGCTGCTTGCGTCGCGTCTCCTGCGACTCACTTGCAGCATGCATGCCCGCGCGCACGACCTGCACCGGAACGACAGCGCGTTCGCGCTACGCGCGAAGTTCGCCGGGGCGCATTTCGTGGTGACGAACACGCAGTACAACCTCGACGGGATTCGCGAGCTGCTGCCACCGACGCGCCACGACCGCGTGCATCTCATCCGCAATGGGCTCGATCTGGCCGAGTACGCGCCGATCGTGCGCGGCGCGAGAGAGGATGTGCCCGCACGCTTGCTGTGCGTGGCGCGCCTCATCGAGCCCAAGGGGTTGACGACACTGCTCGAAGCGTGCGCCCTGTTGCGTGACCGCCGCGTACGCTTTGTCTGCGATATTGTCGGTGGTCCGGAGGAGCCGCTCTACACCGGCTACTACGTGCACTTGCGCGTGATGCATCGTCGACTTTCGCTCGAGGACCACGTGCGGTTTGCGGGCCCGCAGCCACAAAGTGCAGTGCGCAGCGCGTACCAACGCGCCGATCTCTTCGTGCTGCCCTGCGTTGTGGCAGCCAATGGCTCTAAAGACATCACCCCCAACGCGCTCATCGAAGCGATGGCGATGCAGTTGCCGGTCATCTCGACGCGCATCACGGCGATCCCGGAGATCGTGGCGGACGGCGAGTGCGGCGTGCTGGTGCCGCCCGGTGATGCGGTGGCCCTTGCCGAGGCGATCGAGCGATGCCTGCAGGATGCTTCACTGCGCACGCGGTTTGGTCTGAATGCTCGCCGCAAGGTCGAGGAAACGTTCGACATTCGTCGCAACGTGTCCGCATATACTCAGCTCTTTCGCGCCCAATGTTGACGAGCGACGTGAGCGTCGTGTTGCTCTCGATTGGCGAGTCGACGACGGCTCGGGCGCGGGCGAGCATCGCGCGGCAGTCCATCGACGTTGCCGACATCATCGACGTGCAGGATGTGCGCCCATTCCATCGCGCCCTCAACGACGGTGCGCGTCGAGTTGCGACTGAGTTCTTCGCGCAGG
Source organism: uncultured Gemmatimonas sp. (assembly GCA_964456595.1). Classification (GTDB taxonomy): domain Bacteria; phylum Gemmatimonadota; class Gemmatimonadetes; order Gemmatimonadales; family Gemmatimonadaceae; genus Gemmatimonas. The sequence goes on along the minus strand of CAYWCJ010000185.1, from coordinate 2,779 downwards.
TGGATGCCGACATGGTGCTCGATGCACACTGCCTTGAGTCCCTTCAGCTGGCGATGTCGAGCGATCCGGCGATCGGCGTCGCCATCGGCTTCCTGCGCGATCCGCTGGTGGGGCGCGTGTCGGGGATCCGCCTTTTTCGTCGCGCCTGCTTTGACGACTCCGAGTTTCGGGATTCGATCTCGCCGGATACCGATTTTCTCGAGTCGATCAACGCGCGCGGCTGGCGCGACGTGTACGTGCTCCGCTTCGACCGCGGGATCGGGTCGGAGCTTCACACGTTCGGCGAGCACCTGCCTGACTACGAGGTGGCGTACGTGTGGCGGAAGCACCAGATGGAGGGGGCGAGGTATGTGTATCGCGGACTGGCGTGGGGACTCGAGTGGCATCTCGGTGTGCTGGAGACGAGCGCGCACCCCGTTGCGCCGCTGGCGCGCGTGGCAATGCTGCAAGGCGCGTTGTCGGGCGTCATCGACGACCAGCTGGGCCGCGAAACACGTGACGCGAGCCTGCGCGACTGGCAGTCGTTTCGGAGCACAACGGCTCGCGCGCCCGCGCTGTTGCTGCGTGCACTGAGCGCTCTTGTACTCGAACCCATCGCCGCGTACAGAGCCTGCCACGCGGTGGGCCGCATGCTTCGGCAGCGCAACGCCTGGCCAACGTTCGATCGTGCGATTTCGCTGATCTCGCGCAGTGGCGCACCACACGGGTGGGTCGCGCAGGCCGGGCTCTGTCGCGGCATCATGCCGCAGGGTGAGACTCAGCGTTCGGAGGATGAACGGTTGCTGCGGCAGCTAGGGGGCGATGGGCCCACCCCGATCATTCCGCGGGTGTTGGCGGTGAGCCGAGCGTTTGCGCTGCTGCGCGAAGGCCCTGACGCACGCTGACGCATCCTGACGCATCCGATCGCATTACGGACTCACCGGCGATCCTCAGCAGACGGCGCAGATATGCCGATCACGTTGCTGGGAGCGGACGACATGACGAGTGCGGTTGCCTGTCTCTGCGCCCTGAGCCTCATCGTGGCGACGGCGTCGGGCCAGGCCAAGCCGGCGTGCTGGGTGGACCCTGCGCGCGAATTAGTCGTCACCAACTTGGCGGTGGTGAACAATCCGCTTCGCACCACGTGGGCCACCGATCCTTCCGTCGATCCGCGGGCCGCTGCATGGACGTTCGGAGGGCTGATGCAGAAGGTCGTGGGTCGGCAAAATGCGCAGGTGATGGTCAGGCCGGTGGCCGCATCTTGTGATAGTGCCGCTGCTGCAGAACGCCGCGTTAGCGAGCCAAACAGAGTGAATTGCATGGTCGCATGATGGCATTCGTTTCCGTGGTGGCCCGACGGAGAATTGCGGTCGGTCAGTGCCGTTCCCAACACTTGGCCACGGCGGCATCCGGTAAGTTGGCACGTTTGGCCGTTGGTGATATGCTTCATGCAACCCGGAGGTCAGATGAGATACAAAATCGCGCTTACTCGTTCCGACGAAGGCATCTCGGTCTCGGTGCCAGGCTTACCCGGCTGCTGGTCGCAGGGTGCGAATGAAACGGAGGCCCTCGCGAACATTCGAGACGCCATCGTTGATTATCTCGCGGTGCGCGACGCACTGCTGAGCGATGCCGATGTGCGTGAAGTCGAGGTCGCGTAGCCTGTGCCGAAGCTCGCCGGCGTCAACCATCTGGATGCTGTGCGGGTGTTGGAGAAGGTCGGCTTTCGGATCGCACGCCAAGGGAAGCATATCGTGCTTACGGACGGGCAGCGTATTCTCACCGTTCCGCGGCACAACCCCGTCAATGCCTTTACGATGGGTGGGATTGTCCGCGACGCCGGGCTGACCATCGATCAATTTCGCGACTTGCTATAGCGTCCACGGCATCGAAGCGATGCTCGCTAACAAACCGTTGCAGACTGAGAGCCGCGCTGTTGTTGGCGCGCTTCGCGCGCTTCTATTGGATGCGGCTTCAGCTGAACGGTAGGCGTTAGACCTCAGCACTGGCATCTGCGAAAATCCATCGTCGCGCGTTTTTTTAGTCGCAATTGTGCCACTGCGTCTGTGCTCCCTTGCGACGATAAGGAAGACCGGGCACCTTCAAGGCATGTCATCGCACCCAATGCTGGACCAACTGCTACAGCTGCCGCCGGCGGAACGCATCCAGCTCATCGAGGAGGCGTGGGCGAGCTTGGCTGCGTCACCGGAGAGCGTCCCGGTCCCGGACTGGCACCGTCAACTGCTTGACGAACGACTCGCGGATCCGAGCGAGGTCGCGAGTCGCAGCTGGGATGACGTGAAGAGCACCGCGCGTCGCCGCGCGCAGTGACATGGCAGATCCAATTCACGGCGCTCGCGGCTGACGATGTCGCGGACGCGTTCGCTTGGTACGCGGCCTCGCGGAGCGGGCTTGGTGAGGAATTTCTCGCGGACCTCGGGCGAGTGATTGCGCTGATCGAACAGACTCCCGAAGCGTGTCCTGTGGTGCATCGCTCGTTGCGACGCGGTCTTCTGAATCACTTTCCGTATTCCCTGTACTATCTGCTGAAACCAGCGACGGCGACGATCGAGATGCGCGCATGCGTGCATCAGCGCCCGCGCAGCTGGAGACGTCGCGCCTGAGGTCTAACATTGCGTTGCAGCAGTCGAGCAAGCTATTGTGGGCTCGCTTCGCTCGCTCTATTGCGTTTGCTCGCTGCGGAACGCCAGCGTTATACGCCTGGAGCAGGCGTCCCTATCAATTCAGGGCTGGCGCGATGTATATGACCACCATATACTTGCAAGGTGTCCGATTTCAC
>CAYWCJ010000184.1:5454-9226 GCA_964456595.1 uncultured Gemmatimonas sp. | reverse complement strand
CCCGCCATTCCTTTGATGGTGTGCGTGCTGCGAAAAAGCGTGGCGACATGCGTCATGTCGCCCGACTGCTCGAGCGCGAGCACTGCCGCATCGATCTCGGCGAGATGCTCGCGCGATTCGGTGCGGAACAGCTCTGCGTATCGCGACTGATCCATGACTCTGCTGGCGCGATTGCGATGCGACGACGAAACGCAGCGATCGAACGTCGCCGCGCGATCGACTACGCCGCGAGGACTCGCGTCACTGCTTCAAGCACGCGACTCGGCTGAAACGGCTTGACGACGAAGTCCTTGGCGCCGGCCTGGATCGCCTCGACCACGAGTGCCTGCTGCCCCATCGCGCTGCACATGAGAATGCGCGCCGTGGGATCGTGCTTTGTGATTTCACGCACCGCATCGATGCCGCCCATGTCGGGCATCACGATGTCCATGGTCACGAGGTCAGGGCGCAGGTGCTTGTACTTCTCCACGGCCTGCACGCCCGTTTCGGCCTCACCAACGATCTCGAAGCCCGCCTGCTGGAGGATGTCCCCCACCATGGTGCGCATGAAGATCGCGTCGTCGCAAATCAGTACCGTCCGGCTCACGATCCCATCTCCTCGGAAGAGAGCAGATGCCGCGCACAGAGCGCGGCCGCGTCCAACGGTACGATCTCTTCGGCGGCGGGCGATGCGCATTGCGGGGAGTCTCCCGCGTTCACTGTCGCCCGTACGTCGCGCACCGTCTGCACGGCCAGCCCAACCAGGCGTGTCCCGTGCTCAATCAGGACGATTGACCCCGCCGTGACGGCACGCACTCCCGTCAGCAGCACGGAGAGATCCAGCACGGTGACGACGGCGCCCCGCACATTGACGATCCCCACCACGCTTTGGGGTGCGCCCGGAACGCGCACGATGACGCCGGGGCGGCGAACCTCGCGCACCTGTTCCACTGGAATGCCGAACGCCTGCGCCCCCACCGTCACCACCAGATCGTGTGGCCGCTCCTCGTCGTCGTCGAACGCAGCGGCGACGCGCCGATCAGTTGTCGGCGATTTCGCTGCCGCGCTCGTCGGCGCGCTCGTCGGCGCGCTCGTCGGCGCGCTCATCGGCGCGCTCATCGCCTGCGGCGACAACGGGTTCCTCTGCTTCGTAGAATCGGAAAACATCGAGTGGCGCTTCCTGCGTGGCGAGTTCCGGCATGCCCGACAGCGCCGCGATGGAGCGGCACAGATCCTCCGGCAGCGGGGAGCGCAGGTCGACCAGTTCGCGCGTGATCGGATGACGAAACCGCAGCCACGCCGCATGCAGGAAGAACCGCTTGGGCGGCAACTCCGCGAGTCGCCGACCCCCGCCCCCACCATAAGTATCGTCACCAACCACCGGATGCCCCACTGATTGCAGGTGGACCCGGATCTGGTGCGTACGGCCGGTGTGCAGGTGTGCCCGCAGCAGATCGCACGAATCGAAGCGCGCCAGTCGGTGGAAATCAGTACGGGCCGCCTTGCCGCTGGCCACAATCGCCATGCGGGTTCGGTCCTTCGGGTCGCGGTCGATCGGCTTTTCGACGCGCAGCAGATCGTCCTTGAGGTGCCCCCAGCTGAGCGTGGCATAGCGCCGCGTGACTTTGCGTGCGGCGATGGCGGCGCTGAGCTTCCGGTGCACCCGATCGGTCTTGGCCACCACCAGCAGCCCCGATGTCTCCTTGTCGAGCCGGTGCACCAGCCCCGGGCGATGGTTGCCGCCACCTTCGGCCAGCGGTTCTCCGCGACCCATCAGGGCGTTCACCAACGTCCCCGACCAGTTGCCCGGCGCGGGGTGCACGACCATCCCGGCCGGCTTGTCGATGACGACCAGATGCTCGTCTTCGTAGACAACGTTGAGCGGAATCTGCTCGGGGACGATGTCGCGACCGGGCGGTGGCGGTACCGTGACGACCAATCGATCGCCACTCTCACTGCGATACGACGCCTTGAACGTCTTGCCGTTGACGACGACGTGCCCGTTGGCGATCAGCGTCGCTGCCTGCGTGCGCGAGAGATCGCAGCGCTGCGCAACGACGAGGTCGAGTCGCTGACCGGCGTCGTCGTCGATGTCGAACTGATGAATCGTCGCGTCGGTGGCGTTCATGACGGCGCGTCCTGGTCGTGACGCCAGAGCGCCAGCACCAGACACACGGCGCCGATCGTTACCGCGGAGTCCGCGACGTTGAAGGTCCAGAACCGCACGTCACCCACCCCGATGTCGATGAAGTCAACCACGCCGTCACGCGAACGGATGCGGTCGAGCAAGTTGCCGATCGCGCCACCAATGACGATGGGCACGCCGTACGCGGCCAGTTTGGACACGCGGGTGAGGTCGGCGGTGGCGCGCAACAGCACGACCACGATCACGACGCTCAAGGCGGCAAAGATCCAGCGCGACGCCGGACCGAGGTGCATGCCGAACGCCGCACCCGGGTTGTAAGCTAGCGTGAAGCGCACCACGTCGCCGATGATGTTGTGCGGCGTGTGCCGTGGCATGAGTGCCTCCACGGCCATGAGCTTGGTGACAAAGTCGAAACCGGTGACGAACAACACGATCGCCCAGAAGACGGGCGTCGTGTATGCGGCACGCTCGGCCACGGTTGCGGTGCCCTCGTTGCCGCGTGTGGCGGACGCGATCACCTGGCATCTCCCACGGCCGATTCCACCACATCGCCCGAACGATCGACGGCGTGCGCTTCAACCGCAGGCTGGCGATGCTCTTCGCCCCACAGCGCGTACGCCAACAGAAACGCGCCGCTGCTCACCGCCATATCTGCCACGTTGAAAATGGGCCAGCGATGCACGCCGAACCCGACGTCGATGAAATCCACCACCCCGCGTTCCGACGCGATGCGGTCGATCAGATTGCCGATTGCGCCCGCCGAAACGAGTGCGATGGCGAGCGTACGCAACAACTCGTGCGACGCGGTCTGACGATAGAGCCGCCAGAGAATGAGCAGCGCGCCGATGGTGAGCGACATGAAGATCCATCGCGAATACGCACCGAGGTGCAACCCGAAGGCCGCACCGGGATTGTAGACGAGCGAAAAGCGCACGAAATCGCCGATCACCTGTTGCGAATCGCCGCCGACCAGCACGGCCGTGGCGACATTCTTGGTGATCACATCGAGCAACACGATCGCGATGATGACCGGCCAGGAGATGAGTGCTTTCACGAGAGCGTCACTCAGCCCCTCTTCGCCTCTTCTTCGCGCGTCTTGCACGCGAAGCAGAAGCGCGCGTGCGGCAGCGCGTCGAGTCGCTCGAACGCGATGTCCTCACCGCACTGATGACACTTGCCGAACGTCTCCGGGCTCTTGTAGAGACGACGCAGTGCCTGGTCGATGTGCCAGAGGAAACGTCCTTCCTGCGAGGCGAACAGAAACGCCTTCTCGCGCTCCATGGCATCGGTACCCTGGTCGGCCATGTGGAACGAGTACGCGCCCGAGTCACCGTCGGAGGCATCTCCATTCGGACCGAAGGTATCTCCGTGATGACCAAGCTCCTTCAGCACGCGCTTGCGCTCTTCGATCAGTCGCTTTTCGAAGTGGGCAAGCTGTTTCTTGGGCATGGCCTTCGGCTTCTTCGCTGCGTTCGATCCAGCCATCACTTTTCATCCTTAGAGAGCGCGATTCGGAACTGACGTCCTTCAACGTCCGCCACCTGTGTCGCTGTCCACGTGGAGCCATCCCCGTCGTTGCAGAACGGCGAGCCCGTCTCCTCACCAACCAGTACCCGGCGGGCGAGGACCTCTTCGGCGATGCGGCCC
>CAYWCJ010000184.1:0-5444 GCA_964456595.1 uncultured Gemmatimonas sp. | reverse complement strand
CTCGTCATCACCGGCTACGGCCAGCGAAATACGATCGCTCACATCGAGCTGGGCTTCTTTTCGTAAACGCTGTACCCGGCTGACGAGTTCACGAGCCAATCTTTCCGCACGAAGTTCCGGCGTGACCGTCGGATCGAGCGCCACCCCGTATCCGCCGTCCTCCTGCACAACAGCGGCGCCCGAGGCGCGCCGGATGATGGCGACGTCGTCGGGGTCGATCAAGCGCGACGCGCCGGCCGCCTCAATCGTTACGGTGCGGCCAGCCGCCAGTTCTCGCAGCAGCTCCGGAGCCATCTCCGTCACCGCAGCGGCCACCAGCGGGGTTTCCTTGCCGAACTTCTTGCCGAGGGTGCGGAAGTTCGCTTTCGCTTCCAGAGACACAAGTGCGTCGGTGGAGGTCACAAACTCCACCTGCTTGACGTTCAATTCGGCCGCCAACAGGTGCCTCAACGCCGCCGAGCCCGCCGGATTGCCTGGCACGACGCATTGCAGCGACGGCAGCGGTTGACGCACCGGCACGTCGGCCACGTCACGTGCAGCGCGCGCCAACCCGGCCAGCGTGCGGATATCCTGCATCGAGCGTTCGAGCGCATCGTCGGTGGCTCCAGCGCCCTTGCGCACGTAGTCCGCGAGGTGCACCGACGTTCCCGTCAGCGCGCGATGCACGGCATCGGTCATGAACGGCGCAAATGGCGCCAGCAGCCGGCAGGTGACGACCAGCACTTCGTGCAACGTGGCGAACGCGGCGCGATTGTCGTCGCTGTCGATGTCGTAGAAACGCGCCCGTGATGAACGCACATACCATTTGGAAACGTCGTCGTCCATGAACTGCATGACGCGCCGCGCCGCGAGCGTAGCGTCGTAGTTGGTGAGATGCGCATCCACTTCGCGCTCGACGCGCGCCAACCGCGACAGAATCCACCGATCGAGCGGCGCACGATCCGCCACCTGCGGATCGCGATCACTGGGCGTCCAGCCGAAATTCGCGTACTGCGCGAAGATGCCGTTGTAGACGTTGCGGAAGGTGAGCAGAAAACGCCCCGCCGTTTCGCGAATCGCGTTCTCGTCGAAGCGACGCGGCACCCACACCTGACTCGACGCGACAAGGAACAGTCGCACGGCGTCGGCGCCGTGTCGTTCCAGCACTTCCCACGGATTGACGACGTTCCCCTTGCTCTTGGACATCTTCTGTCCGGTCGCGTCGAGCACCAGATCGTTCACCACCACGCTGCGATATGGGGCGGCCGTGCCCGGCGTGTTGTTGGGCAGCGCGTCGCCAAGACCGGTCGCGATCGCGATCAACGAGTAGAACCAGCCGCGCGTCTGGTCCACCCCTTCAGCGATGAAATCGGCCGGGAACTGCTGCGACACCATCTCCGCGTTCTCGAACGGATAGTGCCACTGCGCAAACGGCATCGAGCCGGAGTCGAACCATGTATCGATGACTTCGGGCACGCGACGCATGATGCCCGTGCCGCTCGGCGACGGCCATGTGTACTGGTCGATGTGGGGCTTGTGCGGATCGAAGTCGGCGGGGAGTTCGCGGCCGAGTCGCTCCGACAACTCGGTGAAGCTGCCGATGACATCGATCTCGCTCGCGTCCTCGTCATTCACCCACACCGGCAACGGCGTGCCCCAGTAGCGATCGCGCGAGACGGCCCAATCGACGTTGTTGGTCAGCCACTCGCCGAAGCGACCGGTGCCCACTTCCGTCGGGTTCCAGTTCACCTGCGCGTTGCGCGCCAGCAGGTCGTCCTTCACCGCGGTCGTACGCACAAACCACGAGCCGCGCGCGTAGTACAGCAACGGCGTGCCGCAGCGCCAGCAGTGCGGATAGGAGTGGACAAACGTGCTCGCCTTCCAGAGCACATCACGCGCGCGCAACACCTCGATGATGCGCGCGTCGGCCTGCTTCACGAACACCCCGCCCACTTCCGGGACGTCGCTCGTGAATTGGCCGCGCGCGTTCACCGGCTGCAGAAACGCGAGCCCATGTCGCTGGCCGGCAGCGTAGTCGTCGGCGCCAAAGGCCGGTGCCATGTGCACGATGCCACTGCCGTCGTCGGCGGACACGAATTCCTCCGAGACGATCACTTCGTGCCGCCCTTCGTCCGGGAACGGCACCCAATCGAGTGGACGTGTGTAGCGAAGCCCCACGAGATCGACACCGCGGTGCGCCGCCGTCTGCTCCCATCGATCCGCCCAATCGCCGCCAAGCACCGCAGGCACGCGCGCTTCCGCGAGAAGGATCGTCCAAACCGATCCATCCGTATCGCGATTTTTCTTGCGAAGCTCGACGTAGTGCAGCTCGGGGTTCACCGCGAGCGCCGTGTTGCTCACCAAGGTCCACGGCGTGGTGGTCCACACGAGCAGGCGCCGACGTACACCGGGCGTTGGCTGACCCTGTGCGTCGAGCAGATCGAGTGCGACGTACACACTCGGATCCTCGACGTCGTCATACCCCTGCGCGACTTCGTGACTGGAGAGCGCGGTGCCGCAGCGAGCGCAGTAGGGCAGGATCTTGTGGCCGCGAAACAACAGGCCCTTCTGGTGCAGCGTACGCAACGACCACCATACGCTCTCCACGTAGTTGTTGGAGTACGTGACGTACGGATCGTCGTAGTCCAGCCAATACCCTGTGCGCTGCGACAGCTTCTCCCACTCGCCGCGATACTTCCACACGCTCTCCCGGCAGCGGCGATTGAACTCCGCCACACCGGTCTGCTCGATCAGCTGTTTGCCGCCCAGCTTCGCGATCTCCGACGGATCGACACCCTGACGCTCGGCTTCCTCGCGCTGCAGTTCCTTCTCGACTTCGATTTCGACCGGCAAGCCGTGCGTATCCCAACCGGCCTTGCGGCGGACAAAGTGCCCCTGCATCGCGCGGTGGCGACAGAAGAGATCCTTGATGGTGCGCGCAAAGACGTGGTGAATGCCGGGGCGACCGTTGGCTGTCGGTGGGCCTTCGAAGAACACCCACGGCTTCGCATCCTTGCGCGCTGCAAGTGTGGCTTCGAACAGCTTTTCGTCATCCCATCGCGCCAGCAACGCCGACTCGAATGCGTCGGCGCCAACATCGGGAAGCAGTGGATACCGCGGCTCACTCATAGACGGCCAACCACTCCCTTCACGACGGCAGACAACTTGGGTTCGGCGAGACGCGCGACGGACACGATCTGCTCGAGACTCGCGGCTGCAAGCGCGTCCGGCAGACACTGATCGGTGATGATGGACAAACCGAGCACGCGCATTCCGCCATGACGCGCCACGATGACTTCGGGAACGGTGGACATGCCGACGACATCGGCGCCGAGAGTGCGCAGAAGACGGTACTCCGCGCGCGTTTCGAGATTGGGGCCCTGCACGGCCGCGTACACACCCTCGCGCAGCGTGATGCCATTGGCCACGGCGACTTCGCGCGCGATTGCACGCAGGGCACCGTCGTACGGCTCGCTCATGTCGGGAAAGCGTGGACCCAACGTGTCGTCGTTCGGCCCGATGAGCGGATTGTCACCGAGCAGATTGATGTGATCGGCGATGAGCATGAGATCACCGGGCGCCCACAACGGATGCATTCCACCGCAGGCGTTACTGACGATGAGCGTTTCCGCGCCGAGTGCACGCAGCACGCGCACCGGAAAGGTGACCTGCTGCAGCGAGTAGCCTTCGTAGCGATGAAAACGCCCCTGCATGGCCACGACGGTGCGACCGTTCAGCGTGCCGCACAGCAACCGCCCCTTGTGCGACTCCACCGTGGAGAGCGGAAAGTTCGGGAGGTCGCTGTAGTCGATGATCGTCTCGACGGCGATTTCGTCCGCCAGCGCGCCGAGGCCGGTGCCCAGGATGATCGCCGCCTCGACGGGCTTCGCAAACCGGGCGCGCACCGATTGCGCGCAGGCCTCGATGCGCTCGCGTGCGTGCAGCCCCAACGCAGGATGCGCGAGACCGACCTGCTTGTGCTCCTGCGTGTACTGGAGCTGCGGAAACGACTCGGGCTGTTTCAGGATTCCTCCACCACATCCAACCAGGACGGCGTTGGTGCCAATCCGCGGGGTGCTTCACGAAGCGGCTCACGCTGCGGCTCACGCGGTGCTTCGCGCGGCGACTCGCGTTGCTCTGCACGCATCTGTCCGAACGCCGGCACCGGTTCTTCTTCGGCGGCGTGCAGTTCGCTCAGCTGACGTTCGAGATGATGGCGCAGCTGCGTGAGATACGTCCGACGCGCGCGCCACAGCTGCTGCAACTCCTCTTCGGCGCGACGCACGTCTTCGCGCACCTGTTGTACCGCCTGCGCCGCCTCGGCTTGCGCCTCGCGCACGATGAGTTGAGCCTCGCGTTCGGCCTGCTGACGGATCTCGCCCCGCAACTGCTGCGCACTCACCAGCGCCTCGTTGAGTGCCTTGTCGCGTTCGCGAAAGGCCTTCAGCTGCTCGTGAAAATTTCGCGCCTTCTGCTCGAGCTCCTGGTTCACGCGCGCCATCCGCTCCAGCTCTTCGGCGACCTGCTCGCGAAACTGGTCCACGCGCGCGCGATCGTAGCCACGCAGCGCGTTGCCGAAGTCGTAGCGCCGCGCGTCGAGCGCAGTCAGGTGAAAGGCGTCGTCCGTCATGCAGACTCCAGGGAGTGGCGGCCGCGATTGGGCGGGTCAACAGGCAACGAAAACATAAGCGGTCACGCCCCCCGATCACCGAAGAGGACGGTGCCCAGTCGCACGTGCGTCGCCCCTTCCTCGATGGCGAGCTCGTAGTCGCCCGACATCCCCATGCTCAGCAGCGTCGATGCATGGCCGGATGCCCGCAGCCGCTCCTGCGCTGCCCGTGCTCCTGCAAACACCGTACGCAGCTCCGTCTCCGTTGCATCAAACGGAGCCATCGTCATCACGCCCAGTACCCGGAGCGACGAGTACGCGTGCAACCGATCGGCCAGCAGCGGAATCTCGTTTGGTGACACACCGCTCTTGGATGACTCGCCGCTGACGTTCACCTGCACGAGCACCTCCTGCGTACGTCCGATCGACTCCGCTGCCGCCGACAGCGCCTGCGCCAACCGTTCGCTGTCCACGCTGTGCACAAGGTCGAAACGGGTGGCCGATTTGGCCTTGTTTCGCTGCAGGTGACCGATGAGATGCCAGCGCACCGGAAGCGCGACCACATCCATCTTGGCTTCGGCTTCCTGGACCTTGTTCTCACCGACGTCGGCCACCCCGGCGCGGAACGCCGCCAGCACCGCTTCGGGCCCATGCGTCTTTGTCACCGCGACCAGCGTGACATCCTGTCCGCGACCGCCCCGCAACCGCGCCGCTTCAATCCGATCCCGCACCCCGGCTATCCGCCCGGCCACGAGCTCGGCGTAGTCGGGGGCGACATCCCTGCCACGGTCCGAAATTCGCATAGCACAAAAGGTTAGGCACCCCCACAAGCGGACACAAGTAACGGGTCTTCGAG
>CAYWCJ010000183.1:9048-9366 GCA_964456595.1 uncultured Gemmatimonas sp. | reverse complement strand
GACATCATCCGTCGCGCGATCGAAGAGCCGCTTCGCATGATCGTGCAGAACGCTGGTGGAGAGGGCTCGATCGTCATCGAGAAGATCCGCACGGCCAAGGAGACGAGCTTCGGCTACAACGCTCTGACCGACGTGTACGAAGATCTCGTGCAGGCCGGCGTTATCGATCCGACAAAGGTGACCCGCACGGCGCTGCAGAACGCCGCCTCGATCGCGGGCCTCCTCCTGACGACCGAAGCGTTGATCGTCGAGAAGAAGGAGAAGTCGGAGCCTGCTGGCGGCGGCCATGGCGGCGGCGGCGGCATGGGCGGCATGTAC
>CAYWCJ010000183.1:0-9038 GCA_964456595.1 uncultured Gemmatimonas sp. | reverse complement strand
GTACTAAGCCGTTCGACTTCGCCTCCTCTGCTGCAAAAACGACGGGCGCCTGCAAAGGCGCCCGTCGTCGTATCGGTCACCGACTGATCCTGTCGTGCCATCACCAACCATCACGCGCGCGTTGGTCGGCCCGCGCTCGGGCAGTCCTTACGACACCCCCGCAAGCGGCTTTTCGGCAGATGACGGCCCCGTGACCTGCTCGCGCAACTCGCGCGCCTTGTCCTCGCCATCAATTCCCGCAACCATCTCGCGCAACAGACCGTCGTTCAGGTCGTAGACGAGTCCACTGAGGATTGGCCGACGACCACGCGCCCACGCGCGCTGCACGATCGGCGTGCGGGTCAGCTGGAACACCTGCTCGATGACATTCAGCTCCACGAGACGGCGGAAGCGGGCATCCGGCTCGAGTCGGGACAGCTCCTCCTCGTGCCAGCGGTTCACGTCGCGCAAGACGTGCAGCCAGTGGTCGACGACGCCGTGACCAGCGGGCCCCATGGCGCCCTTCACGCCACCGCAGTTGTAGTGACCGCACACAATGACGTGATTCACATCGAGGAATTCGACCGCGTACTCGAGCACGGACAGCAAGTTCAGATCGCTCGGATGCACCTGATTGGCGATGTTGCGATGCGTGAAGATCTCGCCGGGTTTGGCCGCCGTCAGTAGTTCCGTCGGGACGCGAGAGTCGCAGCAGCCGATGAAGAGGAAATGTGGTTCCTGGCTGGCCGCACGACGCTCGAAGTAGGTCGGGTCAGCCTGGCGAATGCCTTCCGCCCACTTGCGGTTGTTCTCGAAGAGCTCGTGGTAGTAGCGCATTGGTCTCAGGCGTGATGAGTCGGGGTCGTGGGCGCCGCGGGAATACCCACGAGCCGATAATCAATGTTCCGGAGTTGCGCCGTGGCGCTGAAGTCGTGCAGCCGTTCCAGCACATCGTAGTCGAAGCGCGTCGTCTTCGTTCCGTCGATCTCGACGCGGCACCCGTCGGGGAGTGCACTCAGCGTACGCTCGATGTTCGCCCGGGCAAGAAAGGTGGCCTGATCAGGAAGCTGGAACCGCGTGAGCACTGCGCCCTTGGGGCTGACGACCTTGAGCGCCGGCTGCCCAAGTGACTGGCCGAGAATGATGATCAGTGCCGCGGCAACACCGACCGCGATTCCGACCAGCAGATTGGTCATCACGACCGCAATGATGGTCAAGGCAAACGGCAGAAACTGTGTCTTCCCCAGGCTCCATGTCGTCCGGAAGAGCGCCGGCGTGGCCAGCTTGTAGCCGGTGTAGATGAGCAGCGCTGCGATGCTCGCCAGTGGAATGCGATTGAGCACTGACGGGATGGCCAGCACGAAGACGAGCAACAGGACGCCATGCAGCACCGCGGACCATCGCGTGCGTGCACCGGCGTCGATGTTCGCCGCACTTCGCACGATGACACCGGTCATCGGCAGCCCTCCGATCAACCCCGCCAACGTGTTGCCGATCCCCTGCGCCAACAGCTCGCGGTTGGTGTCGGAGTAGCGCTTGAACTGGTCGATCTTGTCCGTCGCTTCAAGACTGATCAGCGTCTCCACGCTGGCCACGACGGCAATCGTCGCCCCGAGCCGCCAGGCGTCGATCGACGCGAACGCAAGCCAGTCGGGACGGATGAAGAATCCGGCCAACCCGCGCGCACCGTCGATCCCGGGCAACTGCACGAGTTGTGGTGCCTGAATGGCCAACGTCGGCGCGAAGGCGACAAAGATTGCGTTGAAGATCACACCGACTGCCACGACGATGAGCGGCGCGGGCAGCAGACGGACGCGCCGGAGCGCCGGACGATCGAGCAGCACCAGCAGGGCGAGCGAGACGAGGGCAACGATCACCGCTCCCGGACGCACATTCTGCAGCGTGTCGAACAGGGCAGAAAAGGTGTTCTGTGCGTTGCTCTGCTGGAACGCTTCGTCGCCAACAAAGTCGGCGTCGTAGCCGACGGCGTGCGGCAGCTGCTTGAGGATCAGCACGATGCCGATCGAGGCCAGGATTCCCTTGGTCAATGAGCTCGGGATGTAGTAGCCCACGACACCGACCCGAAGCACGCTGAAGACCAGTTGCAGCAGCCCGGCGATGAGCACGGCGGTCAGCAGTGCGTTGAACGAGCCGAGCGTGCCGATGCCGGTCGCAACGATCACGGTCAGTCCGGCCGCGGGGCCGGTGACCATCAGCTGTGAATTGGAGAGGAGTCCGACGGCGATCCCGCCCAAGACGCCAGACACGATGCCGGCGGACAGCGGCGCCCCCGATGCGAGCGCGATTCCGAGACAGAGCGGAAGCGCGATGACGACGAGGACCAGCGACGCCGGCAGATCGCGGCGCCATGAGTCGCGCAGCGATGGAGTAGGTGTAACGATGTCGGTCATTGCGAGTGCTGGAGCGGGATCCAGAGGCACGCGTGCTGCGGGCCGAGCGACGGCAAGCAGTAGAATATCGCGGTGTCGTACTCCCGCGAAACCGAAAGAATACGGAAGTGCCTCCGTTCGTGTTGGACGACAGCGGCGATCTGGCCTGCGCTCGCCCTTTTGGCTTGCGTGCCTAAAACCCGAGTGTCAGCTGTACCGGCTCGGACACCCCGCTCAGTCCATCGGGACCGATTGGTCCGCACAGCGCTGATTGGTGCGCGGCCCAGAGCGCGTTCGCGCGCCAACCCGCGCGTCGCATCGCGTCCCGTGTTCGCGTGAGGGCGTGTGCCGGGGTGTTGTTCGTCTCGCTCAAATGTGCCAGCACGATGCCTCGCAGCCCGCGGTGTGCACACCCCGCAGCGAACGCCGCCGCCGCGCCGTTGGAGAGGTGCCCGAGCTGTCCGCCCACCCGCTGTTTGAGCGGCCAGGGATATGGGCCGTCCGCCAACATACGCTCATCATGGTTGGACTCGAGCACCAGCAGGTCGAGACGCGAGAAGGCTGCGGGGAGCGCGTCCGGAATGTGTCCGAGGTCGACTGCGATTCCGAGTCGCGCACCACTTCGCTGATCGGTCAACACCATCGCCGCGCATTCGCGGGCATCGTGCGGCACGCGCGTCACGTCCACCTCGAACCCGTCCAACGCAGAGGAGACCCCCACTGGCAATGTCGTCGCCTGCGCGGGACACCCGTCGCTCGATTCCGTGAGCGCCGCAATCGTGCCGGCCGTGGCATACACGGGCCATCCCCATCGTGCGCAGGAAGCCATCGCGCCGCTGGCGTGGTCCCCGTGCTCGTGCGTGAGCAGCAGGGAAGAGATCTGCTCCGGGCGTCTCCCGACGGCGGACAGTCGCTTCATGAGGGTGCGCGCCGAGAAGCCCGCGTCGATCAGCACCGAACCTTCCGTCCCGTCCACCAGAAACGAGTTACCGCGACTGCCACTGCCAAGCACCGTCACGCGAATCATGTCGTCGTCGCGCGCGCGTGGATCCTGGCCAGATGCTCGCGCTGCGCCGCCGTGAGCGTCACGTTGCGGCGCGCCATCATACGCTCCGCCGTCTCAAGAAACTTCGACAACGCGAATCGCTCGTACGGCGCTCGCGCTCCCCACGCGAACGGGACGACGAATTTTGGCGGCATGGCATCCATCACGTTTGCTCCGGCGCCCAGCACGCAGCCAGTCGTGAGTCGCAAGCCGATGCCGGTCTTGGCGTGATCACCAAACAAGGTCCCGAGGAACTGCAGACCGGTGTCGCGAATACCGTCCGGCGTCCACAGTGCGACCGTGCCGTACGTGTTCTTGAGATTACTCGTGACGGTACTCGCGCCGAGATTGACCCAACGTCCGATGATGGAGTGACCGACGAATCCATCATGCCCCTTGTTGGCGTGCCCGATGAACACCGTCGCCGAGAGTTCACCGTGCACGCGACAGGTGTCGCCGATGGACGAACCGGAGATGCGATCAGCCATGACGGTGGAGTCGCAGCCGATGTAGCTCGGACCGATGACGCGCGTGAATGCCTGCACACTCGCGCCACGTCGCAGCAGCACCGGCCCAAGGGTTGTGTCGAAGACCGCAAAGGGTTCCACCGTCGCCCCTGCCTCGAGCCAGACGGGATGGCCTCCGATGATCACCGGTCCTCGTCCACTCGCGCCAGCGTCGTCGAGCGCAACGCAATCGTGGTGCGACGCGAGTGCGGGAATATCGCTGGTCAACAGCGCAGGCAGATGTGTGATGATGTCCCACACCTCGTCGAGCCACACGCCGTCAAGCGCGCGCACCGTCAGCGACGATGCAGCCCGCCGCCCGCAAAACTCGTCGAGTGAGAGTGATCCATCCACGAGGTCGCGCGATGTTTGCGCATCGAGCGCAGACGCGAGCCGCACGGCAGCAACACGACCGCCCACCGTCCACACATCGATCGTGGTGTCGTCGGCGCCGTTCGGGGTCGACGACGGGATCGGGGGCTGCGATGGGCGAAGCGTCGGCAGCGCTCGCGTGTTGACGAGAATCGCTCCAGGTGCGAGCGCAACAGCAGTCGCGTCAGCAGCTGATGCCCTGCGCTGCTCCGTGTCCGCGAACGGCGGCGCATCGAACTCGCTGAATGTGCGGTGGTGTTCACCGCTGACAAACGCGCCCGCCGCCTGACCTAACGCGTGCGTCCAGCGCTCACGCACGAGCAGTGCGCCAGCGCGCATCTCGCCGAGCGGCCTGGTCGTGGCGAACGGTTCGAACCGCCGCGCGCGTTGATCGTCGTAGAGAATGATCATGTCGGACCGCGGAGATTCGCCGGCAAGGCGTCCAGCAGTGTCTTGAGATCGGCTGCCTTCTCACGCGTCGTCACCAGCACGAGTCCATCGCGCGCCACCACAACCATATCCTCCACGCCATACAGCACCACCGCCGTGTCCTGCGCGTGTACCACATTCCCCGACGCCTGCAGCAGGAACGACGGTCCGCTCACCGCATTGTCCGCCGCATCGTGCGCGCGCACGCGATGGAGTGCGGCCCACGTGCCCACATCATCCCAGCCGAATCGGCCGGGCAGCACCAGCACCCGCTGCGAACGTTCCAGCACGCCAACGTCAATCGCGATCGATTGTACCTGCGCGAAGAATGCCGCGAGGTTGTCGCCCGCCGCATCGAGCGACGGCTGCACCTCGGGCGTCAGCGCACGAATCTCATCGAGCAAATCGCCCACACGCCACGCAAAGATGCCGGAGTTCCAGAGATAGCCGTCCCGTACCATCGTCTCTGCACGCTCGCGATCAGGCTTTTCCACGAAACGCGCCACGCGCCGCACCTGATCGGCGTCGCCGCCCGGACCGTTCACCTCGCGCAAACGCTCGCCGGGCTGGATGTATCCAAAGCCGGGATCCGGTCGTGAGGGCACGATGCCCACCGTCACCAGCGCCCGCTCATCGTGCGCAATCGTCGCCGCATCGAGCAGGGTGCGTTGAAACTGCTCGACATCGCTGATCGCCCAGTCGGCATGCACGCACACCATGACCGCCTCGGGACCTGAGCGGGCTTGAATGGTGCGCGCGGCCCATGCGAGTGCCGCACACGTACCTGCCGGTCGCGGCTCGGCGATCACATTTTCCGGTGGCAGCGACGGCTCGAGCGCGAGAATGGCATCACGCAACGACGCGTTCGTGAGCACGAGCGTGCGCTCCGGCGGCGCCAGTGGCGTCATGCGATTCAGCGTGTCGCGCAACATCGGCGCCTCGCTGATCAGCGGCAACAACTGCTTCGGTCGCTCAGGCGTCGAAAGCGGCCAGAAGCGAGACCCGACACCGCCCGCGAGCACCACGTTCCAGAGAATCATGCAGAGATCAGGAAGAAATCAGGGCGAAAATGAGGCGTGCCAGGTGTCGGTCACGTCGCGCGTGGCGTCGTCGTCACCGCCGCAACAGTCGGCGGCGCACCGGTGACGGCCACGACGCGATCGTAGAGTCGACGAGGACTGAACGGCTTGGTCATCACTTCGGTAACACCCAGCGCTGTGGCATCGCGGAACTGTGCATCCTGACCCGCCGCGGTCAGCACGAGGCACGGCAGTGATTGCCAGCGCATATCGGCCCTCATCGCACGCAAAATATCAATGCCGCTCATACCGGGAAGCATGAGGTCGAGCAGCACGAGACAGGTGTCCGGATGCGCGTCGAGGAGCGCCAACGCCTCGGGACCATTGTCGGCGAGCATGACGTCGAACGGCCCCTGCTCGAGCCGCGTGCGGATGATCAGGCTGATGTGCGGCTCATCGTCCACCACCAGCACGCGATACCTGACGGGTGCGGTCGCCAAGGCCACATCACGCCCGCTCTGCGGCGGCGTCAGACGATGGCCGCGATCTGCGCGCGATGGCGTCGCAGGTCGTACAGCAGCGAGGACAGATTCGCCGCCGGACGCAGGAGCACAAGCAGGAGAGCATCGGGCGAGGCGGCGGTCACGATGGCTGTGCCGGCGCCGTACTCCAACACCAGCAAACCGAACTCGCCACGACCGGACGCTGCACTCAACTCCATGGCAGCCATCACCATCGGTGGCACATGGGCGGCAAGCCCTTCAGGATCCAGCGTGTCTTCGGCGGCACCATCGATCAGCAGGCCATCTCGGCCGAGGACGATGACCGCATCAACGCCGTCGCGGCGTCGCAGCGCACTGACAAGATCACGAATGGTTGGCATGTGGGAACGCTGTGCGCGGTCTGGGGTGAAGTCAAGCGATGGAACCGCTTGCCCCGACTTGAGTTGGGCGGTAACCTCCACCCTCGCTTCTGCCATGGGGACTACTCTGTTGTCTCGTCAATCCAACGCGCGTCGCTTCTCGCGGCGCGCGATGTCATTTGCGGTCGTGATGTCTTCGGCCGCGCTGCTGGCCCGCTGCGGCGGCGGCAACGGTCTCACCAGTCCGGCCTCGGTCGACAACGTACTGCGCTCCTACAGCGTGTACGCGATGACCGGCTCGTCGTCGTCCTTGCCGGCGGCGTATCAGTACACCACCGAGTCGCTGGTACGACCGCAGGTCCTCTCCAATGGCACGCTCAACTTCGACATTGCCTTCGATCTGACCACCGATGGCAAGGTGCGACTGTTGCCGGCCAGGTATCTTGTGCCCTTGCCACCGGCCGGCGCGCCTACGATCGGACTGCAGCGCATGACGACGCCGTTCGCGTCGCTTGCCCGAGCCCCGCTCAATGGGTACCAGGCGGACAGCGCCGCCACGATCTCCGTCGGAGAAACGTTCACGCTCGAATTGCGCGACTCCGGTTGCAATTTCGGTGAATTCTTCTACGCCAAGATCACCGTGGACAGCGTGTTCGTGAACGAGCGTCGGATGGTGATGCGCTCGCTGGTGAATCGGAACTGTGGTTATCGCTCGCTCACGGAAGGCCTTCCGAAGGACTGATCGCTCGATGCACGATATTCGTCTGTTGCGGGACCAGCTGGATCGATTGCGCGAGGGAATGCGTCGTCGTGGCAAGTACGATGAGCTGGCGCCGATGCTGAATCATGCGGAGACGCTCGAGAGCGATCGTCGCGCTGCCATCACGGAGTTGGAGAGCCAGCAGGCACGGCGCAACAAGGTCTCGCAGGAGGTCGCGCAAAGCCGCAAGGCTGGCGAAGACGCGGCAGCGCTGATCGCGGAAGGTCGCGCAATCGGTGAGGTGATCGCGGCACTCGAAGCGCGTCGCAACGCAGCGGAAGCGGCCGTGCAGCAGATGCTCCTGGAGCTGCCCAACATCACGCTCCACGAAGTCCCCGCGGGTGGCGAAGAACAGAATCGCGTCCTGCGCACGTGGGGCACGCCGCGCGCGGACGGCGCGACGCTCAAGCCGCACTGGGAAATCGGCGAAGCGCGCGGCATTCTGGATCTTGCGCGTGGCGCCAAGATCAGTGGCTCGGGGTTCATCGTCTATCGCGGCGGCGGCGCGCGACTGGTGCGGGCGCTGATGAACCTGATGCTCGATGTACACACCAACGAGCACGGCTACGAAGAGTGCTGGGTGCCGCTGGTGGTCAATCGCGCGAGCATGATCGGCACGACGCAGCTGCCGAAGTTCGCCGACGACATGTACGCGCTGCGCGACGAGGACCTGTTCCTCATTCCGACCGCCGAAGTGCCGGTGACGAATCTCTATCGCGACGAAATTCTCGACGCGTCACAGTTGCCGAAGGGATTCTGCGCGTTCAGCGCGTGCTTTCGTCGCGAAGCTGGGTCGGCCGGCAAGGATACGCGTGGCCTCCTGCGCGTGCACGAATTCGACAAGGTGGAACTGGTTCGCTACGTCACGCCGGAAACATCACTGCAGGAACTTGAGACGCTCACCGGTCACGCCGAAGTCATTCTGCAGCGCCTCGGACTGCCATATCGCGTCGTGCTGCTGGCTGCCGGTGACACCGGTTTCGGGAGTGCGAAGACGTACGATCTCGAGGTGTTCGCGCCGAGTGTCGGCAAGTGGCTCGAGGTGTCGAGCTGCAGCATCTTCACCGATTTTCAAGCGCGTCGCGCGAACATTCGCTATCGCGCCGCCGCCGGCGAGAAACCACGCTTTGTACACACGCTCAATGGCTCGGCGCTGGCATTCTCGCGGGTCATTGCCTGCCTGCTGGAGCACTATCAGCAGTCGGACGGTTCCGTGCTGCTCCCCGAAGCGCTCCAGCCGTACGTCGGGCGGACGTCGCTTTGATGCATCCGTGATCCGTCGCGCCGCGTGCTGACCATTTCGCGCTAACCACCAGCAATGCGCCGACGACGCTGGCCGGTGGTGGTTGTCGTTCTCGGCGTGTTGGCGCTGCTCGCGTGGTACGTGGGGTACACGCAACACGTCGTCACGCAGCTGCGTACCGCCGCCGCAGCGCAGGCGCGCATTTACTCACGCGTCTACCGCGCGCTGCTCGATACCAGCGCCGTCGAAGCGGATCGCTCTGCGCTTCTCTTCGAACTGGCGGCGCAGATGCGAGAATCGGGGTTGCCACTGGTGCTCACCGATGCGGAAGGGCGCGTATCGGATGCTGCCAATCTCCCCTTCGACGCACCCTTCGATAGCCCACGCATGCAGGCGTACCTGCGCGAGCTGGACGCCCGCAACAAGCCGATCG
>CAYWCJ010000182.1:0-9379 GCA_964456595.1 uncultured Gemmatimonas sp. | reverse complement strand
GGCCCGCTGGGCGGGCCTCTCTCGGGTGCGGGGCGCGGCAGCAACGCGGGCGAGCCGGCGCTGCGCGGCGCGCGAATGACCGGCTGCAGAATCGGCTCGACCAGCGGTGCGATCTTCGTTGGCGCCGCATCCACGCGCGGAACTTCGCGCGGGGTCGTTCCTGTTTCGATCGACCCGTGATCGTGTCCGTGACTGTGATCTCCGTCCTCGACCGTTGGCTGTGCGAACGGTTGGACAGCGGCATGGTCACTCGCCGCGTGGGCGTGCACGATCCCGTGCAACGCCGAAAGCCCTGGGCTGGCGAAGCTCAGTACACACGCCGCCACGAAGGCAGCGAATCGCGAGAGACCGGTCGGGAGCACAAACGAAGAGTACTGAGGTCGTTGGACGGCCGCCACTACAGCGGCGTCCCGTCGAAAGTGCCTACACACGTGGCGCCACGTGCCTCAACTGCCATTCCCGCCACAGCGAGTACACCGCCGGAATCACCACCAGCGTCAAAACGGTGCTCGAGAGCATCCCACCAACCATCGGCGCCGCGATCCGTTTCATCACGTCGGCGCCAGTGCCCTGACTCCAGAGAATCGGCAGCAGACCAGCCATGATGGCGGTGACCGTCATGACCTTGGGCCGCACGCGCTCCACCGCGCCGTGGCTCACGGCCGCATCCACATCGTCGCGTGAACGCAGCGTACCAAGGGCGACACGATCCTGGTGCGCATGGTCGAGATAAAGCAGCATGATCACACCAGTCTCGGCCGCCACGCCGGCCAGCGCGATGAAGCCGACTGCCGACGCGACGCTGAGGTTGTATTCGAGCAGCCACATGAACCAGACGCCGCCGACCAGTGCGAAGGGGAGTGACAGCATCACCAGCGCACTTTCCGCAACGCTCCCAAAGTTCGCATACAACAGCAGCATGATGATGGCGAGTGTCACGGGCACTACTACGCGCAATCGCTGCTCGGCCCGCTGCAGCGCCTCATACTGTCCCGACCACACGAGACGATAGCCGGCGGGCAGCTGCACGCGCGATGCGACCACGCTGCGCGCTTCCTCCACATAGCTGCCGACATCCCGTGACCGTACATCGACGTAGACGATGGTGTTGAGTGCCGCGTCTTCGGACTTGACGATCGATGGCCCCTGCACCACACGCACCGTCGCCAGTTGACCAAGCGGGATCTGTGCACCGGACGGCGTGGCGACGAGGACGGACTGCACGGATGCCGCATCGTCGCGCAACGCGCGCGGATAGCGCACGAGCACCGGGTAACGCTCGCGTCCGAGAATCACTTCACCAGCCGGTTGACCGCCGATCGCGCCGGCGAGCGTGGCCTGCACCTCGTCGATCGTGAGTCCGTATCGCGCGACCGCATCACGATCGATGTCCACATCGAGATATCGCCCGCCGACCGCGCGTTCCGCATAGACCGCGGTCGTGCCGTTCACCTGCGGCAGCAGCGTTTCGAGCTGGCGACCGATGATGTCGAGTGTATCCAAGCTCGGTCCGAAGATCTTGATTCCCACGGGCGTCTTGATGCCGGTGGTGAGCATATCGAGACGGTTGCGAATCGGCATGCTCCACATGTTGGCGACACCGGGCGTGCGCACCGTCGCGTTCAGCTCCGACACGATCGAATCGTACGTGACACCCGCGCGCCACGATTCCGTGGGTTTGAGCGTGGCAATCGTCTCGATCATCGACATTGGCGCCATGTCGGTCGCAGTCTCGGCGCGTCCGATCTTGCCGAGCACGTGATCGACTTCCGGCACACGCGCGATTGCCGCGTCGCGCTGCGCAAGAATGTCCTTCGCCTGCTGGCTGCCCACACCCGAGGCGAGCGACGGCATGTCCATGATGCTGCCTTCGTTGAGCGGTGGCATGAACTCACTGCCCAATCGCATCCACGGTATCGATGTCGCCACGAGCACGAGCAGCGCGGCGGCAATCGTCAGCCCGCGATGGCGAAGGACCACGCGAATCACTGGACGATACATTCGCACCAGAACGCGATTGACCGGATTCTCTGCCTCCTTGCGCACACCTCCTCGGATGAAGAGCCCCATCAGCACGGGGACCAGTGTGATGGACAACAACGCGGCCGACGCCATGGACAGCGTCTTCGTCCACGCGAGCGGTCGAAAGAGTCTCCCCTCCTGCGCTTCGAGCGCGAACACCGGCAGGAACGACATCGTGACAATGAGCAACGAGACGAACAGCGAAGGGCCGACTTCGCGCGACGCGTCGACGACAACTTGCCACCGCGTGCGACCCGTCGGCGCAGTCGACTCCCGCTCCATGTGTCGATGCAGATTCTCGACCATCACGATGGCTGCATCGATCATCGCGCCGATCGCGATGGCGATGCCGCCCAGACTCATGATGTTGGCCGACAGTCCGAGCGCGCGCATGGCGAGGAACGCCATGAGAATGCCGATGGGCAGCGTGAGCAACGCGACGAGCGCACTCTGCGCATGCAGCAGGAACACCAGCGTCACCAGCGCCACGATGACGGACTCTTCGATCAGCTTCTCACGCAACGTCGCAATGGCACGATCAATCAGCCCCGACCGATCATAGCCGGTGAGAAAGGTGACACCTGCCGGCAACGCGCGCTGCACGTCGGCCATACGGGTCTTCACCGCATCGATGACCGCGCGCGGATTCTCACCGTAGCGCATGACCACCCAGCCCGTCACGATCTCACCGGCGCCGTCGAGTTCTGCGATGCCGCGTCGAATCTCCGGACCGAGCTGCACCGATGCCACGTCGCCGATGGTGACCGGCGCAGCCCCACGGCCTTCGCCGAGCGAGACTCGCCGGATGTCGTCGAGCGATGCGAAACGACCACGCCCGCGCACCACGTACTCGGTGCCGCCGAGTTCGAGCACGCGCCCCCCCACATCGGCGTTGGACGCTTGCACAGCCTGCACGACGCGCGCGAACGAAAGCCCGCGCGCCAGTAACCGCGCTGGATCCACTTCCACCTGATACTGTCGCTCGTAGCCACCCAGCGCCGCAATCTCGGCGACTCCTTCCACCGCCGTCAGCGCGGGTCGCACGGTGAAATCCTGCAAGGCGCGCAACTCCGCCAGACCGAGACGTCCCGTGGTGTCAGCGAGGATGTACTGCATTACCCAGCCAACACCGGTGGCATCGGGACCAAGCATCGGGGTCGCACCGCTTGGCAGGCGTCCCTGCACGCCATTGAGGTACTCGAGCACGCGACTGCGCGCCCAGTACAAGTCGGTGCCATCCTCGAACACGACGTAAACAGCCGACAGACCGAACTGCGACATCCCTCGCACGAACTTGGTACGCGGCACCTTTCGCAGCTCAGTGGAGAGCGGGTACGTCACCTGATCTTCGACCAGCGCCGGCGCCTGACCCGGCCACTGCGTCATCACGATCACCTGCACATCCGAGAGATCCGGGATCGCGTCGATGGGTGTGCGCAGCATCGCCCACATTCCCGCGACGACCAACGCGGCAGTGCTCAACAGCACGGCGAGCCGATGAGAGACCGACCACGAAATGATTCCGCCAAGCAGTCGACTCACGGCTTGCTCGGCGCGCGCTTGGACGGCGGCACGATAGGCATCGGCATGTCCTGTTTCGACATCGTCATCGTGCCCATCTGCCCGATCATCGCGCGCATCACGTCGCCGATGTTCGCTTCGCTTTCGATCAGGAATTGCGCCGATGTCACCACTCGCATTCCGGGTTCGACGCCGGAGAGGATCTCGGTGAACTCACCCATCACGGCGCCGCGCGATACCTCGTGCGGCATGAGCTGACCGCGACCCATGTTCACGAAGACGAGGTCACGACTGCCCGTTCGCACGATGGCCGCCGTCGGCACGGCGACCGTCCGCCGTGACGTGATGGCCAGACGGACGGTTGCCGACATGCCGGGACGCAACAGTCCGTTCGTGTTGGCAACCGCAATGCGCGCACGCAGCGAGCGCGATGCGCTGTCGAGCATCGGATCGAGTTGAATCACGCGCCCGTTCACCGCGCGTCCAGGCAGCGCCGGCACATCGATCTCGGCCCGTGTACCGACCGTCACGCTGCCGCCGTCGGCTTCACGTATTGCTGCTTCCACCCACACCTCGCGCAAGTCGGTGATGGTGTACAGCGGCATCCCGGCGTCGAGACGTTGTCCGCGCACGATGTACTTCGCTGTCACGTATCCGGTCGACGGCGAGACGATGGTGATGGCACGAGGAACGGTACCGGAGCGCAGCACGTCGTCGAGCTGAGCGTCAGACACATCGAGCAGTCGAAGGCGGTATCGTGCGGCCGCCACCAGATCGATTCCCGAGTCGGGCAGCCCTGCCACGCTGCTCGCCCCTCGTCGCGCGAGGTCGCGCGCCACGAGCAACTCCTGCTGCGCCGACACGAGTTCTGCGGAGTAGAGTTCCAACAGCGGCTGTCCGCGCTGCACCAGCCCACCGGTGGCCGCGACGTGCAGCTGTTCCGCAAATCCGGACACCTTGAGCGCGACCTGTGTGACGCGCGGTTCTGCGACGACGACCGAGCCGGTGACGCGGAGCTCGCCCATGAGTTCGCGCTGTTCGACGCGGGCGAAGGTTACGCCAAACTGCGCGATTTGCGCCGAGTCGAGTACCGCGTTGCCATCGCCGCTCATATTCATTCCCGACATGTCCATGCCAGGCATGTCCATTCCTGGCATGTCCATTCCTGGCATGTGTATACCCGGCATTCCGGCCATGGCACTGTCCGTCGTGGAGCCTGGCGTCTGTGTCGCAGCGACCGCCGACGCGCGACGTGCGTCTCGCCCCCGCCAAAGCAGGTACACACCACCAACCGTGACGATGAGCAGCAGTGAGCCCACGATTGCTCGGCGATTCGTACTCGCGGTCATGACTCGATCTCCACGCCGCACAGCTGCTCCAGTTCCGCGAGCGCACGCGCGAACTCGGCGAGGGTGCGATGAAAGGTGGTTTCCGCTTCGAACAGCGCGGCTTGTGTCTCCAGCACCTCGGCGAGTGAGCCGCTGCCGTTTCTATAGGCGGCGAACATCGCATCGGTGACCGCACGACTCTGCGGAAGAATCGTGCGAGTGGTGATCGACAGCTGCGTTCGGCTGCGTTCCAACTCCGCGGCCAGGCGCGCCACGTTCGCCAGCAGGGACGTGCGCAGCGCGTGGTGGTCCAAGGTGAAAGCTCGTTCTACTGCAGATTCGGCCGACACGATTTCACTCGCGATGCGACGACGACGCAACGGCACCGACACCACCGCGCTGAGCATATCCGGACGGCCTTCGCGCTGACCGTACTGAAGCGCGACATCCACGTCGGGGCGCTGCTCCAGACGCGTCAACGTGACCCGTTGTGATTGCACCGCGATGCGGGCATCGGAGGCTAGAAGCGACGGGTTATGTCGGAGCGCCAATGCCTGCAGTGAATCGAGTGCCGGGATCGGAGAACGCGCCAGTCGCGCGCCGAGTGTGGCCGACGCGTACCGAACGGGCTGCGCGGAGTCGGGCAGCGCGAGTCGTTCGATGCGGGGTGGCGTGCGGACATCGTTGACCGCCGATGTACTCGGCCGATCGAGCAAGGCATTCAGTCGCGCTAACGTCGCGCTGCGTTCCTCTCGGAGCGCGACGGCCTCCAACGCGACGCCAGCGGCGTCGTTTCGCACGCGCAGTACATCGGCCTGCCTGCCGCCGCCCACAGCGTACTGTGATTGCGCGACCTGTTCGATGTTCACCAGCAAATCGCGCGTTCGCAAGGCGATCTCGATCGCACGATCGAGGTACGCGAGCTCATGGTAGGCGACGAGCACCTCGCGTCTCGCCGTCCACCGTATCACCTCGGCGTCTGCCGCGGCTACAGCGAGTTCCTGACCAGCGACGCGCTGCGCCGCATCGCGACGCCCCCGTGCCGGCAGACTTTGCGTCACGCCAACCATCTTCATGGTCATCTCGTCAGTGAACCCACCCTTCGTCGGCAGGTTCTGCAGGCCGGCCATGAGCATGGGCTCGGGGAATCGACCCGCCGTCGCAACGCGAGCGCGCGCTGCGTTCACCTGTTCAAGCGCCGCGCGCAGCGGGTAGCTGTGCGAGAGCGCGAGATGGACCAGCGAGTCGATCGACGATGCGGGAGGCTGGGTTGCGGATCGCGACACCGCATTCTGTGCGGCGAGCGTGAGCGGCACGCCGCCGCAAGCGAACGCCGCCGCGACGCAGGACATGCGTCGAAGTCTCGTGGAGTGCACGATGTGAACCGAGGACGAGGAGAACTGCGAACAATACCGGAGTGGCAACGTCGCGTGTCGCCGGCACGTGCGAGCAATCAGCGAGGCACGTACGGCGGGGCGTCCATTCGGACGCCGTCGTCAGTCGGTCAGGCTTTCGGCGGTGGAGAATCAGGCACGAACGTCGGCGACGTCGGCCGGAGCGAGTCGCGTGCTGAGGGCGCCGTCGACGGCGCAGTCGGAGGTGCGCTCGCCCGCTGCACGAGACTCGGTAGCACCACGACGCAGTTGGTCAGCAGCGCGCACGTACCTGCGCCATGCGTGGGCGCGTTCGGTTTTGGATGTTCGTCGGTTGACGGGCGACTCGCACCGGTCATCTCCGTCATACACTCCGGAGACCCACCACCGTCGCCGATATCGAGACTCGATACGTTGTCTGACGACGTGCGATTCACGGTCGCTGCGCCGCTCGTCGCGCTGGCGCTTGTCGTCATCAGTGCGTCGCGAAGCTCGAGCGCGCACGCGGGCTCCACAGCCCCCAGCGTCGTGGCGAGCACGCTGGTGCAGAGGAACGACGCGAGGAGCCGGCGAAGGAGAGGGTGCACGCGCGAGGGCGAGAGTGGCAACGACGTATGCCTGTAAGCTATGCGCACAACCGCACCGGGCAAACCCTGTGGTGCGGGGGCGCCGTCAGAGCGACACGTTCATCATGCCAGCGTCGTCATTTCCGCAACAGCTCGAGCCGCCCTCCTGCATCGAAGGGCACGCCGTCGTCCCGAACGAACAGAACACGCAGCAATGCCCTGCGTTGGGCCTCAGGCGCGCGCGACAGCCTGCGCACTCGTGAAAGAATGCGCAGGCGTTCGTTGGCATGAGCAGCTCTTCCGCGTGCCCGCAGTGCGGACAGCAAAGCGTCGAGTAAAGCGTCGTCATGCCACTGAGACTAACGCCATTTACGCCCGAATGTGCTGCCGGCGACGCGCGACGACGCCCAACCCCGCTAGCCCGACGGCCATGAGCGCCCACGTGCCCGGCTCTGGCACCGACGTGAGCGCCAGCCCTTCAAGCGTGGTCGACACACCGAGTTCGTTCACCACCGTTGCCGCCCCACTGTTCAGGTCGACCGAGTAAAGCCAGCTGGTCGCACCGCCCATGCGCGTGGCCGTGAAGAAACCCGTGTTCACACCGCCCATCGTGATGATGTCGAAGCCGACGAGCGACGAGAACGCGCCGAGTCCAAGACTGCCGACGGTATTGATGGCGCCACCGTTCGGACTGGTGATGCGGACCAGCGAACCGAGATTCACGTCAATCCCGAAGAGCGTGGTGCCGGTGTTCGGATCGTTGTCGGAATTGGTGTACGCGACCGACGTGAACGCCGGCGTTCTGCCGAAGTTCGCATCGCCCATCGCATAGCTGTAGGGCATGTCCACCGTCGTACCGCCGGTGATCGGATTCAGCCTCAGATTCGTGCCGCTGGCATTCACCAGGCGAATGCGATCGACCGTCGGATTGAAGTCGAGGCCGACGTTGCCCGTCGCATTGCCGACGTCAAACGCGAACGTCGCGAGACCGGTGTTGCGATTGATCGTGTACAGCTTGTCGCCGTCATAGCCGTACAGCTGATTCGTCAGCGGCCGGAAATCGATGCCGGTGAGTCGCACGCCGGTGGGGCCGAGCGTCGTCACACTACCCGGCGCGTTCGGTGAGAACTGGACGAGCTGCTGCACGCCCTGCGCGTTGGTGGTAACGGCGTAGGCGGCGATCTGTGCCTGAGCGGCGGCGGCGCCGACGAGCAGCAGGCCAGCGATCGGCAGGATGCTGCCGAGTATTCTGTGCATGAGACGGTCCCGAGCGAGAGGGTCGGTGTGGGGCAGAGTGTGGCTTCCGTCACGCTACGCCAGTCACGTCGAAGCAGATTTATCCCGCGTCGAAACGCCTCCTGCCGTCACTTGCACCTCACTTGCACCTCATTTGCACCTCACGCAGCCGTGCGCCGCGAGCAGCCGGCGATACGCGTCGGATAGAGCGACGCGCGCTAGGGTCGCGGTGTGCGCGCGGGCTCGACGGTTTCGATTGGCTGGCCTGGGAGCGCGTGTGCGGGCCGCTCTTGTGCGATACGATCGGCCGCGTTCAACGGTTGTGCGTGCGGCGCGCCGAGCTCGGGCGGGTCGCGGTGACGCGCGGGTGGAATCGCGGATGGGACACCACCCTCCGGAATGCCGCGTCGGAAGAAGTGGATGGCGAACCACACCGCTCCTGTCACGAAGCCAGTGGCCATCGCCCAGATGATCAATCGCAGCATCTCGTGCCTCGGCTTGCGCCGTCAATGGTGAAAAGCAAGTGACCGGGTTGATGGGCACGATAACCCTACGCGCGTTCGCGGAGATCCGATTCACGACGGCGGTGACGATGCGCCTTGCCTCCGCAATTCTGAATGTTCGCCTCGCTACCCGCCCGCCATCGCCCCCACGATGAGCAGTGGCTCCTTCCCTTCAGCCACACTCGCCGGCAGCGGAACGTCGGGCTCCTGCTGCGAAAGGTCGCGCTCGCAGGCGTAGAAGCGCACGAACGCGCGGCGCCGCCGGGTGACGTGATCGCGCATCGTACCGCGCAGCATCGGATACCGCGCTTCGATCGCGTCGAGGACCCGCGCCACCGTGACCTCACCCGTCACCTCGACCGCGAACTCGCTCCCCACCCGCGCCAGCGCGCGCAGTGGGGAGGGCAGCACGACGCGAATAACGCCAGCGCCCCTGCCGACGTTCGCGCCGACGTTCATGACCGCGTTCATGACAACGTCTGCACTTCGACGGCGAGTACGGCCGGAAGATCGTGTACGATCGGCATCCAGTTGTCGCCCGAGTTGCTGGAGCAGTACACCGCCCCGCCCGTGGTACCGAAGTAGATGCCGCACGACTCGAGTGTGTCCACCGCCATCGCATCACGCAGCACGTTCACGTAGCAATCCTGCTGCGGCAGGCCGTTGGTGAGCGCTTCCCACTCGTCGCCACCCGTGCGACTGCGATAGACGCGCAGCTTGCCGTCGGGCGGGAAGTGATGCGCGTCGCTGGTGATCGGCACGACGTAGATGGTGTTGGGCTCGTGTGCGTGCACGTCACATCGCGATGCGATGCACGCAATGTCCGACCT
>CAYWCJ010000181.1:7642-9420 GCA_964456595.1 uncultured Gemmatimonas sp. | reverse complement strand
GTGCAGTTCCACGTGCGCCTGCTCCAACTGTCCCACGGCCGCCGTCAACTGCTGATCGGTGAGTTCGGCGCGCCGCAATGCCCGGCGCGCCTCTTCGCTGGCCCGCGCCGCGTCGGCCTGCAGCGCGACCGCTTCGGCAGCACCCAGCGCCGCGTTGTCGCGAGGCGTGTTGCGCGCTTCGCGCAGCTCGGCTTCGAGCGCGCCGAGCTTGCGCACGTACTCGCCGTGCACGCGTTGGGTGACATCTTCAAGGGTGCGCACGGCTTCATGCCGCGCGTCGCGCTCCGACAGCCGGCCGAACGCGAGATCAAACAGCGCCAGCGCCGGCGCCAGTCGCTCGGTGGTCCGCGTACCGAAAATCTTGCGCGGTTCGAACAGCGCCAGCACGCCCGACAGCGTCCCTTCCACGCGCAGTCCGCGCAGCGACAGCAGGCCGCCGTCAATCGACGAGCCGAAGCCAAACAGACGCGAATAGTCGGCGGACTTGTCGGTCACGTCGATGAACTGTCCCCCGGCGCTCACGCGGTTCCGCAGCGTCTCCGGGAGATGATCAAAGGTGGTTTCGATCGACGTCCGCACGACGCGGGCGCCGGTCGGTGCCAGTCGTTCGCGCAGCATGTCCCGACGCGCGTCGTAGTGGAGAAACGCCACCGACGCCCCACGATCCAGTTCTGCCAGACACTCGCCGAGCGCGATGAGGGCACCATCGAGATCGGAGATGGCGCCGAGGGCGTGGGCAAGCGAGGCGAGGGAACGCGGAGGCATGACGGAAGGGAGGAAATAGTGCCGAACGCGGCCGCGCAATGCAGGCGACACGGATTTTTCGCACCATGGCGTGGTTCGCGTCGGTTGAAGCTGGGGCGCAGCGGACGTACCTTCCGCTCGCCATGGACCCCCGCCCCATCCTCCTTGTAACGCAGTATGACGGAGGGGCATTCTCTGGCTGGCAGCGACAGCCGGCGGTGCGCACGGTTCAAGGGGAAATGGAAGCGGTGCTGACGCGCCTGTGCGCCGGCGCCATTCCGGCAGTCGGGGCTGGACGGACCGACGCCGGTGTGCATGCGCATGGACAGGGCGTCGGGGTTCGTGTGCCGACACGGTGGACGGCGGATTCTCTGCGCAAGGCGATGAACGCGCTGCTGCCGGAGGACATCTGGATCGCCACCGCTCATCGCATGAGTCCGGAATTTCATCCTCGGCGCAGCGCAACGGCGCGCCGTTACCGTTATCTTGTAGGCACGGACGGGGCTGCTCGCTCTCCTTTTCGCCGACGTTATGAGTGGCCGCTGGGTCGCGCGCTCACGGCGGAGGCATTGCATGAGGAGGCGACAGCGTTGACTGGAGAGCATACGTTTCGCGCATTTGCCATCGCGCATACGGCGCCGATCGATGACCATCATCGCTGCATCATTCAGCAGGCAGCGTGGACGGAGCGCGACGGGGGCTGGGTTTTCGAGGTGACGGCAAACCGATTTCTCCATCATATGGTCCGATTCCTGGTGGGCACGATGGTCGAAGTAGCGCAGGGGCGGCGTCCACGCGGCACGGTGGCGCGTCTGCTCGCCGCACCCGACAACGCCGACACGTCGGCTCCTGCCCCGGCGCAGGGGCTGTCGTTGTGTGAAGTCTCCTATCCGTCGGCACTCTACGGCGGTGAGCAACCGTGAGACTCTTCCTGGCGACCGACGCGCTCGATGATGTGCGTTGGGCGCACGAGCGCGCGCTGATCGACGGGGTGGTGCTTCCCGACTTGGCGTTGCACGGTGGGGCCAGTGACG
>CAYWCJ010000181.1:0-7632 GCA_964456595.1 uncultured Gemmatimonas sp. | reverse complement strand
CCTGGCTCGGTGAGTTCGCGCGCGCTGCGGCCATGCCTGTTTTCGTCGCACTCGATGCGACCAGCGCAGACGCCGCCGAAACTGACGCCGAGCGACTCGGCCGCGCGGCGGATCACGTCGTCATTCAATTGCCGTTCGCCGAGCCGTACATCCCGCTCATGCATCGTCTGGCGACGAATGGGGTGAAAGTCGCCGCGACGTTCATTGGCTCGGCCGCACAGGCGATGTTGGCTGCGCGCACCGGCGTCGCGTTTTTGTTTGTCGATGCGGATCGCATTGATGCGGGCGGCGGCGATAGCGCCGCAGTGCTGCGTCAGGCTCGCGCGCTGCTCGACAGCGCCGAGAGCGAGGCGGATCTGGTGGCCGTGTTTCCCTCGCTTGGCGCTTCGCTGGTCAACTGCGCGCTCGCGGGCGCCGATGCGGCGGTCGTTGGCTCGGCTGCACTGCGCGCGGTGGTCGCCTATCCATTCACCGATCAGTCGCTACTCGATCCGGCGCGTCGGCCGGTGCAGGGCGAACGACTGCGTGTCACTCCGGGCTGACGATCTCCTGATGTTGCAACGCTCGACGATTGTCATGGTGGCGGCGCTTCTCGCCGCCGGTTGCGAGGGGGCGAACCCTGAGACCACCAGTGCGCAATCACGCACTCCACCGACACCCGCCGCGGTACCCGCGCCGGTGCCCGCGCAGTCCATCACTGCATCACGGCGCACGGCCATCACCACCGCGGTCGAGCGTGTCGCGCCCGCTGTCGTCACCGTGCAGACGGAAACGGTGGAGCGTGTGCCGGTGGATTTCTTCGAGTACTTCAACGGGGGCCGCACCGGCGAGCGGCGCAGCGCCGGCATCGGATCGGGCTTCATCATCCGCGAGGACGGCGTCATCGTCACGAACGCGCATGTGATCGGCGGAGCGACGAAAGTGTCCGTCGCCATGCGCGACGGTACCACGTACAGCGCGAAGATCATCGGGGTCGACGAGACCAACGATCTCGCCGTCGTAAAGATTGATATGAAGCAGTTGCCGGTTGCCGCTCTTGGATCATCATCCGATCTGCTCGTCGGGGAGTGGACGATCGCCATCGGCAATCCGTTCGGATTCGTGCTCGGCAACAGCGAACCCAGCGTGTCGGTGGGTGTGGTGAGCGCCGTCGGTCGCAATCTCGCCGGTCGAGGCGATGGCGGCGGCGTATATGTCGACATGATCCAGACCGATGCCGCGATCAATCCGGGCAACTCGGGTGGACCGCTGGTGAACGCGAACGGTGAAGTGATCGGCGTGAACAGCTCCATCTACTCGCCCAGCGGCGGGTCGATCGGTTTGGGCTTCGCGATCCCGATCGATCGGACCAGGCGTATCGTCGAAGACCTGTTGGTGCATGGCGCGGTGCGACAGCCGTGGGTTGGTATTCGCCTCACCACACCGCAGGCACAGAGCGCGCGCGAAGCCGCCGCGGCCGGCGCCGTGGTGGCGCGTGTCGTGCCAGCTTCTCCGGCAGCGCGGGCTGGCGTGCAGGTCGGCGATCAGATTGTGCGCGCCGGGGCGCGCGCGGTGCGGAACTCGTTCGACTGGGACGCACGCCTGCTTGACCTGCGCGTTGGCGAAACGCTGCCGATTGTGGTGCGTCGCGGGGGGCGCGATGTCTCCATCTCGCTTGCCGTCGCCGACGCGCCTGAAGTGAGCGCGCCCAAGGTGACGGTGCTGCGTGAGCTGCAACTCATTTCCCTGACCGATGCCATTCGCACGGAGCGCCTGGTCGATGCGCGCGCCGGAGCGCTTGTCTACAAGGTGTCGGAGCGCATCAGCGACGAGATCGGACTGCAGCCGGGCGACGTGATCGTGCAGGTTGGTCGCACGCGCGTCGCGTCTGCGGAGGAAGCCTCGCGTGCGATCGATTCCTATGGTTCGCGTGGCCCGATCTATCTCGTCTTTGAGCGCAGCAGGCAGCTATTGCAGACGTCGTTCTACCTGCGCTGAGCACCGCGCTGATGCGTAGTGGTTGTCTTCGTCATCGCCGGTTGATCGCTCGCGGATCGCGTGTGCTTCACTGGTCGATAGTGTCGTCGTCATTTTGCCGAACCCTGTGACCGCTTCCGATTTCTCGACGTATTCGTCGCCGCTGGCTGAACGCTACGCGTCGCGCGCCATGCTCACGCTCTGGGGCGCGGAGGCGCGCTACGGCCTGTGGCGCCAACTCTGGTTGGCCCTCGCCGAGTCACAGCGCACTCTCGGCGTCGAGATTCCCGATCAAGCGATCGACGACATGCGTGCACATCAGCGTGACATCGACTTCGCGGCCGTCGCGGCGTACGAAAAGACGTTCCGTCATGACGTGATGGCGCACGTGCACGCGTTTGGCGATGTGGCGCCGGCCGCACGACCGTACATCCATCTTGGCGCGACCAGCTGCTACGTCACCGACAATGCCGAGCTGATACTGATGCGGAACGGCTTGACGCTGCTGCGCGACAAGCTGCTCGATACGCTCGACGCACTGGCCGCGTTCGCCCTCGAGTGGCGTGATGTGCCAACGTTGGGGTACACACATTTGCAGCCGGCGCAGCTCACGACGGTCGGCAAGCGTGCAACGTTGTGGATGCAGGACATCCTGCTCGATCTCGAGGATCTGGAGTTCCGCATCGTGCAGATGCCGTTTCGCGGGGTGAAAGGCACGACGGGCACGCAGGCGAGCTTTTTGTCGATCTTCGACGGCGATCACGCCAAAGTGCGTGAGCTCGATCGGATGGTGACGGCGCGCATGGGCTTTCCGCGTTCGATTGCGGTGAGCGGACAGACCTACTCGCGCAAGATCGACGCGCAGGTGTTGGGCGTGGTGGCCGGTATCGCAGCGACCGCGTCCAAGTTCTCCGGCGATATTCGCATGCTGCAGGCGTTCGGTGAGATCGAGGAGCCCTTCGAGAAGCAGCAGATCGGCTCGTCGGCGATGGCCTACAAGCGCAACCCGATGCGATCAGAGCGGATCGCCTCGCTCGCCCGATTCGTGTTGTCGCTCGAACCAAACGCCAATCAGACCCACGCCGTGCAGTACTTCGAGCGTACGCTCGACGACTCGGCGAATCGTCGTCTGGCCATTCCGGAGTCGTTTTTGGCGACGGACGCGATTCTTGTTTTGATGCAGAATGTGGTGCGCGGACTCGAGGTGCATCCGGCGCGCATCCGTCGTCGCGTGGATGACGAGTTGCCGTTCATGGCCACGGAAGAGTTGATCGTGCGCTTTGTGCGCGCGGGCGGTGACCGACAGGAAGCACACGAGCTCATTCGCGGACACAGCATCGCGGCATCGACGGCCGTGAAGGATGGCGCGCCACGCAACGACATGCTCGAGCGCCTCGCTGCCGATCCCGCCTTCGGCATTCCCTTGTCGGACTTGCAGGCGGCTGCAGACCCGATCCGCTTCGTCGGTCGTGCGCCGCAGCAGGTGGACGAGTTCCTGAGCGAAGTTGTCGCGCCGTGGCTGGCACGCGAGCGCGGAAGCGCGGTGCTCGACGAGGTGCGCGTATGAATCACGCGTCGTCTGGCGCGACGTTCGAGACCGCGCTGCCGCTGGAGCTGCTGCGTCGCGGCAAGGTGCGCGACGTGTATGTCGTCGACGATGATCGCCTGCTGCTGGTGACGACCGATCGCATCAGTGCGTTCGATGTGGTGATGCAGGAGCCCATTCCCCAGAAGGGCGCCGTGCTGACGCAGCTCACCGCATGGTGGCTTGGACAACTCGCCGATGTCGTCGAGCATCATCTCATCTCCGCCGACACCGATGAGATCATCGTCGCCGTGCCGACGCTGCGTGCACATCGCGATGCTCTGGCCGGTCGCTCCATGCTCTGCGTCCGTGCCGATGTCGTGCCGATCGAGTGTGTGATTCGCGGTTACATCACCGGGTCTGCGTGGAAGGAGTACGCCGCGTCGGGGACACTGGCTGGTGAGCCCTTGGCGCGCGGGCTGCGCGAAAGTGATCGTCTCGATCCACCGATCTTCAGTCCGGCCACGAAGGCGGAGACGGGTCACGACGAGAACATCACCATCTCGAGCGTCATCGCGTCGGTGGGCGACGAGATCGCGGCAACCCTCGAGCGGCTGGCGCGTGTGGTGTACGAGTTTGGTCGCGCCACAGCCGCGCCGCGCGGCATCATCGTCGCCGACACCAAGTTCGAGTTCGGCTGGCGCGATGGTCGCTTGCTGCTGATCGATGAAGTGCTGACGCCGGACAGCTCACGATTCTGGCCTGCGGACAGTTACGCACCCGGTCGCGGTCAGCCGAGTTTCGACAAGCAGCCGCTGCGTGACTGGCTGGATGTGGAGCGTCACGCGGGTCGCTGGAATGGCGACGCCCCGCCGCCGTCGTTGCCACCTGAAGTGATCCGCGCGACCAGTTTGCGCTATCGGGATGCATTCCTGCGTCTCACCGGCGCACCACTCGATCTGGCACGGCTTGGCCTGCCCGAGGAGCGCACCTGATGTTTGCCCGCGAAGGTTATCCGTTCATGCTCGGCTCAGCAGCGCTCGCCGCCATCGTCTTTGCGGCTGCACTGCGTTTTCGCTCGTGGCCACTGTGGCTTGCCGCGCTGTTGCTTACCGTGGTGTCGCTGTGGGTCGCGTGGTTCTTCCGCGATCCGGTGCGCACGGGTGAGCGCGGCGCGCGGGTGGTGGTAGCACCAGCAGACGGACGCGTGGTGCTGATCTCGAGCATCGACGAACCGACGTTCGTGCATGGGCCGACGACGCGCGTGTCGATCTTCATGAACGTGTTCGACGTGCACGTCAATCGATACCCGGTGGATGGCGTGGTGCACCATGTGGTGCACAAGGCAGGCAGGTTTCTCAATGCCATCGCCGAGGCCTCGAGCGAAGAGAATGAGCAGGCGTCGGTTGGTGTGGTGAGCGGTCCGCATCGCATCCTGGTGCGCCAGATCGCGGGACTGATCGCTCGGCGCATCATCACCGATTCGGCCACGGGCGATACGGCGGTGCAAGGCTCCCGCATGGGGCTCATTCGGTTTGGCTCGCGAGTGGATGTGTTCCTGCCGCCCACGTCTGCGCTGCGCGTCAAGCTCGGGCAACGCACGCAGGCTGGAGTGACGGTGCTCGCTGACCTGCCGACGGCGTGAAGACCGAACCGTCGGACCGACCGCGACGCCTGAGACCGCGCGCAGCAATTGCGCTGCCGAACGGATTCACGCTCGCGAATCTGTTCTTCGGCATCTTTGCGATCGTCGCCGCGTCGCGCGGCGAGTTCGATGCAGCCGCGCGGTTCATCGTGTTTGGCGCCATCGCGGATACCCTCGACGGCCGGATCGCGCGCGCGACAAACTCGGGAAGCAAGTTCGGCTCCGAGCTCGACTCGTTGGTGGACGCGATCTCGTTCGGCACGGCGCCGGCACTGATCATGTATTTCGTGGTCCTCAACAAAACCGGTTGGGACTGGATCTTCTGTTTCTTCTTCACCGCCTGCGCCGTGATGCGCCTCGCACGCTTCAACGTCGAGCAGGCCGGCCGCAGTGTGAAGCATTTCACGGGTCTGCCCAGCCCCGCCGCGGGCGGCACACTGGCCACGTACTTCTGGTTCAGTCAGACGTCGCTCTATACCGAGACGATGATTGGTGACTTGCCGTGGCATCAGATGCTGCGGTGGTTGATGCTCGGTCTCGGCATGCTCATGATCAGCAACGTGCAGTACGCCAAAGTACCCACCGTCGGATTTCGATCGGTCAAAGAGGTGCTCGGCCTGCTGCTGGTCCTCGCCACGTTCGCCGGCGTCATTTTCCTTCCCAAGCAGTTCTTCTTCCCGGCCGGCATGGCATACGTGCTCTATGGCATCGGACGTACCGTCTTCACGGGGCTGCTTGCACGTCTTCCGGCGGTGCGCGACGAGCACATTCCCGGCGCCGACGCCGTGTTGGCCTCGACGCATGAGGACGATGCGGAATCTCAACGACAGCGGCGCCGTCGCCGTCGTCAATCACGCAACAATCCCGGCCGTTCCGCCGGTCGCGAGGATCCTTCGGCATGACGCGTTACCGTCTCTCCGTTCATATCGTGCCGCGCCGCGGCATTCTCGATCCACAAGGCAAGGCGGTGTCTGACGCGCTGCATTCGCTCGGCTTCGCGCAGGTAGGGGATGTGCGCGTGGGGCGTTTCCTGGTACTTGACACGGAAGCGGCCAGTGCCGAGGCCGCACGCGAGTCCGCACGTGTGATGTGCGAGAAGCTGCTCGCCAATCCGGTCACGGAAGACTACGAAATCGCCGCGGTGGAACAGGCGTGAAGGCGGGCATCGTTCGCTTTCCCGGTTCCAACTGCGACGAGGATGCGTTCAACGCCGTCGCAGAAACGCTTGGTCAGGAGGCGGTGTACTGCTGGCACAAGGATCATGATCTGCAGGGCGCTGATCTGGTGATCCTGCCGGGTGGCTTCAGCTACGGTGACTATCTGCGGCCAGGCGCCATCGCGCGCTTCAGTCCCATCATGCAGGAAGTGGTTGCGTTCGCCAGGCGCGGTGGACCAGTGCTCGCCATTTGCAACGGATTTCAGATCGCGTGTGAAGCCGGATTGCTGCCTGGTGCCCTGCTCCGCAATTCCAATCTTCGCTTCATCAGCGCGCCCGTGCAGCTGCGGGTCGAAAGTATCGCGACTCCGTTCACGTCGCGCTATCACATCGGCGAAGTCATCACCGTACCGAT
Source organism: uncultured Gemmatimonas sp. (assembly GCA_964456595.1). GTDB lineage: Bacteria > Gemmatimonadota > Gemmatimonadetes > Gemmatimonadales > Gemmatimonadaceae > Gemmatimonas. Next base: position 935 of record CAYWCJ010000181.1, on the reverse strand, counting down.
CGCGCACGGCGACGGTCGTTTCACCGCCGATCCGGATGTGCTCGCACGTATCGAAGGCGCAGGCCAGGTGGTGTTCCGCTACGTCAACGCGTCGGGTGACGCGGCGTTGTCTGCCAACCCCAATGGCTCGCTGCGCAACATCGCCGGCATCGTCAGCGCGGGTGGCAACGTGCTGGGCATGATGCCGCATCCTGAGCGCGCGCTCGATCCCCTGCTCGGCTCGATCGGCGGCGTCGCGCTGTTCACGTCGCTGCTCGACGCGCTCATGACGAGGGCTGGCTCATGAGGGTGGTTCTGCCGCGCGCCGGCGATCCGGCCATCACGCCGGCGCTCGTCGCCGAGCATGGTATCACGGAGTTGGAGTACGAACGGCTGGTGAACATGCTCGGGCGCACGCCCACGTTCACCGAGCTTGGTGTCGTGAGCGCACTGTGGAGCGAGCATTGCTCGTACAAGCATTCACGGCCGCTGCTCAAGACCTTGCCAACCACGGCGCCGTGGGTATTGCAGGGTCCTGGTGAGAACGCGGGCGTCATCTCCGTTGGTGACGGGCTTGCGGTGGCGTTCAAGATCGAGTCGCACAACCACCCGTCGGCCGTGGAGCCGTATCAGGGTGCGGCGACCGGTGTCGGCGGTATTCTGCGTGACGTCTTCACGATGGGCGCGCGTCCGATCGCGTTGCTCAACTCGTTGCGTTTTGGTCCGCTCAGCAGCAGTCGCGTGCGGTGGCTGTTTGCGGGCGTCGTGCGCGGCATCGGTGACTATGGCAACTGCATCGGCGTGCCGACGGTCGGCGGCGAGGTCGTGTTCGATCCGTCGTACGAAGGAAACCCGCTGGTGAACGCGATGTGCGTTGGCCTCATGCGCGAGGACGAGCTCATTCGCGCGGTGGCATCCGGCGTCGGCAATCCCATCATGGCCGTCGGTGCACGCAC
>CAYWCJ010000180.1:0-9473 GCA_964456595.1 uncultured Gemmatimonas sp. | reverse complement strand
ACAATGGACGGCGCGAACCACCTCCGCTGCCGCGCGATTCTGCGTTCGCTGACCCTTTCGCGGTTGAGCGGTACGCGGAAGGCATCCGCAACGATTGGGCGCCGAAACCGATTCGCACACTGCCAAATCTCGGACTCGGCATGACGCTCGGCGGCCAGCGGCCCTCGGATCGGTTCGCGCTCGGCTACGTCTTGTCATTGACCTACTCGGCCGGTAGCGAGTACCAGGCCGACCGGTTCTTCCGGTTCTTCGTCGATCCGAAAGCCGAAGCCAATCGCGCCTTTGTTTATCAGGATCATCGGAACAACACGGACTGGGGCGGCGTCGCCAACGTGTCGCTCCGCCTCGGCGGCGCGACGAAGTTGAGCTGGAAGAACCTTTACACACGCAACGCCGAAGAGTTGTACAGCACGGGCGAGGGGTTCAGCACCGACCAGAACGGTGACTCACGGCTCTTCCAGTTCCAGTACATCGAACGCGATCTGCTGCAGACGCAGCTCGTGGGCGAACATCTCTTCCGGTGGCTCGCCTCCTCGCGCCTCGAATGGAAAGCGACCTTGAGCGAGTCGGGGCGCAACGAACCCGACAATCGACAGGTGTCATACATCCGACCCGTGGGCGGACGGTACGGTGTCTCCGCCAACAGCGATCTATGGTTTCGCAAGTTGAACGATCGGCAGACGGCAATGCAGGTCGATTGGCAGATTCCGTTCCGCATTTTCTCGACTCCCGTCGCCTTCAAGACTGGTGGCATGAAGCGCGCGAAACAGCGCGCATTTGACGCGGCGCTGGTCTCTTTCAATCCACGCATGGCGATTCCGGATGATCTGTCATTCCTGCCGCCCGAGTTGCTCTTCACGCCGGAAAACATCGGCGGATTTCTCGGTCTGACGTTTCCGGGCACGGTCGCGCAACCGTACGATGCCGACGACAATCTGACGGCGGCGTACGCGATGGTGGACCTGACGATGGCCTCGCGCATCAGGCTTGTGGCCGGCGCGCGCATGGAAGATTGGAGTCTTGACCTGTTTGACGGGGGCCGCGCCAACTTCGCGCAGGGTGACAGCAGTCGCCCGCCGACCGTGCGTCGCCAGAAGGACATCCTGCCGTCGGCCAACGCGACATTATCGATCACGGACCGCATCAACCTCCGACTGGCCGCGTTCCAGAGTGTTGCGCGTCCGGACACCCGGGAACTGTCGCGCGATGAGTACGTCGAAGTCGCGGGCAGTTGCTCCACCATCGGCACGCCGACCTTGCAGCGCTCGACAATCACCAACGCCGACGCGCGACTGGAGTGGTATCCGAGGGCGGGCGAAGTGATCGCGTTGAGCGGATTCTTCAAGGATTTTCAGAACCCGATCATCCGCATTGTGCAGGGACGCAACGGCTGCACCTATCTCTACGAGAACGCACAGTCGGCGCGCAACTTCGGCGCAGAGCTCGATCTCCGGCAGGACCTGACGTATCTCCCAGGCGCTTTGTCGCGATTGAGTGCGTCGATGAACCTGACCTATGTGAAGTCGAACGTCATCATGGCGCCGACGTTCGGTGCGTACGATCCCGATCTCGCGTTGGAAGGACAGTCGCCCTACCTGGTGAACACGAGCCTCGCTTATCGAAGCGCGGGTGGCGGCTTCTCCATGACCGTGCTCTACAACCGGTTCGGCGAGCGCATCGTGCGCTACGGATTCCGCAGTTCCGATGGTGTGAATGCAGCGCAGGGGCCGAACATCGTCGAGCGCGGACGAGGGACGCTCGATGCGAAGTTGCAGCAGGCGATCGGCAGGCGTGTGACGATCTCGCTCTCCGGCCGCAATCTCACCAACGCGACCGTGCGCTTCGTACAACAGGTTGCAACCGGCAACGAATCGTCCGGATTCTCGAAACCGGGATACATCCTGCAACTGGGAGCGAGCCTTGCGCGCTGAATGGTGGTCCCGTGTCGGGGTCGGCGTCGCGCTGTCGGTGGCCGCGTTTGCCATGGCGTGCACGGCCGCCACCGACGAGCCGACTGTTGGCCTTCCCGCGCCCAGTGAACTCACGGCCGAAGCTGTCGGGATGGCCACGGTGCGCCTGTCGTGGCGACCTGCGTCGGGGCAAGAGGTATCGGCGTATGAACTCCAGCGCCGCGCCGATCTCCATGGCGGGTTCACCACGATCGAGTCCGGTGTCCCGGCGGATGGCAGCGCACGCCTTGCGTATTTCGATACAAAAGTCGAACCCGATCGCTACTACGGCTATCGTGTGCGCGCGGTCTCGCGACTCGGCGCACGTTCAGCGATGTCGAACATTGCCGGTGCAAAGACGTCGCCGACGCCGGGGCTGAACGTCGTGACGACAACCACCGTCGCGACCGCCGAATCCGCAGACCCGGATGGCTACATCGCCGTCATTCGTGGCGCCCGGGATACGTCATCGATCGCGGTGGCATCCAACGCGCAGCGACTCATTTCGCCGATCGCGCGTGGCACGTACTCGGTCGTGCTCCGAGGCCTCGCGGTCAATTGCGCGCCGTTGAATTCCGCGGACACCGTCCAGACAGCCACCGTCACCGATCAGGGCACACGCACCGTCGCGAGCGTCAATTTCACCATCAGTTGCCGCGATCCCAGAAAGGCCAGCATCGTGGCCGTGCTGCAGACGAGCGGCGACACGCTGGACGCCGATGGCCTTCAGGTCGTCACGTCGGGGATCATCCGCGAGGCCGGAACCCCCGCCAACGAACGCGTCTATCTGAATACGCAGAAGTTGTCCGGCGCCAATGGCTCCGTGCGGTTCGACAACTTGCGCCCGGGCGATTACGAGATCTCCATCGGCGACATCGATCCTCCGTGCGTGTTGAACGGCGACGCCAGGAAAACGCTGCAACCGCGCGCCCTTGCGGTCGACACGGTGCGCTTCGCGATCACCTGTCGCAAAGTTGTCGTCGTCGACACCGCCGGACGCCCGTTCATCCTGCGTCAGAGCTGGTCGGCGTCGAGCGCAAGACCTGGCGAAAGGTTGGCACTGCTGACCGCGCTCGACCTGCGTGCGCAACCGACGCAACAGGTGGCGGGTGTTGAGGCCCTGGTGCAGTTCGACAACGCCGTTGTGCGTTACGACAGCGCGCGCACGACCGGCGCGTTCGATCTCACGATCCTCAATCGGACGCAGCCGAATATCCTTGCGCTTGCCGCCACCAACACCGACGGACAGGGACGCACGGGCAACATTCAGATCGTGCGTTCCTGGTTCACCGTGATCGGTGCGGCAGGGTCGTCCGTGCGTTCGTCGACGACCGTGACTGACATTCTCCCGCCGCAGGGGGTGTCGCTCAAAACCAAGGTGCGCGTTGAAGATGCCACGCTCACCATCACGGCGACCGGCGGTGGCCCCACCAACCAACCGCCGAGAGCCGTGATCAGCGGGCCGACGACGGGCGTGGCAGGCACCGCGCTCTCGTTCTCCGGCTCGCAGTCCAGCGATTCCGACGGCACGATCTCCTCGTACGCGTGGAACTTCGGAGACAACACGACCGCCACGGGCGCGACTGCGTCGCACACCTACGCTGCCGCCGGAACGTACACCGTTCGTTTGACGGTCACTGACAATCGCAACGATACAGGCTTCACGGATTTCTCGGTCGTTGTTTCGGCGGCTGGCGGCACTACTGGCACGATCTCAGGCACCGTGACATCGCCACAACGTGGCGCGCTGTCCGGGGTAACGGTGACCGCAGCTGGTGGGCCTGCTGCGACCACGAGTGCGACCGGCACGTACACGATTGCCAATGTGCCAGGTGGCTCGCCATCCGTATCGCTCGGCACGGTTCCAACCGGGTGCACCGCGCCGGCCGCACAAACAGTCACCGTCACCGCAGGTGCGACCGTTACCGCGAACTTTGCGGTCACGTGTACGGCAACAGCAACCACCGGCACAGTATCCGGCAAGATCTCGCGCGTGAGCGACGCGTCGGGGATCGCGGGTGTGCGCATTCTGCTGCAACCGGCCGGGGGTGCGGCGGTGGGTGCCGTCACCACGGCCGCTGACGGTCGTTACACCGTTCCCAATGTACCAGTCGGTGCTGGCTCATCCGCCGGTACCGGCTCGATCACGCTGGCCGACTTGCCGATCGGATGTGCAGCGCCAAGCTCGCAGACATACAGCGGGTTGACTGCCGGCGGCACGGCGACGAAGGACATCGCGGTCACCTGCCAGACAGCAACGACCGGCACGCTCACCGGCACGATCACGCGCAGCACCGGTGGTGCCGCGATATCGGGTGTGCAGATCACGGTCACACCGACCGGCGCTGCCGCGCTGCCGGCAGTGACGACCAATGCAGGTGGTGTGTACACCGTCACCAGCGTCCCCGCTGGTGGCGGCAACATCACGTTCGGCGGTTTGCCAACGGGCTGCACCAATCCGGGCGCGCAGAGTTACACGGGCGTGGTTGCTGGCGCAAGCGTCACGAGGAATGTCACGGTGACGTGCACCGCGCAGGCGCACACGTACTCACTCACGCCGTCATGGGGGGCCATCACGACCAGTGGGCCAACCGGTCGTCAGGTGACGCTCACGCTCGCCGTCAATATGGGCGGGGCACCGGGCAGACCCGATATCAACGGAGCGAACGCCGACAGCTTGGCTGGACTGACATTCAACATCGCATACAACGGGATGTCGTTGGATTGGCTCTCGCGCGTCGGCCTCACCCCGAATGGCGAGTTCGACCTCAACATTGTCAACGAAATCTCTCCAGGTACCGCCAACACGCAACTCGTCGGTGCGATCGCCAGCACCAGCGGCCAAACCGTTGGTGGCAGCGTGCCCCTCATTCGTCTCACCTTCAACATCGCAACGGGATTCTCCGGTGCAGTCACTCCGGTGCTCACTGTGTCTGAGGCCCTCGCGACCATATTCCCCATCAACGTCACCACGAGTTTTGTGGTGGTGCCGATTCCAACACTCACCATTCCGTGACGATACAATCGCGCGACCACGTAACGAACACCCATCGTGACGCACGCGTCGCGTTCACCTTTGCCTCGCCTGCGCCAACGCACGCGACAACTGTGAACGATCGCACCGAAAGAGGGCTAACCTCCGCGCAGCATTTGCTTTCGATCGTGCACTCGCGTGTTGGTCCGCGCCAATAACGCAACAGCGCCAATGATGAAAGTGAATGAAAGTTACCACGACGATTGCGCGACAAACTCGTGAGTATTGCGCGATGATTCTTCGATGATTCGTGTGCAAACAGTTTAGTGCGAACAGAACGCCGCGTGCATCATGCACGCGGCGTTTTGTAACACTGTCTGGATTCTCAACTAACGATACACATTGACGTCTTGTTTAGTGACAATGGCCACCTAAAATCACGGTGCTCCACAACTCCGGTCGGTCCTCACGCAGGCCGTACGACAATGGCAAACTTGGCGAAAGCCAGCGACGCAAAACCACGAGGCTACCGCGCGACACACATTTCGACGAGACACGATCGATTCGCGGATGAATCGATGACTGTCCGTCGCATCGCCATTTGGCGCCTGCATGTCGCGTCATGCTAGTCGGGTCACCGCACGATCGAGAAGGAACTGACCTCGCCCATGTCCCTTGGTTGAGGTACGCACAATGCAAAGCCTTTCGCACTACGGTCGCCGCGTCACCGCGTTGACCACCTCCGCCGCGCTGTTGTTGCTCGCGGCATGCGCCGCCGAGTCGCCCGCGCCGGCGGCGCCGGTTCTCCCCGGCAACCCCGCGATTCCCGCGCAGTACCGCGGCGCGGCGTTCATCATGGACGTCAGTGCCACGAAGAAGACCGTCAAGATCTCCGCGCCGGCGGCCAGTATTGCCAACAGGAACGTCGCTGCAAATCTCAATCTCAACGTCGGCGACGAGCCGCAGCTGTCGCTGCTCGGCGGTGACGTGATCGACCTCACCGCGACCAACTTTGTCGCTGGTGCGGTCGGAGCGGTCCAGCCGGGCAAAGTGTTGATCACGTTCGATATGCAGATCAGCAACAAGCTCTCCGGGATTCAGTTGATTACGCCGACGTTCCCGACGCCACCGTCTGGCGTGGTCGGCGTGCAGGCGTTCCCGTTTGAAATCTCGGTCACCACGACGTCTGGTGGCGTGACAACCATCGGCAACGAAGTCATCGTGGTCTCCCCGCGCTTCGGCGCCGTTGTCCCCAGCTCTGACTGGGGTGGCTCGCCGCACAACTTCTTCAACGATGTTGGCTGCCCCGTAACGGCCAATGATTGCTTCCGCTACGAGTCGTTCGGCACCATCGGTTCGCTGGGCGCGTCGACGCCGCAACAGGTCGGCTTTCTCATCGACGCGACCGTGGGCGATTTCCGCGCCAAGATCATCGTTGCCGCCGACCTTGCTCCGACCGTGGTTCTGGCCCCGGGAACTGTTGCCGGAACGGTGACGTCGCCGCAGCTCGGCAATCTGGGCAACGTCGCCGTCAGCGTTTCGGGCGGCTTCTCGGGAACCACCATCGCCAACGGTTCGTACTCCATCGCCGGCGTCGCGACGGGTTCGCGCACGGTCTCGGTGAGCAACCTGCCCGGCGGCTGCACGGCGCCCGCGTCACAGAACGTCACGGTCCCCACCGGCGCCACAGTCACCGCCAACTTCACGGTCAATTGCACCGTGCCGACCGGCACCATCGGCGGAACGCTCCTCAGCAGTCTGGGTGGCGGTCTGAACAACGTGTCCGTCGTCGTGACGCCGACCGGTGGCTCGGCCATTGCCGCCGTGACCACGAACGCCGCTGGTCTGTACACGGTCACGAACGTCCCGACCGTGCCGGCCACTGGAACCGTCACGTTCAGCAACCTCCCGGCCAACTGCACCAACCCGGGCCCGCAGGCGTACTCCGGCCTCACCACGAGCGGCCTGACGATCAACCGCACGATCACCTGTACGCCGGCGCCGACCACCTATCCGCTCACCGCCGTTTGGGGCGCCATCACCAACACGGGTCCGACCGGACGCCAGGTCACGCTGACGCTCTCGATCGACATGGGCTCGGCTCCAGGCAGCCTGGCTATCAACGGCGCCGCCGCGGATGACCTGGCCGGTATCACGCTCAACGTCGCCTACAACGGTCTCGGCCTGGACTGGATCTCGCGCACCGGCCTCACGCCGAACGGCGAGTTCGACCTGAACATCGTCAACGAAATCGGTCAGGGCACTGCCGGTGCACAGGTCGTTGGCGCGCTCGCCAGCTCGGCCGGCCAGACCATCACGGGCAGCAACCCGCTCGTTCGCCTCACCTTCAACATCGCGTCGGGCTTCAGCGGCACGATTACGCCCGTGCTCACCGTCCCTGAGGCACTGGCGACGACCAGCCTGATCAACGTGACGTCGAGCGTCACGGTGTCGATCCCGGTCCTGGTCATCCCGTAAGCGATTCAGACTCTCGTTGTCGCGCGCCGGTGGGTGGTTCCTCACCCGCCGGTGCGTGACGGCGTCATCCACTCCTCAGGAGATTCGACATCATGCAGTACAGAACTTCCACATTTCGCCGGACGACGTGCGCCCTCGCGGTGCTCGGTGTCCTGGCGGCTTGCGAACGATCCGACACGCTCATTGCACCGAGCGCGCCGCTCGCGTCAAGTGCGTCGCTGGCCCTCGAAGTGTCCGACGCGAATGCGTCGAACGGGCAGCAGGTCGCCATTGCGATCGCCAACGAGTCCGGCAGCGCCCTTGGAGCGGTGCAGGGCTACCTCCGCTTCAAACCAAACCAGCTGCGTTTCCGCGGTCAGGTGCGCGACGCCGCCAGCAACGAAATCCTGCTGGTGAATGAGCAGGACGTTGCTCGCGGTGAGCTGCGCCTGGCCGCGCTGAACGCTGCTGGGCTCAATCGCACATCACCGCTGGTGTTCGATGTACTCGACGCCGGATACGCGTCATCGCTCTCGTTCGTCGTCGAAGAGGCGGTGCTGAACGGATCGCCGGTTGCTCGCACGAATGTCACGGTTGACGCGGCGTACCATGTCAATCGCGCATTGGGTGGCCTCGCCGCCCCGGCCCATCTGTCGGTGCAGGATTGGAGCGACATTCTCTCCGCGCAGGGCACGAGTGCGGCGGAGCCCGGCGAGATCCGCAACGGTCTCAAGTTCGGCGACACGAATTTCGACGGCAACCTCACCCTCGCCGACGCGCTGTACGTGATCAACATCTCGGTCGGTCTGAACGAGATGATCGTCGGCACCGACGGCACGGGCCCGGTGGGCGATCGTGACGCGGTGGTGGCCGGAAATGTGAGTCCGGCCAACTCCCCCGGACTCGGCGAAGTGGGCGATGCAACCCCGCCGGGGCTCGAAGGCAACGGATCCCGCGTGCTTTCGCTGGCCGACGGTCTGGCGATCATCAACGAATTCGTCGGCGTGGACCAGCCGGTTGTCGGGGAAATCATCCCGGGCCGTCCGCTCGTTCCGGTCAGCAACCGCATTGTGATCAGCGCCAACGTCACGACGAACACGACCTGGACCAACGGCAACATCTATGAGCTCCAGGGCGGCATCGTGGTCACCAACAGCGCCACGCTGACCATCCAGCCCGGTACGCTCATCGAAGGCCAGCAGGGCACGGGTCCTGGCATTGGCGGTGCGGCGCTGTTCGTCGCACGCGATGGCCGCCTGGTGGCCGACGGCACGGCGCTCCAGCCGATCGTCTTCACCTGCAAGGACAACGGTGCTGCGCGCTTCAAGGGTTGCTGGGGCGGCATCAGCGTCCTCGGCAACGCCGCGCTCAACGACGGTGCGCTCAACAGTCCGATCATCACCGGTCGTGCAACCACCGGCGGTTGCCGCGAGAAGACGGCCGAAGGCAGCGCCAATCTCGCCGTTGGTCTCGCGCTTTATGGCGGCTGCAACGACAACGATGACAGCGGGATCTTCCGTTACATCCGCGTCGAGTACGCCGGCTTCCGCTTCACGCCGACCAACGAGTTGAACGGTCTGGCGCTGTATGGCGTCGGTCGCGGAACGATCGTCGACTTCGTCCAGATTCACGCGGGCCTCGACGACGGCCTCGAAATGTTCGGTGGTACGGTCAACATGAAGCACATCGTCGCCACGGCCAACTCGGACGACAGCTTCGACTACACCGAAGGGTGGAACGGCGACGCGCAATTCATCATCGTCCAGCTGGACTCGCTCGATTCCGACAAGGGCTTCGAGCAGGACAACTACGAGTTCGGCAACGACTTCACGCCGCGCGCCACGCCACGTATCTACAACGCGACAGTTATCGGCAAGGCGTTCGTGACCAGCACGTCGGGCACCGCGGGCAATAACGCCGTCGGCGGCCTGCACGTGCGTCGTGGCACCTGGCCGAAGATGTTCAACTTCCTCGTGCAGAACTTCCCGTTCGCTCTTGATATCGACGACACGGCAACCTGCACGGGCTGGAATACGGCGGCTGGTTTCGAGATCAAGAACTCGATCTTTACGCAGAACACGCGTCTCGATGCG
>CAYWCJ010000179.1:2823-9513 GCA_964456595.1 uncultured Gemmatimonas sp. | reverse complement strand
GGTGTTTATCGGGGAGGGCAGTAACGGCAAGGGCGTGCTCGACCGCGCGATCAACGAAACGTTGCCGCGCTCCGTGATGACGCACGCAACAACGTTGGCAGCGACGTTGGCGTTGCTCTTCTTCGCCGGCGAAGTGATCCGGCCGTTTGCCTGGGTCATGGCGTTCGGCGTCTTCGTCGCCACGTTTTCGTCCATCTATGTCGCCGGTCCGCTGCTGCTTTACATCGAGTCCAAGTTCCCGCGCGCCGCGTCCGAGGCGGCTGGTCGCGCGATGCGTGATCCTGGCACACCTCCAGCCACCGCGCCGACCAAGCCCCGCGCCAACGAACGGGCCGGCGCACGCTGATTTTCGACAAATGACGTTCGCGTGATCGCATTCGCGGACAGTCATGTTCACCTGGCCGACGGCGCGTTCACCGACGATGTGGACGCCGTCGTCGCACGGGCCCGCGATGCCGGTGCGCGGGCCCTCGTCTGTATTGGCGAATCTCCGGCGGCGGCGCTGCGCGCGCAGGCGATCGCTGCGCGCTGTCCGGACTTTATCTTTCATACCTGCGGCGTGCACCCACACGATGCGTCGTCGTGGGATGCCGAACGCGACAGCGTGGCGATTCGTGGCGCCGTCTCGAACGGTGCCGTGGCGATTGGCGAGTGCGGGCTCGACTACCACTACGATACCGCGCCACGCGCCCAGCAGCGGTTGGTTCTCGACTCCCAGCTCGCGCTGGCTGCCGCCCTCTCTCGTCCCCTCGTGCTGCACACGCGTGACGCCGAGAGCGATACGATGGCGTTTCTTGAGGATGCGGCGCGGGCAAACGTCGGCGGAGTGCTGCATTGCTTCACGGGCTCGCGACAACTCGCCGACGCGGGTCTCCAGGCTGGCTGGTATGTGTCGTTCAGTGGCATCATCACCTTTCGCTCGTGGACGGACGTCGACCTGCTGCGCGCGATTCCCGACGACCGACTGCTCGTGGAGTCCGATGCGCCGTATCTTGCGCCAGTGCCACACCGCGGCAAGCGCAATGAGTCCGGGCACGTCGCCTTGACGATCGCTCGCCTGGCTGACGCGCGCGGGACCTCCGCCGAGCTTCTGGGGTTCACTGCCTTGGTCAACACGCAGCGGCTTTTCTCTCTGCCGTCTTCGCTGACCGATACCGTTCACACGTTCTGACCATGTCTCTCGAAGCGCTGCACACCGATCTCGCACCAAAGGCCATCGGCCCGTACGCGCAGGCCGTGCGCGCGAACGGCTTTCTCTTCACCGCCGGACAGATCGCACTCGATCCGGTGACGATGGACGTCGTACCGGGTGATGTTGCTGCTCAGACCACCCAGGTGCTCAAGAACCTCGGCGCCGTGATTGAAGCAGCGGGGGCCAATTGGTCCCATGTCGTGAAGACCACCGTCTTCCTGCGCGACATGGCCGACTTTGCGGCGGTGAACGGTGTGTACGCGACGGTATTCGGCGACGCGCGCCCCGCGCGTTCGACCGTGGCAGTTGCCGGACTTCCGCGCGATGTGCGTGTGGAGATCGAAGCAGTTGTCGCACTGCCGAACGGCTGATTTGCTCGTGCGGGCCAACGGGCGAAACGTGTCGCTACCCGGTGTACGTGTGTCGATCAGCGCTGAGATACGCGCAACGATCATCGTCGCGATCGCGACAATGGTGTGCGTGACGCCTTCGTTGTCGGCACTGTCCGCCCAGCAGATCGACAGCGTGCGGATTCGCGGTCGAACGGATAGCGCCGTCGCCGTCCCCGCGCGCGTGCAGAAGCCGATCACCCGTCTCACGCCACCGATTTCACCGAAGCGCGCGTTCCTCTACTCGCTGGCCTTGCCCGGATTCGGACAATCACGACTCGATCGCGGCGTCTCCGGCGCGCTTTTCTCCGGTGTCGAGCTCGGCGCCATCGCGATGCTGCGACGCAGCTCCGCCGATCTGCGCGAGTCACGCCGCTACCTCGGTGATTCCTTGCCGACGACCTTCGTCGTCTCAGGGAGCGGTCTGACCCCGACGAACTTCGGCAACAACGCCTATGACGCCGACCTGATTCGGACGCGACGTCTGCACGTGGAGGATTGGCTCGCGGTGCTCGCGTTCAACCATCTGCTGGCCGGTGCCGATGCGTTCGTCTCCGCACAGCTGTGGGACGTGCCGGTGAAACTGGCCGCAATTCCGCGACCCGATGGGGCGCTGCTCGTGGCCACTATTCGCTGGTGACGACGCCCCGCGCTGACGCACCGATTGGCATCTTTGACTCGGGTCTCGGCGGGTTGACGGTGGTCCGCGCGTTGATGCAGCAGTTGCCCGCCGAGTCGCTGTTGTACGTGGGAGACACCGCGCGCGTGCCGTATGGCTCGAAGAGTCCTGACACCGTGCGTCGTTTCGCCACCGAGATCGCCGTTTGGCTCGTGGAGCAGGGCGTCAAGGCGATCGTTGTCGCCTGCAACACCGCAACCGCACACGCGCTTGAGCCATTGCAGGACACGCAACCGGTTCCGGTACTCGGCGTGATCGAACCCGGTGCCCGCGCGGCGGTACGTGCGAGTCGTGGTGGCGCGGTTGGTGTGATCGGCACCACCGGCACGATCGCATCGGGAGCCTACGAGCGGGCATTGCGTGCACTCGCGCCTGAGATCGAGGTGCGGGCGGTTGCATGCCCGCTCCTGGTGCCGTTGGTCGAGGAAGGATGGACGGACCATGCGGCCACTCGGCTGATCGTGCGCGAATACCTCGTGCCGCTGCGTCAGGCGCCCATCGACACCCTCGTATTGGGCTGCACCCACTATCCGCTGCTCGCATCGCTCCTCAGCGAAGAGATCGGGCCTGCAGTCAGATTGATCGACAGTGCAGAGGAGACGGCGCGCGAGACGGGGCTGCTGCTGCGGGCGAACGGGTTGTTGGGCACATCGGGTCGCCACGCCTTGGGGCGACCGCAACATCGTTTCATCGCGTCAGACGCGCCGGATCGCTTCCTCGCGCTCGGACGTCGATTTCTCGGCGGCGCGCTCACCAACGTCGAGCACGTCGCCTTCGGTTGAACCGGTCCACGCGCAGCGCGTGATTCGATCGTCGTCGATCCGAAGGTACTGCTGGTCGAGATACCAGGCGCCGGCATTCGCGTACCATCCGCGTCCAGCACGCTGCAGCATCGGGACATGGGAGTGCCCGTGAATCACCAGATTCGGACCACCGTCGCTCGACAACGCTGCCGTCCCGACCTGCAGCAGTCCGCGTCCTTCATCACCGGCGCGGCGGTGCCGACTGGTGTCCGACGACGCGAGCGCCACGCGCGTCGCGAAATCCGGATGCAGCCAGCCGTAGGCGCGGATGGCCAGCGGATGGCGCAGGACCGTGCGCAGCCGCCGATACGGGGCATCCTCCACAACGCGCAGTCCATCGCCGTGCTGCAGCAGCGCATCCCACGCGCCGATGCCGCCGCGCCACGAATCCAGCGTGTACTGCGCTCCCGTCTCCGCCTGCAAGACGTCGCCGCCCCAGCAATCATGATTGCCACCGATCCAGACCACCTCGATCCCGGCGTCGCGAAGGTCGGCGAGCGCCGCCAGCACACGGTATCCCGCACGGGGCATCACATGCCTCCAGCCGAACCAGAAATCGAAGAGGTCTCCCATGATGACCAGTGAGCGTCCACGGCCGGGTAGCTGGCGCAGAAACCCAAGCAGTGACTGCTCGACGGCTTTTGAGGCGACGCCCAGATGCGCGTCGCCGATCACAAATGAGGGAGTTGGCAGCACGAACGCAGTCTAACGTCGTCCACTCGTGCCCACAAACCGACGGGGGCGCCTTGAGGGCATTGCTACCGAAGACGCATCTTGCACACATGGGCCACGAATCCGTCAGCGCGCTGCGCGTCCGCTATGCCGAAACCGACCAGATGGGGGTGGTGTATCACGCCAATTATCTGATCTGGTGCGAGATCGGCAGAACCGATTTCATTCGTTCACTCGGCACGCCCTATGCAGCGCTGGAGCGCGATGGCGTCCTGCTCGCTGTCTCCGATGTATCGCTGCGCTTTCATGCGTCCGCGCGCTACGATGATCCTGTTCACGTCCACACGAGACTCACTGACGTGCGTTCACGCGCCATGACCTTCGCCTATCGCATCGTACACGCCGACACCGACGTACTCCTCGCGTCGGGGACAACGGCTCTCGTCTCCATGACGCGCGACGGCAAACTGGTGGCGATGCCCGCGCCGGTACGCTCGCTCCTGCAGTCGTCGATGACGCCGGCCTCGTGATGCCACGGCGATCCTGCCTCGCGTCTTCGAAAAGGCGTCACGTGTGGAAGGCGCCGCTGCGCGATCTGGTTGTCATCGCGTTCAGCGCTTCGCTCGCTGCATGCTCGGCGCGAAGCACATCGGCCGCCGAAGCGGTCTCTCCCGAATCGCGTCGGCTCGACGGACAACTCCTCGCCATGATCGACCGACGTGAGCGCGACAGCTCGCTGGTCGATGCGCTCCTGCGTGATCGCGAACCAGCTCGGCGCGCGCGCGCCGCGCTCGCCATCGGTCAGGTGCAGATGCAGTCCCGCTATTCGTTGCTGCGACGCTTGCTGGTGGACGCAGACACGGCGGTTGCGGCAAATGCGGCCTTCGCTCTCGGTCTCGCCAAAGACTCCGGTTCCGTCATCGCGCTTGGCCGCGCACTTGCCGGTGCGCCCGACGTTGTGGCGCGCGAAGCCGCGTGGGCCCTCGGAGAGATCGGCGAACCGGCACGCGCGATGCTGATGCTGGCGCTGGGCGACGGGATCGCGCAGCCGCTCATCACGAGTTCTGCTGCGCAGCGCTCCGGAATGGTGCGCGCCGAGTTGCTGCTGGCGACGACCAAGCTCCGCGCAGTGCCGGCAAACGTGATCACGCCCTGGCTTGTCGATCAGTCGGTGGAGGCGGTGCGGGCAGCCGCGTACGCGATTGCGCGCCCACGCCTGTCTGCGGGTGTCCGCGCGATGTTGCCGCTCGCCAGGCATGCCGATGAGCTGGTGCGACAGCATGTCGCTCGAGCACTTGCCCGCAACAGCGTCCCCGATTCGTTGGTTGCGCGCGCACGCGACGCGATCGCGGCGCTCGTCATGGACACGAGCCCGCGTGTTCGCGCGAATGCTGTCCGCAGTCTCGCGTCGTACGGCACGGGCGCGCAGGCCGACGTACAGCGCGCGCTGACCGATCGTGATGCAAATGTGCGAGTGGCAGTCGCGGAAAACATCGGCACGGCGTTTGGACGCGACGTTGCCGCCTGGCGACGTGCGTGGATGGCGGATTCGACGTTCACCGTGCGTCGATCGCTGCTCTCCGGCGCACGGCGCGAGGGTTCGGACGCGTTGGCAAGTGCCGAATCGTTGTGGACGACGGGCAGCGACTGGCGTGAGCGGTCGGCGGTGATCGAGGCCCGATCACTCGATCCGCGGATCGAGCGTGTGTCGATTACCCGTCGATTTATCGGCGACACTGATGGACGCGTGCGCGCGGCAGCGATGGCGTTGCTCGATACAGCGTCGCTCCGCTCCAGTGAGGCGCGTGGCTGGCTGCAACGCGGGTTGCGGGACATCGACGCACAGGTTCGCGCAGGTGCGCTGCGCGGACTCGCGCGGCGCGCGTCGGGAGAGGAGTTGCCAGCCGTGCTCGATCTGTTGCCGGCGTCGGACCGCGCGAGTGGCAGTGGCGATCCTGAGGACGACGTGCGTAACGCGGCGTTGCGCTACATCGCCGCGGCCTGGCTCCGCGATAGTGCGCGGGTGACCGACGCGACACGCGCGCGTCTCGCGGTCCTTCCGCCGGCATCGACGGCCAGCGATCGCGCGCTCGTGGCGCGAGTGACACCGCTCGCGCATTGGCGACTCGCACCGCTGGCCAGCACCGTGAGACCGGCCGGAGACTACGAGCGCATGGCGCAGCAGTGGCTGCGACCAGGTGCGCGCCTGCCGGTGGTCGTGTTGCGAACCGATCGCGGCGACATCACCGTCGAACTCTTGGCTGCCGACGCGCCACTGGTTGTCGAATCCTTCCTGCGTCTGGCGCGCAGCGACTACTATCGCGACAGCTGGTTCCATCGCGTCGTACCCAACTTCGTTGCGCAGGACGGGAATCCGCGTGGTGACGGAAGCGGCGGCCCTGCCTTCTCGTTGCGCGATTCGTGGACGAGGCAACGACACGATCGTGGTGCGATCGGACTGGCCACGGCCGGTCCGGACACCGGCAGCTCGCAGTATTATTTGTGTCACTCGCCACAACCGCATCTCGATGGACACTACACCGTGTTCGGTCGCGTGCTCAGCGGTCTCGACGTGATGGATGCATTGGTGCAGGGGGATCGCTTGCGATCGGTGGAGATTCGATGAGTCGTTCGCTCCTCGCGGCGATGCGACGTCGCTGCCTGTTGTGCTGTGGGGGAGTCGTGGGGCTGCTGCTGGCTGCCTGTGCGCCCGGCGCACGACCGTTGGGGGGCGCACCAACGACGGAGGCCTTGCCACCCGCAGCGCTCTCGCCCATGCCGCAGCAGTTGCAGTTCAACTGGACGTACAAGGATGAGACCTTCGAAGCGAATGGCGAAGGCGTGGTGCGTCACGCTCCGCGGGCGAAGGCCAGGCTCGACTTCTTTCTCCGCAACGGCATGGCGGGCGGCTACGCCATCCTGGTGGAGGATTCACTGATCGTCCCGGGCATCGAT
>CAYWCJ010000179.1:0-2813 GCA_964456595.1 uncultured Gemmatimonas sp. | reverse complement strand
GGTAAGCCAGTCGAGGAGCTCGTGGAGGCATTCGGCACGTTCCTCGTCCCGGGCATCGATCTGGTGCGTCGATTCCTGCCGCCGGTTCCGCTGCTGTGGGCCACACTCGGCCGTCTGTCGCTGCCTGCAACACCGGACACCGTGGTGCGCATGGACGGAGACACGTTGCGCGCGGATCTTGGAGCATTGCGCGGTCGCGATGCGTCAGGCGCCGATGGACGCGCGTGGCGGATATCTTTCGGCGGTCGCGCGCTCGGGCGGGTCGAACGTATCGAGGGTGGGAAGGTCGTCGAGTGGATCAGTCGCCGACGCAACAGCACCGGCCACTGGGAACTACTGTACGTGCACGAGCAGGCCAGGCGTCGCCTGGGCATCACGGTCACGGATACCATGTTGGTCGAGAGGTTTGATGATGCAATTTTTCGACGACCCTAGCGCCACTACGTCTGAGACATATCCATCGCGCCGCCTGTTTGCGCGTCGATGCACGCACGCGTTCCTCGCCCTCGGCCTGCTTGGCGCGAACAGTTGCCTATATGGCTTTGCGTCCGGCAGCGGTCTGCCGAAGAACTTGAAGAGCGTGGCCGTGCAACCGTTCGACAACCAGACGGCAGTGCCGGAACTGCAGCGTGAGGTGCTCGAGCAGCTGCGCAAGAGTCTGCGCGATCGGCTGAACTTGCGAGAGGCCCCCGAGCAGCGTGCCGATGTCGTC
This sequence comes from uncultured Gemmatimonas sp., assembly GCA_964456595.1. Classification (GTDB taxonomy): domain Bacteria; phylum Gemmatimonadota; class Gemmatimonadetes; order Gemmatimonadales; family Gemmatimonadaceae; genus Gemmatimonas. Next base: position 2,101 of record CAYWCJ010000179.1, on the reverse strand, counting down.
GTGCGTGGCACCATCGTGCGCTACGAGGTGGATCTGCCGGCGGGTGTCAGCGCGGATCCGCGGCAAACCACCTCGACGCGTCGACGCCTGCAGATCACGATGGATGTCGAGATTCTGGACCAGACGACCGGGCGCGCACTCGTCAAGCGCGCCGGCATCTCCAGAGAAGGGCAATACGCCGAAGGCGGAGAAGCAACCGGACGCAGGGATGCGATCGAGAGTCTGGTCAACGAACTCCTTGATGGTGCGCAGTCGCAATGGTAGGCGAGACACCTCGCGTACCACAGAAAAAGGTCATGACGCGCGATGAGGTGGCCCGGTGGCGCGGGATGATCGACGGTGCGGTGGTGTTCACGAACGGGGTCTTTGACCTGCTGCACCCCGGTCACATCGACGTACTCGACGGCGCTCGACGACACGGAGTTGCCCTCGTGGTTGGTGTGAATAGTGATGCGTCGGTGCGTCGGTTGAAGGGGCCGACGCGACCTGTGCGAACAGCGCAGGAGCGCGCGCAGGTACTGGCGGCGTTGGAAGCGGTGGACGCCGTTGTGGTCTTCGAGGAGGACACGCCGCTTGAGCTGGTGCGCGCAGTGCAGCCAGACGTCATCGTGAAGGGCGGCGACTACGCGCCGGACACGATCGTTGGTGCCGACGTGGTGTGGGCGCGCGGGGGGCGAGTGGTCGTTGTTCCGTTGCAGGCAGGTCAATCCACTACTTCGATCATCGAGAAATTGCGTGGCTGAATCACCAACAGCAGCTGTCGTACCCCGCCTCGGTCGCGCGAACGATGCGTTGCGTACGGTCACCCTTGAGCGTGGTGCCGTCGGCTACGCAGAAGGCTCCTGTCTCATCTCGTTCGGTGCGACGCGGGTGCTGTGCGCAGCGTCGGTGGAGGACGGTGTCCCCGGTTGGCGTCGTGGAAGTGGCGACGGATGGATCACCGCCGAGTATTCGATGCTGCCGCGCGCGACGCGCACGCGATCGTCACGCGAGCGTCAGCAGATCGGTGGGCGCACCCAGGAGATCCAGCGACTCATTGGCCGCAGCGTCCGCGCTATGATCGACGATTTCCGTTTCGGCGAATTCACCATCAAGGTCGACTGCGACGTGCTGCAGGCAGACGGGGGTACACGCACGGCGGCGATCACGGGCGCGTGCGTGGCGGTGCACGACGCGTTCGCCTGGATGATGCAGACGGGTCGTGTTGATGCGTCTCCGGTTCGTCGTCGCGTTGCCGCGATCAGTGTCGGCGTCGTGGACGGCGAAGCGCGGCTTGATCTCGACTACGACGAGGATGTGCGCGCGGGTGTCGATATGAACGTCGTCATGAGCAGCGAGGGGCGCTATGTGGAGGTGCAGGGCACTGGCGAGCATGGCACCTTCGCGCGTGAGGAGCTGGATGCGCTCCTTGGGCTGGCGACGCACGGTATCGTGCAGCTTGATGCGCATCAGCGGACGACACTCGGCATTTGAGCGTCGCGCACGGTGACGACAGGTGGTGCTGTGCGCGATAGCTCGAGGGCGAGGCTGCCCGTGTTGATCGCATCCCGAAGCGTCGGGAAGATGCGAGAATTGCTGCCCCTGCTTGGCGACGTCGGTGTGCGCGCTGCGTCGTTGCTCGACATCGGACTGGTGGAGACCGACGAGGAGCGTGCCCTCGAATCGTTCGATACGTTCGAGGAGAATGCGCTCGCCAAGGCGCGCTACGTGGCCAGGTTGTTTCCCGGTCAGGTGGTGTTCGCCGACGACTCGGGGCTCGAGGTGTTGGCGCTGGACCGCCGGCCTGGAGTGCGCAGCAAACGCTGGGCGGGCGTCAGTGAGGTGGACGGCGCGGCGCTGCTCGACGCGGCAAACAACGCGCATCTGCTCGTGGAGCTGGCGCAGGCCGAGCGCGCTGGGCGAACCTACCGATCTGCTCGGTACGTCTGTGCGGCTGCGTGCGTCTGGCGCGACCAGTCGTTTACCGCACGCGGCGTCACGGAGGGACGAATCATCGACGCGCCCTCAGGCGATCTTGGCTTCGGCTATGATCCGTACTTCTACTCCACCGAGCTCGGCGATACGTTCGGGCGTGTCGAAAGTGGACAGAAGAGTTCAGTCA
>CAYWCJ010000178.1:7203-9532 GCA_964456595.1 uncultured Gemmatimonas sp. | reverse complement strand
ATCGGAAACGGCAGCGGAACCGGCGGCGGCGCCTCAGGCCCGGGCCGTTCCCGCCAGACGCCAACCTGTATCGAACTCAAAGTCGATACGGGTTCTGTCGCGGAAGTGCTCATTGTCGCGGCCGACCGCTACACCGTGCGTGGCCGTTCAGGCCCGCTGGACACCTTACTGCGTGTGATGCAGCCGGAACTGGCAACGGGACGTCGCAATCAGTGTCGACATAACGTGCGCATCAGGACCGCCCCACAGCTGGCCGTGGACGACTACATCCTCGCGCTCAACGCGCTGCTGCCGTACTTCAATACCGAACTGGCGCGCTCGTCGGGATCGCGCTAGCCGCTCCGGGTGACCGCGCGGTGTGATTGTCCGGTCAGTCGCGCGCGCCGCGCCGCACCGCCTGTTCGGCCGGAGTTGCGTCGCTCATCGCAGACCCAGCAGCGCGACGAACAGTGACCGTCAGCTCCTGCGCATCCGCCTCCGACCGCACTCGAAGGCGCGCACCAACGCCACCATCACGCACGCTCCAGCAGTCGACGCAACCTGCCGACTCGGACCAGGGCACGCGTCGAATGGTGCGACCGCTTCGATCCCTCGCCAGCATGACCTCGATCACGTCGCGCAACTCGGGCAGCGAAAGATCGAGCATCGCGCTCGCGGTCATGGCGGAGGACGTGAAGATCAGCGTGGATGGCGGGTCGCCCGGCGAGCGCAGTTCGAGCGCCGCATCGAGGGGCACGGTGAGTGTCGCAAACGACGAGTCGTAGCGCACGGGCGCCACACGGACGGTCGTTGACACATCCCCATAGCGCTGCACCACGATCGCATCCGGGATGCGGCGATCTGCCCGCACGGTGAGCTGCGTGAACGGCGACCCACAGGACCACGCCCGCCAGCTCGCGCGTTGAGCGCATCCGCCACGCAGCAGTGGCGCATCCGGCACCAGGACGCTGTTCGCCGCGCCGGTGAGCGAGCCATCCCGGTCCACCACGAGCGCAGACTTGGTGGCATCGAGACCGTGGACGACCGCCTCGAACATCATCGGTACGGCGTCCACGAACGTCACTTGATCGACCCAGTTTTCCGCGCTGATCGGCCACGGATTGACGGGATTGAAACCGAGGGCGCTCGCGTTGGCGCCGGCGCGCGCGTCGAAGTTCGCGAAGGTCGTGCGACGGACGCCGACCGGACCGTCGTAGAACCAGAAGCCGCGCACGGGCACCCAGGCGCGCGGATTCACGCCGACGTTCTCGCTCACCCCGACGATGAAAGAGTTGTCGAGTAGTGCGTGGTCGGCTCCGAAGGACACTCCTGACATGTTGTCGGCGAGCACGGCGCCTTCGAGGTGCAGATGGCTGCCGCGGAACCAGGCGCCGAGCGCCTGATTCTTCCAGGCGACGAGCCCGCGGAAGATCGCCGGTTCGGGAGCGTTTTCTCCGTCGGACATTCTGGGCTCGTACCACGCGATGTCGAGCCGCCCCTGCGCGTCGATTCCTTCGTCCACCCAGAGTCCACTCTGCACGTTCGAGTGCGCCGTGTTGTTTTCGAAGCGGGCCAGCGGGACGTGACGCGGCCAGATCGCTGTCGTGGCCGACAGCCCCGTCGGGTGGGTGGGCATTGCATACCAAATACCGAAGCCGTCCGATCCTGCCGCTACGTTGTCGTGCAAATCGTTGTCCGGATTCGTCACCCAGAAGGTCGCGGGACGTTCGTCGGTCTCGAGCAGCCGGGTAGCGGGCGACGGTGTGCGCGTGCGCATGCCGAGATTTCCCGCCAGCACGTTGCCGTGCTCGATGCCATCCTCGAGAAAGAAGCCGTGCCCCTCGTGGTCGTAACAGACGTTCCGCTCCAGCGTGACACCGTGCGTCCCGTGGATGGTCATGCATCGGTTGTAGCTTTGCCACACCGCGTTCTCGCGCGCGTAGTGAACTTCGGTTTCACGCGCGAGATGCCAGTGGAGCGGGTAGCGTCCGAGCGCGCCGCGCTTGCCGACGCGATGGCACTCGTCGCCTTCCACATGCGCGACACTTCCCGGATGGATCATCACCTGGGCGCCGTAGCCGGACGCGGCGGACCCCTCGTCTCCTTCGATGACGACGTTGCGTGTGAGCAGCCCGACCTCCGCCCGTTCGTCGAGTGTCCGCCCCGCAATCTGCTGTAGCGCACCCCAGTGGCTGTGCGTCAGCGGACGAGTCAGACGCACACCTTTACCGGCCACGGACTGCACTTCAACGAGTTCGGACTCCGTCGGATCAAAGCTGGTCGAGCTTACCGCCAGTCGATCACCGGCGCGCCAGCCGCTCTCGCGATCGAGCACAAGCGTTGCGTCGCC
>CAYWCJ010000178.1:0-7193 GCA_964456595.1 uncultured Gemmatimonas sp. | reverse complement strand
GCGTCGCCTGCGCGCGCGTGCGATCCGAGTCGGGTCCACGCCGTGACCGGCTGGCCATGCAGTTCGAGTGTGCCGCCGATCACAACGATGCCCTTGCCGCCCGCGCCGAAGACGCTATTCTCCGCGGCCGATCCGGTCATCGTGAGGCGCGCGCGATGGGTGAAGCGGCGCTCCCTGCGACCGATGATCAGCGCCCCGTGGACTTCGATCGTCCGGGCGGCGAGCGCATGGTCGCGATCATCGAGGAACTCGAGCGTGCCGAGGATGGTGATCCGCCGCATCGCCAGCGGCGCAGGAGAATCCAGCAACACATGCCGATCAGCGGGAATCACCACATCCGAACCGGTTGCCGGCACAGCGCCGTCGGGCCACGCGCCAGGATCGGTCCAGCGGTAGACGCTCTGCTCGCCCGCGGGCAGATTGTGATGCGGTGCCTGCGCGTGCTCGGCGATGGGTGCGAGAATCCGTTCCGCCGGAGTGCATGCGGCGGAGAGGACGAGCAACGACGAAAGCACACTGGCACGCATCAAGGCCACGTCGGACGAAGAGCGAAGTAGTAGCGCGGAGGCTCCGCGTTGCTTGTTCTTCGTCGACGGTGAGGAGCGACTTGAGCGACGTTGCCGGTGCGGAAACGGATCGTGCCGCGGGCGTGTGTGCGTTTCTGTCGTCGTGCCGGAGCTGTGACGCTCGTGCCGCACCTGTGCTCCTGCTCGTCCTTCACGCAGTACCTCTGACCTCGTTGGTGCGTCGCGCAACTGCGACGGCGCGCGACGGAGCGCCAGTCCCTCTGACCGCCACATGTCCCCTGTCCGCTCGCCGAACACGCTCGCGCTGCTGAAGCGACCGCCGACGCTCGTGTGGTCGCAGCGTGCGCTGGCCGTCGCGACGATCCTGCTCGGCGTGCGCTACCTGTTCTGGCGTTGGGCCGAAACGGACAATCCGTCAGCGCACTGGTTCTTTCTGCTGTTCATCGTGACGGAGTCGATGGCGTTTCTTTCGACGGTCGGGCTGATGATCGTGTCATGGCGCCAGCGACTGTATGCCGTGCCGCCAACGATCCCCGATCGATCGGTCGACGTCTTCATCGCGACGTACAACGAACCCCTGGAGCTATTGCGCGATACCGTGTACTGCGCGGTGGCGATCCGGTATCCGCATCGCACGCTGCTGCTCGATGACGGCAATCGTCCGGACGTCGCGGCCCTGGCCGCGGAATTCGGCTGTGTGTATCTGGGCCGCGCCGATCGCGCGCACGCGAAGGCGGGCAACCTGAACAACGGTCTGCGTCACAGCGAGGCCGACTTCATCGTGACGCTCGACGCCGATCATGTGCCGGCGCCCGAGTTGATCGATGAGATGATCGGCTTCTTCGTGCAGCCGGACGTCGGGATCGTACAGGCCAATCAGGACTGCTACAACCTCGACTCGTTCCAGCACGAAATGGACTGGCGCGAGCGCAATGGCTGGCAGATGCAGGAGCTCTTCTTCAGCGTTATTCAGCCGGCGAAAGATGGCTTCAACGCGACGATCTACTGCGGAAGTCCGGCAATGCTGCGCCGTGCGGCGCTCGACGAGATCGGCGGCTTCGCCACGGGCACGATCACCGAGGACCTGCACACGGGACTGCGCCTGCAGAAGCGGGGCTGGCGGGTGCTGTACTTCAATCGGAGCCTCGCGCGCGGTCTCGCGGCCCAGACGTTTGCCGGCTATGCCGCGCAGTGGAGACGTTGGGGTGTCGGATCGACGCAGGTGCTGCGCATCGAACGACCGTTGCTCGGGCCAGGGCTCACGCTTGGCCAGCGCTTCTGCTATCTCGCGTCGTACGAGTACAACGTCATCTTCAGCTGGGTGCGACTGTTCAGTGTAGCGACGGTCATATTCGCGTCGCTCACCGGCATTTTCCCACTCCTCAGCGATCCGCTCTCCTTCGCGTCGCATTACCTCCCGTTTCTCGCCGCCAACCTCGCTGCCACGAGCATTCTCGCGGGCAACTGGCGCACGCCGTTCCTGATGGAGCGGTACAACTTCGTGAAGATCCATGCCACGCTGACCGCGCTGTCCGGATACTTCGAGCGCAATGCGACGTTCCAGGTCACCCCGAAGTCGCGCGCACCTGCAGCGGCGCTCACGCAGGCGGCGCCGTACATCGTGCTCCTCTTTCTCGTGTACACGGCGATGGTGTGGGCCGTCGTGCAGGCCTGGCAGGCACCGAACGAGGGGCAGTTCTGGGCGTACATCGTCACGGCGTGCTTCGGGGTCTACTTCTTTGCGGTCACGTCGCCGGCCGTGGCGCGCGTGCTCGAGCGCCGCGAGCTGCGATCGACGTACCGATTCCCGCAAGACCTCGACGTGAAGCTGCGTTTCGACCTGCAGCGACTCGATATCGGGGGACGCGCGAGCATCGCCGGTGAGACATTCGCGCGGAACCTGAACCGTGGCGGCGTCTCGGTCACGCTCGACCAGGAGTTGGCCGTCGGCACATTCGTCACGGTGAATTTGACGCTCCCCAATCGACTGGTGAATGCCTTCGGGCAGATCGCGTGGACGGAACGGTTCAAGGTGAATGGCAAGTGGCGCTACGCGAATGGCATCCGATTCCTCGTCACCGATTTCGACGATGGCGACGCGATCATGCAGCACCTGTTCATGGAAGTGGCGCCGCGCCATGCCGAATGGCTCACGATGACCGCGCAACATCAGCAGCCGCGCGGACGCGCATCGTCGTCCACTGCGTCCTCTCCTGCGCTGCCGCCGCCTGCGCTGCCGCCGCCTGCGGCGCCGGGTTCCGATTCCGACCAGGCCACGGCTGCGTGAGCAGGCTGACTGTGCAAGGCGCTCTAGGTGCGGCGCGTCAGTGCGTCATCGCCACTATCATGGGCGTCGTCGTCGCCCTTACCAGTGGCCACGTCGTGCAAGCGCAGAGCGTCCCCGCAACCGTAGATTCCGCGCGCGCTGCCCATGCCCGCGGGGACACCGAACGCGCGATCGCGCTCTATCGCGACGTCGTACGCGCCGACAGCTCGTCACGCGAGGCGCTGCGGGAGCTCGCACAGCTCTACGGCACGCAAGGCAAGTGGCAGGACGCCCTGCCGCTCGCGCGTCGGCGCGCCGCGTTGGGCGAGTCCGACTTCGCACTCGAGCGCGATCTCGGCCAGTGGCTCGTGTGGTCGGGGTCCAACGACGAGGGACTCGTGCATCTGCGCAAGGCGATCGCGCTTGCCCCCGACTCCGCCTCTGTCCGTCTTGCGCTGGGACAGACCCTGACGTGGAATCCGCGCACGCGTGATGAAGGACTCGCCGTTCTGTACACCCTTGAGCGGGAGCGACCGTCCGATCGCGCCGTGCGGCGCGCCATCGCTTCGCCACTCACCTGGAATCCGGTTACGCGTCGCGAAGGCGTGCGCAGACTTGCGACGCTGGTGCGTGAAGACTCGTCGGCCAGCCTGCTCACGGAGTACGCCAACGTGCTCTCGTTCGCGTCAGAAACACGCAGTGAGGCACTTCGGCAGTACGAGCGCTTGTCACGCTTGTCACCTGGAAGTCTGGATGCAGCGCGCGGCCGCGTCAAAGTGCTCACGTGGAGCCGACGTCCAAACGACGGACTCCATGCCGTCGATTCCGCGCTGCTGCGCTTTCCGACAGACACGATGCTGCTCGAGTCGCGAGCGACGCTGCTCAGCGATGTTGGTCGTCATGCCGAGGCGATCGAAGTCCTGCGCGGGCTGGTGGAACGCGCGCCCGCTAACGTGGGGTTGCAGGAGCGACTGGGCTACGCACTGCTCGCCGCCGGTGATCGCGCGGAAGCGCGGCGTGTCGCGTCCCGACTCCCGTCGACTGACACGCCCACTGCTCCCGATTGGATTCGTCGCGGCGCGGCGCCGGCGCTCGGTGTCGATGTGGCGTACCAATCCAATTCGTTTGGTCTGCAACTGGCTCGAATGCTGGTCGATGTTTCGACGGCCGTCGCCGTTGGCACACGTCTATCCGTCATCGCGGGCCGCACGCGCTACGTGGTCCCTTCCGACACGTTCAACTCCAACAACGTGTCCGTGGTGCTCGAGCGCCGAGCCGCTCGCCTGTTGCTGCTTCGCGCGCAGGCGGGCGCCGAGCAGTACGAAGACACTCCGTCAAGTTGGTCCTCGGCGGGTGAAGCCGAAGTCGCGGTCGGCGCGGACGGCTCCATTCGCGCGTTCGGACAACGGGCGCCCGTCGAGGACTCGCGTCGTTCAGCAAGCGGTGTGACGATAGGCGGGCGAGTGATCGGACAGGTGCGCGCCAATACTGCCGGCCTTGCAGTGCGGCTGCCCACGTTCGGCACCGGGTTTCGGCTGACCGCCAGTGCCGGACTTGGGCTCTACACGGGCTTCGAGCTGCGCGACAACATGCGGCGCGATTTCACAGTCTCGGCGCTGCGCAGCGTCGCCGTCGGTGATGGCGGCACACGCGTGGAGTTCGGCGTGGGATATTCCTTCCTCGATTTCGAATTTGACGCCAATCGCAGCGACTCGAGCGTGCCGGCCAACGAGATCGGCAACTACTGGAGTCCGTCGAACTTCGGCAACGCAAGTGGCAGCATCGGGCTGTCGGTGCCGATCACCGGTCGGCTCACCTGGCGCGCGGATGGCAGCATCGGCCGGTTGGTCTCCGGTGCCACGACGACGCGCGGTCGCACATCGATTCTTGGCACGACGGAACTGCGACTGGTTGGACGCAGCGGATGGGATCTCACGGCGGGCACGTTCTACATCGACAACCTGAGTGGCTTCATTCTCCGGCAGAGTCGCGCAGGAGTGCGGCACTCCTTCTGAGCCGCGCGTGACCAGTAGCCACGCGGCCGCAGCCTATTGCCGTCCGACTCGCTCCGCTCCTGCCGCATCGACGCGCACCCAGATCTGGTACGCGCCTGCGCCGTCGGCGAGTTCAAACGGAAACCGCGCAGCGAGACGGTACCGCGGTTGCGCACGGAGGAGCTCTTCCTCGACCGCGGTCGCCCACTCGCGCTGCGGTCCGAAGCGAAGCAGCACCGCCGTGAAGTAGCCATCGCGGATCGCGCGGCGATACGGGTCCACGTCGGTCGGCGTCTGCGCGCGCTGCCCATCGTAGTCGAAGTAGTACGGATGCACCCATTGCGACACCGGCGCGCGCCGGCCCAGATAGAGCGTTCCGAGATCCGGTTCTTCACTCAAGAAGTGCGCCGGTGGTCCCGTGACCGGGGCCAAGGCGAGATACGCGACTCGCGTGCTGTCGGGCCAATAGCGGAAGAGCCGGTAGGCCGCCTCGGCACCCGGAACCACGATCGCACGCACGAAAATGGCGACGGCCGCTGCGGCCACGGCGACGGAGATCACCACCTGGCGGGCGTGCCACCGTCGCACGAGCCACGCGCACAGCGCCGCGACGGCACCGCCGGCGAGCGTGGCCCAGAGAACGAGCGCAAAGGCCATGTGCTTGTGCAGCGACACAAACTCGTGGAGTCGTGCGTGGTTGAGCGGGGCCAGCAACGCAAAGGCGAAGATCGTCACCGCTATCCAGCGCACGCGGGCTGCTGCGAGGGCGAGGGCGGGCAGGGCCAGCACCGCCGTGGCACCCCCGAGTGAGAGCGCGAAGAGAATGATGTCGCGCACACGGCCTCCGCTGGTGACGGAGCGTGATAACGTCGTCGTCACGAAGCCCGACCAGAGCTCGCGTGGCTCGCCCGCGAGTGCGAGCGCCACGCCGGTGATGAGTGCCGCGGCCAGCGTCACCGCACCGCGTTTCCATCGGCTGCCGGGCGGCATCACGAGCGACGCGACGATCACGATGCACGGCGCGTACAGCAGCGATGCGTACTTCACCAGCACCGCTGTCGCAATGCAGACGCCGGCCAGCACCGCCGTGAGCCAGCGCGTGCGCTCACCGCGGTCGATCACCGCGGCGAGTGCGACCGCCACCAACGCCAGGGCCAGTGCGTCGTAGGTGGCAAAGCGGGCGAGAAACAGCACGGGTGCCTGCACCGAGAACAACGCCGCCGCCGCGATTCCGGCGACCCGAGAGGAGAAGAGCACGCCTGCGGCCGCATACACCGCGATGACGGCGACGAGGATGCAGGCCAAGCTGAAGACGCGCGCACCTTCCAGACCGCCGCGAGCGTACAGTGCCGCTGCGAGCCGAGGATAGAGGTGCGGCGCGCCCGAGAGATACGTGGCGATCGGCGGTGTTTCGGCACCCGTCTGCGCCGCGTCACGCAACAGCTGTCCCGACACGATGTACGTTGCCTCATCGACAAAGGCATCGTTCGTGAGCGTGCGCGTCTGCATCCAGAGCCCCGCGCCGATCACGAGCATCAGAAGCAGCGTCGCGACACGCTCCAGAAGATCGTTTCGTTGCGCGGTCGCGAGGACACCCGTCAGTGAGTGCGTAGCTCCAGCACTGGCAAACCGTGTCACGTTTTTGTGAGGGAAGATTGCACGGGTCAAATTACAGGAACGCTCGGCTTCGTCCAACCGGCGTCCGCCCAACCCTGAGGTGAGTCTGAGTCGTCACACCGCGTCCCGGTCTCGTGCCAGTGCCGAAGTCGCCGTCGTCTCGGATCGTCTTCGCCGTGCGCCGCACCTCACCTCGGAGCACGGCGTCTGGTTGCTCGTCATTCTGATGCTGGCGTTCACGCTGCGCGCCTTCGACCTCACGTTCAACAGCGCGTTCGAAGGCGAAAGCTTCATGATTCTCATGGGGCGCGGCGTCCTCGACGGCTCGCCGGACGTTGCTGAAAACCTGCGCAGTGCGTTCGGCTGGTATGCCTGGCCAGTCCTGGTCGCCTTCGCCGACCGCTTCGGGGGACTGCAAGCCGCACGGCTGCTGACGTGTGCAGCGGGGACCGCAGCCGCACTTGGCGTCTTCTTTCTCGCGCGACGTCTGTTCGACGAACGCACCGGACTCGCCGCCGCGCTGCTGTGCGCCGCCTTCGCACCGGCGATCATCGTCTCCCGCATCGCAACAGCTGATGCGGCGGGGCTGGCGCTCGTTGCCTTTACGTTGGCCATGGTCGCGCGCGCCTGGCACCGCGAGTCGATCGCGTCCTGGATCGCCGCCGCCGCGCTGGCCGTGCTGACCGTGCTCGTCAAGCACGCGCTGGTGCTGCTCCTGCCGATGCTTGGACTCCTCGCCCTGGTGCTCGATCGCCGGCGAGGCTGGGTCTTCTCGGCGCTCGTCATCAT
>CAYWCJ010000177.1:0-9533 GCA_964456595.1 uncultured Gemmatimonas sp. | reverse complement strand
GTCCCGTCGGGCCGGAAGCCGCCGTCGGTCACGAGGAGGTGCAGGTGCGGATGCCAGTTGGCGCGTGAGCCGTGCGTCTGCAGGCAGGCGACGATGCCGACGGCGAGGTCGCGCTCGCCCGTGAGCTCGCGGACCAGCAGTTCAAGCTCCTGAAAGCGAACCCACGGCATCCCTCCCTGCATGTCTAGCGCGTCGGGCGGTTTCACTCTGCCCGCATCGGGGGCCACTACCGCGCGCGCGCGGTCGACGCGCCGGACGGGCTACTGTGGTTCTGGCTGGGTACGCGCGCGGAGTACGATCTGACGTCCTTCCGAAAAAGTTGGGCAGGTCGTAACTGGAGTCGTCGGGCGGTAGGTTAGTGGTCCAGCACCCCCGGATGGGTGAAGGAGTTGGACCGTGAAAAAGTCGAAGTTCAGCTAAGAGCAGATCGCGTATGCGCTACGACAGGCGGAGAGCGGGACCGCCGTGGTGGATGTGTGCCGACAACTCGGCATCAGCGAAGCGACCTTCTACGTCTGGAAGAAACGCTTTGTCCATCTCGGTGCGAGTGAGCTGCGGCGCATGCGGTCGCTCGAAGAAGAAAACACCCGTCTGAAACAGCTCGTCGCCGACCTCTCGCTCGACAGGCATATGCTGAGCGAGGCGCTCCGAGAAAAGTCTGACGCCGACACGACGACGCGGTCTGGCCGAGTGGTTTCACACCACGTTTGGGGCAGCATCGTGCGGGCGTGTCGGCTGGCGGGCTTCAGTCGAACCGGGTAGTATCGGCCCGGACAAGCGGACGCGCAGACCGCGCTGCGGATGCGCATTCGCGAGTTGGCGTACAGTCGAACGCGGTTCGGCGCCAATCGGATCTGCGTGCTACTGCGACGCGAACGATGGGCCGTCAATCGGAAACGCGTCCGGCGGCTGTATCGCCTGGAGGGCCTGCAGGTGCGGATGCGCGTCAAACGCCGGAAGCACATGGCGCTGCATCGTGGCCCCGCGCCGGTGCCGACGGGCGGTGGGCAGCGCTGGAGCATGGACTTCATCCACGATGAGCTGCTCGACGGCCGGAAGTTTCGGGTGTTGATCGTGGTGGATCAGTGGAGTCGAGAGAGTCCGTTACTAGAAGTCGGTTTTTCGCTCGCGGGCACGCATGTCGTGGGCGCCTTCGAAGATCAGATCGGCGAGGCGGGTCTGCCGAAATCCATCACGCTCGATCACGGCACGGAATTCACCTCAAAGGGGGTCAAAGCCTGGGCGTTCTATCGCGGCGTGGAGCTCGACTTCACCCGGCCAGGGAAGCCCACCGACAACGGCCACATCGAATCCTTCAACGGACGCTTTCGCGACGAGTGTCTGAACGTGCATCAGTTTCTCTCCCTCGAGCACGCACAGCGGAGCATCGAAGCGTGGCGACGGACTACAACGAGCACAGGCCACACAGTGCACTCGGCGACCTGACGCCGCGGCCATTCGCCACAACCATCAGGATCACATGACCGCAACGGACCGCTGAGTTTCTCGTTCAGACCTGTGTCCTTTCGGGGCCAACGTCATCAGCTGACCGGTCTTGCTTTCCACTGTGTGCTTGACGGGGAAGCCTACGCGCCCTGTTCACAAACGAGACCAGCGTCAAGTGAAGAGCCGGAAAGTCACGTGATCGAATCTCCGAGGGAAGTTACCTTTGGGCGGCAATACCGGTACTCCAAGGTGCGGGACTGGCGTCAATCGGAAATGACACTGCGAAGTTCCGGCGCGACAACCATCACTTGGAGGCGGTTATGAACACGGAATTGACACGAATCTCTCGTTCTACTTGTTCGCTGAGTCGTCGGCTGAATGTTGGCGGCAACAAGCATCGTGCGCAGTTGGAGGCAGCGGATGTGTTGGTGGAGGTGCGCCAGCATCGCGAAGTCCTGGACCGAACGATGTCATCTGTTGAAGGCCAGTTTGCCAATGAGTACGAGGCGTGGTTCAGCCGCCTGCCTGTGAGTTCGCGACCAGCACCCGTGCACTATCAGATGATCGCTTCCCGTTGGATGCGTGTTGGCGGATGGGCGTTGATTGTGTTCGAGAGCATTCTCGCTGGATGGTTGTCGAAGATCTTCCTGGTGTTGCCTGCAGGGATCGCGGTGACGATCGGCATCGCGATGGCATTGATCCTGGCGTTTGCGGCCAAGGGATTGGCAACGGTTCTGCTCGCGCGCTACTCGGAGACGCCAATTGAAGCGCGCGATCATCTGATTCGTTGGATTCGCACGATGGCGGCGGTGCTGGGTGTTTTGTTGATCGCGCTGTTCTATCTCCGTGCTTCCACGGATCCGCTGGCCCTGCGTCTCATCTGGATGTTCGGTGCGATCTCGGCGCTGGTATCGTTTGTGACGCCCACGTTGTCCGGTTTGCTGTTTGCGTGTTGCGAACTTTTCGGATGGTCGGGTCGACATGCCGACATGTGGCAGCGCGCCGATCGACTGGATCGCAGCCTGCATGTTGTTGAGCAGGCGACCCGGCGGACGATCAAAGACGCAGGCAACGAAGGGCAGCGACAGTCGGATACCGAGAACACTTCACCCTGTGTTGATGTCGCGCCCCGTTCACTCTACAGCGCCGCGCAGATGCCGCTGGCCAGTTCACGAACGGTTGCGCTGATGCTCCTGACAGCCTCCTTGATCGTTGGTGGGCTGCATCCGCATCAACTTGCAGCGCAGGGAGCGCCGGCCACGATGTCCATGGCAGTGGCAACACCGGCCGGGGCAGCCGCGATCTATTCGGACGGCAGCGGCAGCGTACTGGCCGTCGAATTGCAAGCGGCGAAGCGTGAAGTTGTGCGCGTTGTACCGCTCGTAAGCCGCACGCTCAACGCGGTGTCCTGGTCCATCACTACCTGGTCCGACGATGCGTGGACGGTGATGCCACACACAACGATTGCGTGGCCGCTGCTCGCACTCACTCAGTGTGGTGCCGTGCACCTGTCTGAGGCGGAAACGTTGTTTGCCGTTGCTCGCGCGCGGCGGTTGGACCAAGCCAAGGCTAAGTGTGATGTCTTGCGAGCAGGCGAACTCGAGCGCTATCGCCGCGATGAAAACCGGGCTGTTACCGCACTCACAACAGCGCTCGCGGTTCGCCCCAGTCACGTTCCTCGTTGCACGTCTCTGTCTGATCTGTTGCAGCGCATCGCTGCGGCGCCCGCGGGATCGACAATCGTGGCGTTGTCGGACGGAATTGAAAGTTGTAGCGAGGGCAAATCGCGTGTGATTCAAACACCGGTCGGCGCGAAGGTGGTACTCGTGCTTCTCTCGCCCGCCACCGTTCCTGCCGGCGGGCGCGCTGAGCACTACGAGCGCCGGCGCGCCGAGATTAACCGCATTGCGCCTTGGGCTATCGTGACGCCGGTGTGGGGGCTGGAGCGTGCACTGCTTGGCGAGGCGCCGCGTACGGCGACGGCGTCGCCGAAGTCCTGACCTGCGAGAGCGAACGGCGAGTGTTGTCCACCATGATTCACCTGGTTACCAAGCACCGCTGCGCCTGCAATAGGGCGCAGCGTGCGGGGAGCCGAGTGGACCATTCCGCGAGTATGTCAGGTGCCACCACGTTCAATGGATGAGTCAGCCTAAAACCGAGAAATTGTCATGTTACTTCTGAAAGCTTTTACCGGTATGGTAAGTCAGAGCCGACAGCAGCGACCAATTTCTGGCCTTCAACCGTGCAGGTTCACCAGTGTCCTCCCGCGGTGCGCGAAAAGGGAATCTGACGAAGTCCCCGTCACCAGCTGAAATGACGAATCCGCCTGCCGTGCACTCGCCCGACAAAAACTCAGCTCAAGTCGACGTTATCGCTTGGCAAGAAGGAAATGAGTGGGAGTGGCAGAAGTTCAACAAGGTCTTTTTTATCGAGCTCGTAACACTCTTTGTATCTATGGGCGCCGGCGACGAAAAGGAGGATCTCACACAAGAGACGCTCATGCGGAGCTTCAATTCACGCCATACCTTCGCTCGGGACAAATCACTGCGCGCGTGGCTGAAGGCAATCGCTCGCAACGTGTGGAGAAACCGGCTCAAGAAGCTGTACGGCGAGGATCTCTACACACTGGACGATCTCGGCCCTATTGCGTCGAAACACGATGTTGCGCACGAGTTTGAGGTGAATGACAGACTGAAGTTCGGAAAGACAGCGATGAGCGCAACTGGTCTTGAAGCCTTTGAATTGCGTGCTCAGGGATATACCGACAAAGAAGCAGCAACTCGGAGAGGGGTTTCCCCAGCGGCCCAAAAAATGGCCGCCATCCGCGCAGCACTAGCTGCGCAGAAAGCGCTCGAAGAGTCGGATGAATAGTTGGCGATGTCCACAGATAATCTCATTCAAGCAGGTCTAGCCATGAGCACCAACGATCCCGCTGTTCCTGACTCAACTCGGCAGTCGGACGACATAGGCGGTCGTGAGGCCTTCACCACCGCGCACCGGGAGGCGTCGATCGAGCTGCTTGTGAACTGGCAAGTAGGCGCATCCGCCGACCCCGAAACAAAAGAAGCCGAGCGCCAGCGGATACTCGAGGCCGAATCGGCGGGGCTTGCGCAATTGCGCATTTTGATTCGGCAAGTCCTAGACGCGGAGGCGACCGCCCGCCGTGCACAAGTGAACACCACTCTTGTTGGCCGAGTTGGCTGAGTATGTACGAACATGGAATTTCCGATGCCTGACAGACCTGCCGGTGTGACGCTCGAAGAGGTATACGCGCATGTTGCGCGGATCTTCACTAAACGGTCGGATGATGCGTTGACGTTCAGTACGGCGCATTTCCCCGAAGTGGTGATTGAGGGATTCATGTATCGATTCCCGATGGAAGCGATTTCAGACGGCGATCAACGTGTCGTGACGGTGTATATCAATCCGGGCAACGTGGGCCGGCAATTCTGGATGCAGGAGTTCCGAACGCTGGTGCGAATTGGCGACGCCGGGCACGCGGCGCTTCCGCAAATTCACGACGGAGGGTTCGATACCGTACTTCCGGGTTCCCCGGACGGCATTTCGGAAATTGCCTACGTCGAAGCGGGCTCGTTTCAGGCGAACTTGGGCACGCCTTTCCAGCGGGAAAGGTTCCGGCGAGACCGCAATGTCGGTGTGAGGTGTGCTGGCTGACGCGTGGAGAACGGATCACGCAGAGGCGCTGAGTACGCAGAGGCGCAGAGTCAGACTGCCGCGCAAGTCTGCTGACCGTCCCCGCGCTGCGCACTGCAAAGTCGTGTGTGCGGATGACCATCCCACTTACGCGATCGCACGAGTCCGCTAATTCCCGCATGACATGATCGGAATGCTTCGCTCGGCGTCCCCTACGTGCCTGCGCACGCAGCGTCATCTATTCGACGACCCACGAGGTGGCTGCGCATTTTAAGACGTCTACCGGACCTGCCGACTTGCTCTATCGCGCACTTTACTTCCTACCAGTCGCGATACTCTGCTTCCGCACGCGCACCAACGGCGTCTTCAGAGGTTTCGCCCGACCGCCACGGACTTTCTGAGCGTTCGTGTCAGGTTCGATGGTGCGCGCTCGGTCAGCACGGCCATCCCTTCGAGCGTCGACGAGCGGTAACTGTTCGTCATGGCTCAAACATCGTTTCTGGCGTCATCGCAACATCAGCGTACGCGCCGTCTTGCTCGCAGACGCCCCCTCAACGCAGTTCGTTGCCAAGTGGAATGACTGACGTCGCGCCGTCCTGTCATCTTCCCGTTCACCGAAGACGAGAAAGACTTTGACGACGGAATGCCGTCGCGGTCGGACAGCTGCATAATCGCCGTCGGATGCCCCGCCTGTTGACTGCGCTTTTCAATCGCCGAAAATCCGACATATGTGCCCCGCGTCTCCAGAGTGACGCCGCAGTTGGACGCGAACACCCGGACGGCTCCCAACGTCGACAGAGCCTGGAGCGAGGCCTCCCACCGTATCGTGTCCGGCAGAACGGCGCTTGGTGGCCCCAGCTCAGAGACTACCGCGCGTTCCGAGACCCGTTCGTGAAACTCGGCTGGCGAAGGGCATAATGTGGAGCTATCCTCTCAAAGCGGGTTCAACTGAGTTCCGGCGAAATGGGCAGCAGCTTCCCTTAAATGGCACTCCTGAGATGAACAACGCGGCGGATCCCTATGACATCAATGCGGACGCGCTTGCGCTTTGCGCCTCGGAGCCTATCCATATCCCCGGAAGTATTCAGCCACGGGGCGTGCTGCTCGGGCTGGACGAACGGCTGAAGACGATCCTCTTCGTGAGCGCGAACGCCACAGCATTTTTCGGTGGTTCGTTGGCCACGATCCTCACGAGCCCGGCCGAAACAACGCTAAGCAAGGAACTCGTGCAGCGGATTCGGACGCTAATGCGCGACAGCCGCGAGGGCAGTGTCCTTTTCGTTGACCTCCCGCTGCTCCCCGCCCTGCTCGCCGAGTGCATGGTTTTCGCACATCGCTCTCAGGATCGAGTGATCGTCGAGCTGGTGCTCGAACCACGAGATCACGCGCTGGACGTCACGCTGGCGAGCACGGCGTCTGCGGTTTCAAATATTTCAATGGCCCTGCGACGCGCCGAAGCAGCCACCGCAGCTTCCACGCTCGGGACATCGGCGATCGCCGAGACGTTCCAGCAAGTGGCTGCGGAGAACCAAGGCGAACAGGCCTTGCACGCGCTCGGTGACAGCGTCGCGGATGAGGTGCGCCGAGTTACCGGCTATGACCGCGTCATGGTCTATCAATTCGACGACGACGGCAATGGTACAGTGATCGCCGAGGCGCGCCATAACGACGTCGAACCCTTCCTCGGGCTGCACTATCCGGCGGCCGACATTCCGGCTCAGGCGCGGGCGTTATATCTGCGCAGCAGAGTGCGAGCGCTCGGCAATGTGGATGGCGCTCCGGTGCCACTGGTCACGGCCAGCGCGGAGACTGCGGCGCGTCCGCTGGATCTCAGCTACGCGGTACTGCGCAGCATGTCACCCGTGCATCTGCAGTACCTGCGCAACATGCAGGTCACAGCCACTCTCGTGGTGTCCATCATCATTGATGGCGCCCTCTGGGGGTTGATCGCCTGCCATCACCGCACCCCCAAGTGGCCCTCGTACGCCATGCGGGCGGCAAGCGACATGCTGTCAGAGTTCGTGTCGGTCCAGCTCACCGTGCAGCAGAACCACATACTCGCGTCCGCACGGGCTCGCGCGGCAAGCGCCAAGCAGTCGGTGATTCAGCGGTTGATGCGTACTGGTGGCGGCCTCGAGGAAGTCGCGGTGCAGTTACAGGAGATCATTCCCAGCGAAGGACTAGCCGTGGTGACGGAGAACGGCGTCTTCACCGGAGGGACGACACCTTCAAAAGAAGTCGTGCGCGAGTTGGTAACCTGGCTGCAGCAGCTCGGCATGGAACGCGTGGTCGCGTTTGATGGCCTTGGGCTCATCAATCCGGCATTTGCCGATTTCGCCCCCATGGCCAGCGGTCTGCTCGCGCTCAACCTCGGTGATGACCGGCCGGGGTACGTGCTGTGGTTCCGTCCTGAGGAATCCCGAGCCGTGCGCTGGGCGGGTGCTCCAACAAAAGCTCAGGTGGACACTGGGGGAGTCGCTCGACTCTCGCCCAGGGGCTCGTTCGAGGAATGGCGCGAGCTCCGTCGCGGGCGCGCTCGTCCATGGAGCCGTGAAGAGCTCCTGATCGCCGAGGATGTACGGGGAGTCCTCGTGCAAATCGTGCTTGACCTCCTGCCCCCGCTCGAGCGCATGACGCGCCTGCAGTTCGCGCGTATCCATGCCGCGGTGGACGCGGCAAGCGACGCAATCATCATGACCGACGATGTTGGGCGGTCCGTGTACGGAAACCAGGCATTTCTGGAACTCACGGGTGCCAACGCTGATCAGCTGCCAGCGGCGGAGGCGGTGTTCGGGGTAGCGCCGCTGACAGTGGCCGAGCATCCGGCACATTTCTTCAGCGAGGACGGATCCGTACGCGAGCGCCGTGAGGTCGAAGCCAAATTGGCGGACGGTAGCGCCATTCCGGTTTCGCTCCTGATTGACCCCATCACGGACGACGACGGAAGCCTGATCGGCACGCTCTACATCGCCACCGACATCCGGGCACGCCGAACCCTCGAAGCGGAGCGACTCCGGCTCGAACAGAACATGATGCAGCATCAGAAGCTCGAGAGCATCGGCGTGTTGGCCGGCGGCATTGCGCACGACTTCAACAATCTCCTCACGACCATTGTGGCGAACGCCACCCTCGCGGTGGATTCGTTGCCGGCGAATGCCGGTGCGGTGGAGAATATTTCCGCGATCAATACGGCGGCACAACACGCTGCGGACTTGTGCCGCGAGCTCCTCGCGTACGCCGGCCGTGGACAGTTCATCGTCCAGCCGATTTCCGTGTCGGAACTCCTGCATGAAATGGGCACGTTGCTTCGCGTGGCAACCGGTTCGCTGACAACCGTCTCGTATCGACTGGCGCCCGACCTTCCCGCTATCAATGCCGACGAGGCGCAACTTCGTCAGGTCTTCATGAATCTGCTGGTCAACGCGGCCGAGGCGGTCGACGCGACGGGCGGGAACATCGTTGTCACAACGGCCCTGCGCTCGGCCAACCGCCAGTTCCTCGACACCTTTCGGGGTGGGGATCTGCTCGCCCCTGGCGATTTTATCGAAGTGGTGATTGCGGATACCGGTCACGGGATGACCAAGGAGACGCTCGATCTCGTCTTCGACCCGTTCTTCACCACCAAGCTGACAGGCCGAGGTCTCGGTCTCGCCGCGGTGCTCGGGATCATCAGCAGACACCGCGGCCTGATTAGTGTGGAGAGCACCCCAGGAGTGGGCACCACCTTCTCGCTGCTCTTCCACCCAAGCGCGTTGCCGGCGACACCTCGCGCGGCGGATCCGAGGCAGGCGCCGTCAATTATCGGAGACGGGCGGGTGGTGCTGATGATTGACGATGAGGCCGGAGTCCGCGAGGTCTCTCGCCGAATCCTCGAGCGCGTGGGCTTCGTCGTGCACACGGCCAATGACGGACGGACCGGCCTTGCCCTGTTCCGGACCATGTCCGAGCGGGTGGCGCTGATCGTCAGCGACGTCTCGATGCCCGGACTCAGCGGGACCTCCCTCTTGCAACAGTTACGTGAGGAAGGCCACTCGACCCCAGTCTTGCTCGTGAGCGGATACATGGAAAATGAGTCGCAGTCAATTCTCGCGAATCATGCCGACGCGGCATTTATTCAGAAGCCGTTCCGTGTATCGGATTTCTTAGGAGCGGTCGGACAGCTGCTGTCGGCGTAGGGAGCGCGCAGCGAGCGGCGTGCCGTCTTCACATCCACGCGCGCGCGCATGCCATGAGACCGAATCATGTGCTGGTGTCACTTGAGGCTACGGATCGTTCGAGTTTAGAGCGATGGGAGATGCGCCGATGGCCATGCTCGACCACAACAAAGATGGGACAGTATAAGCAAACCACCTGAACCCTTTCGAATACTGCTCGACTTGTGGGATAGGAAATTCAATCGGCGTCGGTCGAGTATCCGGCGAACGTACGGCGCG
>CAYWCJ010000176.1:7654-9560 GCA_964456595.1 uncultured Gemmatimonas sp. | reverse complement strand
AGAAAATCGTTGGCGCCATGGTCTCGAAATCCGCTTCGTGCGCACGGAGCATCGCCGGAGCGACCGGGATCTGCGCCGAGGTGATCATCGGACCAGCGGCATTGGTCGAGACGAGATATGCCGCCGAGCTCGGCAGCAGTGCAGCTTCCAGAGTTGCTGGCGCGGCAACCTGCGCCAGATTGGTCGTGGCGCGCGGCGTATCAAAGGTGATGTAGCCGGCAAGGCTTTGACCGGCAGCGGGAGCAACGAGACGACCCTGAATCAGAATCGAGCGCAGCGAGCCGTCGGAATTGAGGCCACCAAGCGCCTTCAGAAAGATCGGCTGTTCAATGCCGCCAAGGTAGACGCGTACATTCGTGAGTTGGCTGCTCGGCAGCTTGCCTTTCGGAAGCGGCAGACCCGTGGAGAATGTGACCGCACCGGCAGCACCCACAAAGCGATGCAGGTTGACGGCAACCGCGCCAGCCGGCACCTGTTGGTTATTGGTGACTGGTGTCGCTGAGACGGGAATGGTTCCGAGGCAACCACCCGCGGTGATCTGCACGCTCGTAGTTCCTGCGGTGACGCCGGTGACAACGCCCGTGGAGCTGACCGTGGCGACGCTCGGATTCGCGGCGACGTAGGCGCGCGTGCCAGTCCGACACTGCGTGCCGAGCGCGCCAAGCGTGATTGACGCAGTGCTGCCGACGGCGACTACCACACTCGCGGGAGAAAAGACCATTGGAACGGATACCTGCATGGTCGCGTCAGCGCCACCAGAGTTGCGCGCGCGAACGGTGGTGCTGCCAGCCGCCTTCGCGGTGACGACGCCGGCGGTCGAGACGGTCACGACGGAAGTGTCGTTGGAGGTGAAGGTAATGCCAGTCGATCCTCCACCGACGACGAGCTGAACCGTGTTGCCAATTGCCACTGTCGCCGACGCAGGCGACACCGAGAGCGAGACACCGGTACCCACGGTCACGAGCGACGAATCGACGAGGGTGCTGTAGCGCACGATGACATACGTCTTGCCGTTCGCGATGCCATGCACGAGCCCCTTGGAATTCACCGACGCGATGTTGGTGTTCCGCGAGCTGTAAGTGGTGCCGGTGGAACGGCGCCACGGATAGATCTTCGAACCATAGAGACTGAGCTGACGATCAGCGCCGACCGGGATGGCCAATCCGGAAAGCAGTGATCCTGTGGTTACGGGCACGAATTCTGCACGAGATTCGATCTCGGGGGCAACGAGCTCCGTTGTCTTCTCGGTGCAGGCGGACACGCCCGCCGCGAGAAGCACTGCAAAGGTGCAGCGTGACGCCAACTTCCTGCCGGGTGCAGCGAACATCGATCCTCTCTTCATGATTGCTTCGGCGGCCCGACGAGCATGGCAGGTGCGTCCCCGCTGTAGCTTCGTGGCTTTGCGTCCCTGGCTTTCGCCAGGTTTGCCGTTTCGACAGATCCGAACCTTCGACGGTGCGGAATATCAAACTGCGACCTTATGGCCGACATGTTCTGTCTGTTGGGTGGACGAGTGCGTGATGGTGACGCAACGGGTGGTGTGTCACAGGATGCCGACAGCGTGACGGTGATCACGAAGACCGACAACCGTAAGCATTTGATGCGGTTGCGGACTCGCCTGCTACGTGACAACGAATGGCTCCCTTCCCCCTGGTCGTACCGGCCAGTGGTCGTTCAAACATTGCCACGGACGTGGGTGTGTCGGCAAGCCGACTCATGCGGGCGAGCACGCAGAAGGTAGGGAGCCAGTTCGACAAAGGCCAGTAACCTTTTGGCGACTTCGTGCTCGGCGTCACCGAGGACAATCGACGGAGCGGAACTCGCGCGACAATGGTCTGACACTTCGAAACAGTTCGGTTCGGTTCGGTTCGGTTCGGTTCGGTTCGGTTCGGTTCGGTTCGGTTCG
>CAYWCJ010000176.1:0-7554 GCA_964456595.1 uncultured Gemmatimonas sp. | reverse complement strand
TTCGGTTCGGTTCGGTTCGGTTCGGTTCGGTTCGGTTCGGTTCGGTTCGGTTCGGACGTGACGCTCACCTACGGCCCGTTGTTTCGCGCAGACTCAGGCGACGCATTCCGTCCTGTTTCAGCTGGTACTCGCCGTCCGCGTCATGGTCCCAATGACATTCGGACGGAGCTCGGCGCGTCCCGGTGACTCAAGGGCACGAAGCCAGACGAGTTCGGCCACCGCGAACGGCGGAACCATCGCCGTAAGCGCGCTGCTGCGAATGAAGTCGATGGAAACGACCTCGAGTGCGGCGTCGGAGGCCACCGTACGGATATCCCGCACCGTATTGCACCGGTAGAACGTCGGGTACACGTCATCCGCCGCCCGACCATGAAGCAGCCGGGCCAGTGGAGCTTTCGCTGATTCCGGTAACATCGCCGCAACCTGCGTTGCGTAGCCCTCGCGGTTCGGTGTGTGGAACACCACCACGCCACCCGGCTTCAGCACGCGACGCACTTCGCCGAAGACGGTGGCCGGATGTTCAAGGTGCTCCACCACCATGTTCATGGTGACGATATCGAAGCTGCAATCGGCGAACGGGAGTTGATCGCCCCACCCAGCCAAGCGGTGCGCGATCGATGTGTGCTTGCGGATGGCCTCGTGATCTGGATCGAGACCGACCACGAAGTCGGCCCTGTTCACGATGCGTCGCTCTTTCTCGAGGTCCCATTCAGGCAAGAGCTGATGCCCGCATCCAAGTTCGAGCCAGCGCGCATGCTCAGGAACACGAGCGTTGAGCACGTCGCCGTACGTGGTCTGGCTGTATGCCAACCCCGGAGCGATCCGCGATTCGAGGAGTCGATACAGCTTGTAAAGGAGCGATCTCATTGCGCAGGAATGGTAACGGATGGAACGAGCGACACGGTCAGCCTGCCATGTGACCACAGCGCGCTGGGGTCAGACGACCTGTCCAGCAAGACGCGGCTCGACAAATTCGACGACTGCCCCGCTGCGACGAAACACGAACGCTACCCGACGGCCAAACGCCGCCGCCATCACCGGCTTGCAGAGCACGATCGCACCATGGGCCACTTCATGCGCGATGGTGTCATCGATCGAGCGATCTCCAGGCGCCAGTTCGTAGCAGACGTGATCGATGCCCCCGCCGCGCTTGAGTCGGGCCGAGAGGGGTGAGTCGGCGATGGAGCCGAGGGGCGACACGATTTCCCAAGTGGTGTCCGCATCGACTTCCCGGAAGAACTGCACAACGACCCGCTGCAGCGAGTCGTCGATGGGCGGTGTGAGCATCCCGAATTGCGGAGCTGGGAAATGCCGCAACGCCTGCGCGGCGTTCCGAACGACGAAGCCCAAATGATGAAGATGCATCGGAGACTGGTGGTATGATGTTTCACGGAGCAGGTCAGTCGAGCAGCACCATCTCCGAGTACAGCGTGTCCCGCGCGGCGAGTGCGATATCGGGTCCCTTGCCAACTCGGAGGCGCGACCGCAGCTGCCCGCCCGGTGGCACGTCGATGCCCAGCAGCGCGCGGTCCACTGCAACGCCGACGCACCGCTCCGCCACACACAAACCCGCGACAATGCGGGGAAAGTACTGCCACACAAGCGGTTGGTCGCTGAAGTAGAGGATCTCGGTGATGGGCAGACGTGGAAACGACTGGCGTACGCGACGCTTCGTCACGAGATACGCGACCGAGTGTTCCTGCACGAACGCGTAGTGTGCACAGGAATACGCGGCGTGATCGTCCAGCAGGCGCTGCTCATGCGCCGGAAGCAGCGCGCGGATCTCGCGGTGATTTGTCAGCAGGCGCGGACCACGGAACAACGACGCGGATGCGGTCACGCCATGCCAGGCCGGGTAGAGCTCGAAACCGGGCGAGATCTCGGTCATTCCGCACTTGAGATAGACGGGTGCCGCATTCTGATTCGGCGAAAGCGAGACGACCGACACTCCGCGCTGATTGATCGTCCGGAGCAGCAGTGCCAACCCCATCGAGCGGTAAGCCGGCTGCACATACCATGACGAAAGACTGCACACCGTGTACGCGCGCCCGGACGCATCGACGCGGTCACTGTACACGGTTCCCAGATAGCCGACGACACGGGAGTCTGCTTCGACCACCAGGCCAAGCCGATCCTCGCTGCTCCACGCGTGTTCGAAGAGGCGGGCGAATGACGCCGCTGGCACACCGTGCGCAAACTCGCTGGCAAGCATGCGCGCCACCGCATCCTTGTCGGCGCGGACCGCGGGGCGAATACGGCCTGCTGCCAGCGGCGGTCCAATTGCGGTTTCAGTCACGCGCGCGCCGCCCGCGATTCATCAACGCATTCCTCGATCCCGCCAGCACCGACACGATGAACTCCTTCGAATGACCGTGAGGATGCAGACTGAGCCCCGTACGCGGCAGCGACAGCGGATGCGACGCATCCGAGCGAAAGACATTGCCGATGCGCGTCGTCACCCCCACACGATAACCACACGCCTCTGCCAGCTGGTACTCGCGCGGACCACACTGGCCTGCCGACCCGTACGGATACGCGATCAGGTCGGGGGCGCGGCCCAGCAGCGTGGCGAGTGCGGCCCGACTGTCCTGCAGTTCACTGCGCGCGTCGGATTCGGGGAGGTGCGCGAGGGCGGGATGCGTCCGCGTGTGCGATCCCAGCTCGCAGCATCCGTCGGCCGCGATCTGTCGCACATCGCCCGACTGCAGGAACAGCTGCTGCATCACGTCGGTGGCGCTCCGCCCCTGCGCGAGCAGCACCGAAGGCAACGCCGCATCGAACGTGCGATCGCGCCAGCGCATCAGGTCGATGGCGGCGTACGCCGACATCTTCTCCGCGAACGTGTTCGTGGCAAACGCGTACCGCACGCCCGCATGCGTGAACGTCACCTCGCGGTGATCGAGCACGAACTGCTCCAGCACGGCGGCGTTGTACGTGCGCGCACCCGTCACCCAGTCCGAGACGAGAAAAAGCGAGTACGGCACGCCGTGACGCGTGAGCACCGGGCTCGCGATCGTCAGGTTGTCGCGATAGCCATCGTCGAAGGTGAGACACACCCATCGCCCGCGTCGCGCATTGCCGGTCAATCGTGCGGGCACCTCGCTCAGCGGCACGAAGTCATAGCCGCTGCGGCGAATGAGCGCGATCATCGCTTCGAGAAACGCCGTGGTGATGGCAATGCCCGGCACCAGCGTGTCCTGCGGCGACTCGACGACGCGATGCAACGTGAAGATGACGCCCTCGCCGGCGTACACCGGACGCGCGAGTGCCCGCACCGGTGGCAGTGCGAGCGCGCGGATGATCTGGATTTTCAGCCAGTCACGTGAGCTCTGACCGCGCGCGGACATCAGACAGCGTGTGCGTCGCTGGCCACGTGTGCGTCGCGGGCGGCGAGTCCGTTCACTTCGAGCGACACGCTGGCCGGACGGAGATACTCGGCGTCCGCCTGCCACGCGAATCGATGTTCCGGCGATTCCGCGAACCCCGAGGCACGCCACAGTTGCAGACACGGCCCGTTCCGTTCGGTGGGACTGAACATCGCTTCGAGTTCCACCGCACCGTGCGCGCGCGCGCGCGTCCACGCGTGATGAAGCATCGTTTCCTCCACCTTGCGCCCCATCACGCGGCAGCTGAGCAGATAGTCGACGATGCGCGTGCGCGCGCCCTCATGCTCCACACTCAACAGGCCGGTCAGCCCCGACTGGCCAAAACGATCGCTCACACGAAAGGTCCAGACTTCGCGTCCGTCAGCTGCGGCCCACTCGCTCAGCTCCGTTTCGCTGAGGCGGCGCGTGGCGAGATTGAGCTGATTCGTCTTGTTGAGTAGCTGCGTCGCACGCGGAAGATCGTCGGCAGTGAGCAGCTGTGCTTCCACGACAACGCCGAGCGAGTCGAGCCACGCATCGGGGCCGCCGGTGCCGCGTGCCGCTTCACGACGCTCGCGCTCTTCCGCATACATCTGCGTGCGCGAGGTATCTTCGGCGCTGATGGTGGTGACATCGAAGCAGCGGAGCGCATGCAGCGCCTGCACATAGCGCGTCGGATCGGCGGGCCACTCGGGCACCAGCACATCGGGCAACAGTTCGCGTACCCGACCGCGTTCACTCGCGTTGTCGTCGAGAAAGACCAAGCTCTTGAGACCGAGATTCAGCTCGTCGGCAAGTTCACGAATGCCGGTGGCCTTGTCCTGCCAGCTGATGCGCCACGCACTGAAATCGTCGCGGCGCAGCACCATCTCCGGATGCGAGGTGATTGCATCCATCGCCACTGCCTCATCGTTCTTGCTGGCGATCGCCAGTTGAATACCGCGACGCTGCAGCGCCTTGAGTGCACGCTGAAAATCGACGAACGCCTCGCCGAGATGATGATGACCGCCCAGCTGCAAACCCTGCCATCCGGTCTCGCCCACCACGCCGCCCCACATGGTGTCATCGAGATCGACGACCACAACGCGTCGCGCTTCGCCGCGCAATCCGGCGATCGTCGATCGCACGTCGGCCGCCGCTTCGGCAAACACCTGCGGACTGAATGGCACCTTGGCCGCGTACCACATCTTTGGCGTGGCCGCAGCGGTACCAACGGCCGCTGTCCACGACGCCTGCGACAACGAGAACACGTTGGCTGCGCCCTCGAGTCGTCGCGCGAGATGCGCCTGCATCTGCACAAGGTGCGCGCCCGCGCCGATACCACGACGACCGTTCAGCGGACCCAGTCCGCGATAGCCGAGTGGCATCGTCCAGTCGACGATCAGCACCATCGCGCACTGTCTGGCGGCGTGCAGGACGGCCTCGGCGTAGTCGTCCACCTCGGCCAGCAGTGCATCTTCCGGCACCGGCTCGTAGTCGAGCACCCGCGCAAAACCGGCGACCATGCGTTCTGCCCGCGCCCACACCAGCACGATGTCACCGCTCGCGAACGGTTCAGTCGGAGCACGCAAGCCAGGAATCACCTGCCCGAAGTCGGCTGCGCGCACCGTGAAGCCGTGCGCCTTTTCCTGCGCGCGCAGCAATCTGGCAAACGGCTCGATGTTGAAGTCGCTGACCAGGTGAATCTGCGATGCCATCAGCCTTCGGTCCGGTCTCGAATGAGTTCGGCCACCTGGCGAACCGAGAAGGACGCACCTTCACCGTAGAGCGACGTATCCTCGAGCAGGGCCAGCGGCTTCCATCCGGCAGCACTCGCACTTTCCTCGACCGCCACGAGCAACGACACGAGCCCCAGCGAATCGAGCGAACCGCCAGGGCCGATCAGCGGCGCGTCCTCGCTTACCGACAATTCAACCGGTGCGACCTGCTGATCGTTGAGATCGCGAATGACGCCCTGCACGACGACCAGGGCTTGTTCGTATGACGCCATGAGTTCCGTTGGTTGTTCAGGTAGTCGGCCCGGCGGGCAGCACTCTCGCCACGGCCGGTTCGAGCTGCTTGGCCACGGCGCGCGCGAGCGAATCGCCCTTGATCACATCGGGATCGCTGTCGCTGTACCCCTTGCTGCTGGCCACACGCGGCAGCGGTACGACAATGCGCACGAGCGCCTCTTCGGTGCGGCCGTACAATGCCGCATCGCGCAGCAGATTCCACTTCACCACGTACTCGCTCGACTCGAGCCGACCGCGTCCCTGATACCAGTAGTAGACGAGCGCGCGATTGCCCTTGTTGGAGAGCAGCACACGATTGACCGTTGCACCCGCCGAACCGCTGGGCGCCGGCACGCGCGAACTGGAGAGGATGTCCCAGCCGGCACCGGGCAGACAGTTCTTGGGCGAGTGAATCGTCTTCCCCTGTACCTGCCTGTCGTAATAGCCCACGTACACGGAGAAGTTGGGGTTCGAATCGGGGCCAAAGGTGCGCATGGCGTAGTCGGACATCCCGGCGATGCGCTGCTCCAGCGTGTCGATGACGATGTCCTTGCCGGTCACGTTCACGAACGTGCTGGGAATCGCATTCATCGGCTGCGGCGATTTCACCGTGTACTGCTCGCGAATGCCGGAGATGAGCAGCAGGCCGGCCAGCAGCACACCACTCGGCACAAACAGCTGCGCCTTGTTCGTCATGCGACACTCCGTTGGCGAAAGTATGCAGGCACCCGTTCGGCGTAGCCCAACAGCCACGTCACGAGACCCGTCAGCAGAAATGCACCACCAAAGGTCACCATGCCTTCTCCGGTGTGCATGAACCCCTGCCCCATCTCCGGGCTCACGAAGAGCACCAGGAAACCGGTGAGAAACACGCGGAATCCGTTGATGAGGATGGCGATCGGGATGGTCACGAGCACCAGCAGCAAACGGGTGGGCCAGTGCTTGAGGAAGAGCGCGCCGAGCAGGACGCCCAGGCTGATGAGCGCCGTCAGTGAGCGCAGCCCACTGCAGGCTTCGGCGACAAAGAGCTCCTGCCCCGGAATGCGAATGACGTTGCCGGTGAGCAGCACCGGAATCTTGCGCCACTCGAGCAGACTCGCGCCGCTCTTGGAGGCGGTGAGCTGCAGCGGCAGCGCGACCGTGTTCAGAATGACTTCAGGAATCGGAATGGACAGCGCAGTCAGCGTGAACGGCAGCCACCAATGCAGCAGCTGGCGAATGCCGCCGTACCAGACCACCAGTCCGGCCATCGCCATGAGCATCGAGCCGCGCATGACGAACAGTTCGGCGGCGAGATCGGCGGCGTAGCGCGAGACCACCGCGAACAGCAGGATGGAGATGCCGAGGATGGGTTGCGCCTTGGCGTTCTTCGCGATGCCGCTCTTGTAGGCGAACCAGATGGAGAGCGGCGCCAGCAGCAGGCCGTGCCCCGAGTTCGGGTCGTTCCACCAGGCGTCGAGCATGAGCGACGCCGGCTTGGCGAACAGCAGCACGAAAATCATTCCGGTCAGCGCGTACGCTGCGAGCTCGATCGGCGCGATCCCCCTGAGGGCGGCGATCGCGGCGCGCGGAGCCAGGCTGGGAGTGGGACTCGCGGATGCAGGAAGGGTCATGGCTTTGTGGAGTTGGGGGGCACGTCATGGACGCATGGCGGGCCCAAGCTGTCACGTTCGATGCAGCGGAAAAGCTACCCCGCAGCCAGCATCGTGGTCCAGCGGGAGCCCTGCGCTTCATGTCCGGCACGGGTGGCGTACTCATCCAGCTGATCGGGCAACAGCTTGCCGACGCCAAAGTAGGTGGACTCGGGGCGCCAGAAGTACCAGCCGCTCACACTCGCGCCCGGAAACATGGCATAGCTCTCCGTGAGCACGATCCCGGCCCGCGATTCCGCCTCGGTGAGGGCAAACAGTGTTCCCTTCTCGCTGTGGTCCGGACAGGCCGGGTACCCCGGCGCCGGCCGGATTCCCTGATACTTCTCCTGCACCAGTGCCGTGTTGTCGAGCGACTCGCCGGCCACGTAGCCCCAGAATTCGGTGCGCACGCGCTGATGGAGCCGTTCGGCAAACGCTTCGGCCAGCCGGTCGGCCAATGCCTTGGCCATGATCGAGTTGTAGTCGTCGTGATCGGCCTCGAACTCGGCCACCAGTGTTTCCAGACCGTGCCCCGTGGTGACGGCGAACGCGCCCATGTAATCGAGC
>CAYWCJ010000175.1:0-9576 GCA_964456595.1 uncultured Gemmatimonas sp. | reverse complement strand
GCGCGCACCCAGATCGCATTGCCGATCTTCACCTTCACCGCCGCGTCCAGCAACGGCAGCAACGCGGACAGGTCGCGATACGCCACATTCGATTCAGCGCGCGTACGACCGGTCCAGCCCAGCGTACGCTGCATCTCGGCTTCCGTCGTACCGGCAGCGCCGTTCATGGTCATGCCGAGTGCGGTCCACACGCTGAGCGGCGACAGCAGGACATTCTTGCTGGTGACCGGCGCAACCTGCTTGAGCAGCGACAGGGCGAACTGATTGCCACTCGCGATTCCCGCGCGCTCCGTGGCCGTCAGCGCCCGAGGCAACGCCAGCAACGAATCCACCGGCGCGTTTGGCGACGGCGCCGTGCTCTCTCCGCACGCACCCGTCAGCATCACCGCACCAACCAACGAGGCGGTGACCAGGAACGGTGCGCGGAACCGTGCGCGGAACTGCGTGCGGAACTGCGCGCCGTATCGATGCGGCATTGCGCTC
Organism: uncultured Gemmatimonas sp.; assembly: GCA_964456595.1. Lineage (GTDB taxonomy): Bacteria > Gemmatimonadota > Gemmatimonadetes > Gemmatimonadales > Gemmatimonadaceae > Gemmatimonas. The sequence goes on along the minus strand of CAYWCJ010000175.1, from coordinate 9,093 downwards.
GCGGTCATGCAACCTCCAGGACGGGGGGGGAGTGGCGACGAATCACCCGCTGTACCCCGCGCGTTACCACGCCGTCACGGCCCACGGCGACCTCTACCACGCGCGTCCGGCATCGCCCCCCCGCGTCGGGCGACGCTCCTCAGGTGATCGAGCCAGGATCGATGCCGCGAATGGAAAAGACCCGCGCCACCGCTTCACCGATCTTGTTGTTCGGGGTGCTCGCCCCCGCGGTGATGCCCACACGTAACGCGCCTGTCAGTGGCAACCACTCCGCGCGCTCCGATTCTGCATGATGCGCACCGATCAGGCGATAGCGTACCGCGTTCTGCTCGGCATCGATCTCGTCCGGATCGGCGATGTGGTACGTCGGCACCTGTTCTGCGCACAGCGCCGCCAGCGAAATCGTGTTGCTGGAGTTGTACCCGCCCACCACGACCATCAGGTCGAGTGGCTCACGCAGCAGTTCCACGACGGCGTCCTGCCTGTCCTGCGTCGCGCTGCAGATCGTGTCGAACGTGCGAAAATGCGCCGATCGGTGGTCGTCGCCGTGCGCGCGCGCCATCGCTTCGCCCACCGCGGCACCAATGGCCAGCGACTCGCGCGCCAGCATCGTCGTCTGGTTGGCCACCCCGATGCGATCGAGGTGCACGTCCGGATCGAAGTGATCCGACGCCGCACGTGCAAACTTCTCGAGAAACGCGACGCGGGACAGCGCCGGTCGGTCGGTCGCCTTGCCTCCCCTCGCTTCGATGTAGTCCATCACCATCTCGGCTTCCGCCATGTCGCGCACGACGAGGTACTGGCCGCCGGGGTACTTCTCCACCTGCGACGCCGTCGCGCGCGTCTCCTCGTGGTAGTACTTGCCGTGAATGAGTGACGTGAAGCCATCACGCGCGTAGACCTCCACTCGCTTCCAGACGTTGAGCACCGAACCGCACGTCGTATCCACCACCACGCAGCCCAGATTGCGCAGTGTCTGGAAGTCCTGAATGGTCACGCCGAACGCGGGCAGGATGACCACATCCTCGGCCCGCACCTGCGCGTAGTCGAATCCCTTTCCGCTCGCGGCCAGGAAGACCACTCCCATTTCGCGCAGCTTCGCGTTCACGTGCGGGTTGTGAATGATCTCGCCCGCCAGAAAGATGCGACGCTCCGGGAACTTGATACGCGTCTGGTACGCGTAGTCCACCGCACGCTCCACGCCGTAGCAGAAGCCAAACTCCTTCGCCAGTCGCACCGTCGTGTTGCCCGCCGTCAGCGTGTATTCACGCGCGCGCAGCAGATCCACCAGATGGCCCGTGTAGTCAGCCGCGAGCGTATGCTGCACTTCGGCCTTCAATCCGAATCCCTTTCGGACATAGGTAACGCCCGCCACCTCGGGTGTCGCCCTCGCTGTTCCTGAGGTCTCGGGTGCGGCGGTCGGAGTAGTGACGTTGTCAGACATGTGGCAAATCTAACGGGGACCCGGAGCGCCAGCGCGAACGTCGTCCGTGGTCATGAGATAGGGCGTGAGCGACTCGCGCACGATGTTCGGCAGGGGGCGCTTCTCGAAGGTGGCCACGGTCACACACACCACCACCATCGCCGCACTGGCAATGAGTGTGTTGCGGGGTGAAGAGCGGACATCCACGTTAAGCGTCAGGGACGTGTCACCAAGCCGCGACACGTACGTGACCAGCGTCAGGGCATCGTCGATGCGCGCCGGTGAGAAATACTCGATGGAGAGATGTCGCCGCGGCATCCACACCGTCGGGGCGTCGAAGATGCGCGCATAGGACAGCCCCGCGGCGCGCAACAGCTCCTGCTCGGCGTTCTCCACCAGGCGCGTGAAGGCGCTGAAGCGCATGATTCCAACGAGATCCACGTCCGACCAGCGGACGCGATCTTGCGATATGAACGGTTGCACTGCTGCCATCGACCGAGGGGTTGGTTGAGGTCGTTCGTTCGTCGGCATCACAATGGCCGAGCCCGCGTCTGCTGTAAGCTACTGATCGGTTGCCGTCGTCGGGGATTCCCTGCTGGTCGACGATGCCCACTCTCTCCTACCGTTTGCTCATGTATCGCCACCTTCTGGTTCCCTTCGACGGGTCGCCCTTCAGCGCGCGTGCCCTTCCGGTCGCGTCCGCGCTTGCCCAGCGCACCGGCGCTACGCTGCACCTGATCATGGTGCACGATCCCAGCGCCTACATCCCTTTTGTCGCGGGCGAAATCGCCGTACCTGTCTACGACGCCGAACTCGTCAGTGATCGCCGGGCTGAGGATCATCGGCTGCTGCAGGCAGAGGCAACGACACTCCTCGCGCATGGACTCACCGTCGTCAGCGAGCTGCTCGAAGGCACGACGGTCGAGGCGCTGAGCGAGTACGCCGCGCGCGTTGGCGCCGACCTGACGGTGATGACCACGCACGGTCGCGGGGGCTTTGCGCGGCTCCGCCTCGGCAGCGTCGCCAAAGCCTATCTCGCTCGGGCGTCCGCTCCCGTACTGCTGGTCCGCGGGGGTGACAGTGACGAGACACCCGTGCTGCCGCAGGGTGCGTTGCTCTGTCCGATGGACGGCTCGGAGACGTCGGAAGCAATGCTGCCACATGCTCGCGCCTTCGCGCAAGCCGTTGGACTGCCGATGGCCCTCTTCGCCGTCATCGTTCCCCACCACATTCCGATGGCTCCGCTCGGCACCGAGATGCTCGCCGATCCTGCGGCGCTGGAAGTGGAAGAGAAGGGACGCGACGAGTATCTCCGTCAACTGCTCCCCCTCTGCTCGCCAGGTACGACGACCCGAAGCATCACGGACCTTTCCGTCGGGCGCGCCATTCTCGATGAGGCCGAACGCCTCAGCGCCGGCGCGATCGCGATGGCCACCCACGGGCGGAGCGGATTGCGTCGCCTCATGATGGGGAGCGTCACCGATGAAGTAGTGCGCCACAGCGCCCTGCCCGTGTTGGTCTACCGCCCGGAATCGTCGTCGAAGTAGGCGGCTGCCAGCCACGGCGAGAGCGCGTACGTCACCAGGATCTCGTACGCGCCTTGCCGGTCGATGAGCCCCGCCGTGAGAATGCCGACGGCGCCGCGACCATGCTTCGTACCCACCGTCTGCGCGACGGCATCCATCGCCTGGCCCAGCTCTTCGCCGGCGTCGATCCGACGCGCCACCATCGCCGGCAGCGGCATCGCCAGCGAGCCGCCCACGCCGCGCCGACCCTGGCGATCGATGGCCACCGCCCACGCACACGTTCGCAGGCTTCCGTCGGCCTCCCGCACCACGCCACCTTCGAGCCCGACCGCCAGATCCGCCTCCGAACGCTCGAGCGCCGCCCGGGCCCGCGACTCCGCACCACGCTGCGTTTCCTCGTCGCCAAACGGCTGATCCGGAACTCCGCTGGCCACCGCGACACCTACCACATCCGCCTGCGCATGCAGTCGCCGCAGCACCGCCCGCACGGCAGCGATCTTGACCGGATTGGTGGAGCCCACCGCGACGCGATGCGGAACGAGGACAGTCATGTACGATGAGGTCGAGAGCCCGACAGATTCATCCCTTCTTGCTTGGAGGCACATACGGGAGTAACCTAGCCCTCTGCAATGCCGGATACTTCTGCTCTTTCTCGCCGGGCCGACGCCACCGGGCGGCCGCCAGGACCCGGTTCGGTCCCGTCCCGCTCGCGCCTCTGGCTCGAATTCGTCAACACCGACGCCGCGGCGCAGTCTCCGGGCGGCGATCTGTTGCGCGACTTCGACGCGCTCGTGTCCTGGTTGAACGCGCAGGCGGCACTCGACGAGGAACGCAGCGCGGGCATTCGCCGGCGAGCGCTACTGCAGCCCGCGGCGGCCGCCGCCACTCTCGTCGATGCGCGACGTGTTCGCGCCGCGATGCGCGTGCTCGCCGAACGAGGCTTCACCACCGAACGCGTGCGTGACGATGCCGTCATCGAGATCAACCGGGTGCTTGGACGCAGCGCCGGCACCCGCCGTCTCGATCGGCACCCCGACGGTGGATATGCACGCTCCTTCGTGCCCACCGGCGACGCCTTTGCAGGACTGATGATCCCGATTGTCGAGTCGGCGGCCGAATCGCTCGCGACAGAAGAGCTGGGTCGCGTTCGTCGCTGCGCCGACGCCCGCTGCTATCGGGTGTTCGTCGACGCAACGAAGAACGGGCTTCGACGATGGTGCGACATGGGCACGTGTGGTAACCGCGCGAAGGCCGCGCGCCATCGTGCCAAGGAACGTCCGCTGGGCGTGCGCGCGCACCGTGTCGAGCGTTCGGCGGAACACCGCTGAATCATGGACATTACGGAATCCACCGAGGTCGCGCTCGAATCATTCGGCGTCGTCAACGAAACCGACCGACCCGACCACCAGAACGGCGCTGCGGGTATGGCGCTCGAGCGGGGCTTCGTCGCGCTGCTTCGCTGGCTGGTCTCGGAGGGCGACACGCGCGGTGTCCGGCGCATCGCGGTGGAGTTGCGCGCGTTGCGCGAAGCACTGACGACGCTCGACGAGACACGCACGGCACGCGATGAGCAGTCACGACGCTCGCATGAACTCGATCGGGAGTTGCAAGCGGCACTGGCGGTGCTGGGCCCGGGCACGGCGGTGAACGGCAACGGTTCGCTCGTGCAGCGGCTCGCCAAGTTGCGAGAACGCCTGTCGGAAGACATGTCCGCGCGACGACAGCTCATTCTCGAACGCGACGCATGGCGGTCCATGTGTACATTCCTGACGCAAACGCGCGCCGGCGTGCACGAATTGCTTGAGATCACCGAACGCGAACGTGACGGACTCGCTGCGTCGCTCGATGTGCTGCGCGAACGCGTGCTCGAACTCAGTTCACTCCACGACGACGCGTCGCGTGATGCGACACGCACACGCAGCGAGCTGTCCGAACTGCGTGATACGTTGCGCCACTGGAGCGGTACCGTCGAGCGCGCACTGCAGGAGCTTGCCAAGACCGCAGGCGCGATCTCACGTGAACATCGCCCGCCGGATACCGCTGCGCGCTTCGACTGACGGACGGCGTGTGCTACGCCGTTTGCACCGACGCCACGGAAACCGTTGGCGACACGACGGCACGGACCACGGACTCCTTGAGATAGCCCATTTCGACGGCGAAGTTCGCCAGCTTGCGCTGCAACAACCGACGGCCGCGAAACAGGCGCGATTTCACTGTGCCTTCCGGCACGCCCAGCACGTCGGCGATCTCCGCGTAGCGCAAGCCTTGCAGATCGCTCAACACCACCGCCGAGCGATACTCCTCCGGGAGTGACCGAATCGCACGCGTGACTTCGTCGTCCAGAAATGAATCGTAGAAGCGGCTTTCGGGGTCGGCTTCACCGACCGCCTCGAACATGGCCCACCCTTCGGTATCCTCGGGCTGCTGCACCTCGCGTGCGTCGATACGACGCTTGCGACTCACGAACACGTGATAGAGGATCGTGAACAGCCAGGCGCGGATGTTCGTGCCGAGATGGTACTGCTCCCATCGCTCGAGCGCGCGCAGCAGGGTGTCAGAGACGAGATCCTCGGCATCGTCACGCGCCCGCGAGAGCTTGAGTGCGAACGAATACAGCGCATCCAGATGCACGAGTGCTTCACGCTCGAACTGCGCGCGTCGCGCGGCGCGCACCTCCGCCGTCACCTCAACCGTATCAGTCGCATGCGGCATCGCTGCGTCATTGAATCTCATCGTCACCGTCTCCTCGTGACCGCGCATCGCGCCGTCTAGTCCGTCATCTGCGGCCGATCGAATCGACGCGTTCCACTCGGATCCCGTTCTCATCGACGCCTGTGAGTGCTGCACTTATTCCATCCCGCGCAAAGGCGAGGCCAGCGTGCCTTCGCGAACATGCATGGTGATGAATCGCTTGAGATCGAACGCGATGCCTTCGAGCACCGTGATGTCCCGCTTGACGCGCGTCATCAGTACCGCTCCCTCGAGCGCCGCGATGATGAAGCGGGAGAGTCGAACCGCATCGACGTCGTCATGCAGCTGGGGACGTGCTTCCCAAAGCAGCGAGCGGATCTGACTCGCCCAACGCTCGAATACAGCCTCGATGCGCACACGAAAGCCCTCGTGTGCGTCGGCCAGCTCAGCCGCCAGGTTGCCAAATGGCGATCCGCGACGCCCACCGCTCTCCGCCTGCAGCGCCACTACCGCATCGATAAAAAGACTCAGTCGCTCCATCGGGTCGATCATCGGCTCGCGCAGGATGGCAAGCCCGCGCTCGGCGAATCGCTCGAACTGCCGGTTGAGCACCTCGTAGCCCAACTCGTCCTTCGATTTGAAGTAGTGGTAGAAGTGACTCTTCCCACTGAGCTTGGCGCCACGAATGACGTCATCGACCGAGGTCGAAGTGAACCCACGCTCGGCAATGAGCGTGGCGGCGGCATCGAGAATCTGCGATCGGCGGTCTGACATGAAGTGAAGATAGGACCGATCAGTCCGACGCACAAGGATTCCTCGAGCACCGTTGGAATTCGTTACTTGACAATGCTTTACCTGCGCTAGAGTGTTCGGACTATGAGTACTAACGACTCCAGAACGGGCGGCAAGATAGGACTTGGACGTCCTGACCGACTCGAGCGCGATGTAACAGTCGTTCGGACCTACCTCGGCATGCGGGAGCCGAGCGCACTGCGTCGGTCCCGCGCGCCTCGGACGAATGCCGAACTACTGCGACTCCACCCCTGCACGACCGGGCAGTGGCGGGCGCTCTACGCCTCGGTCGGATCCGCGTGGCAGTGGCACGAGCGCGACGGTTGGCCAGACGCGCAGCTCGCGGCGCGACTGGCGAGCGCGTCGGTGCATGTATTCGCCGTGCGACTCATCGACGACGGCATCGGCCCGCCTGCAGCCGCCGCCGATTCCGAGCTGGTCGGAATGCTCGAATTGGAGCAGGGCGAGGGCGGCGATGTCGAGATCGTCTATCTCGGACTCGATCGCCACCTGATGGGTCAGGGACTCGGCGCGTGGTTGGTCGCCGAAGCAGTCGATCGTGCCTTTGCCCTCGAAGCCACGCGCGTCTGGCTTCACACCTGCACACTCGACAGCGCGAGCGCACTCCCCAATTACCTGGCGCGCGGATTCATCGCCGAACGCACCGAGACCTACACGGCGCGCCTCTCAGAATGATGCCAATCCCGACGTCAGCGCCGTTTCCGTTTACCGCCGTGACCGCGACCGCCACTACCACCGGGACCGCCGCGCTTGCCATGTCGCTGGAACTCGCCGCGAACGTCCCGCGTGCCGCGTTCGCGACGACGCGCATCCTGCTGGTCCCGTGAGGGTGGGGCTGCGCGCGCCTGTTCCTCCTCGGTAAACGGCATGTCGAGCTTCTGCTGCAATTCGAGGATCGTGGACGCGCGCACCGATCCGCGCTGACCGCGGGGCACGACGAACCGCACCGGTCGATCGAGTACCGGGATCTCCTCCTCCACCAGCGTCCGCGCGAGCTTCTCCGGCACCTTGAGCCGCACCACGCCCAGCAGACCGGTGTCTGTCTCCTCGACATCGTAGTCCATCGCCACGGTGCGATCTCGCAGCTCGACCGCGCCAGGCAATGCGCGCGCTTCAGCCAACTGCGCATCGGAGACGAACGTGCGTCGATCAAGCTTGAGCGGCAGCAGTCGAATTGACTCCCAGTCACGCGCATCACCCATCGCGCGCTCGTACCACGCCGTCAACTCCGCCTGGCCAAACCGCGGCGTCACGCCACCCAGCCGACGCCACGTCTCGCGAATCTCGTCAACGATGGGCTGGTTGCGACGCACCGCAGCATGACGCAGTTCGCCACGTGCCGCCGCTTCGGCAAGCAAGTGACGCGCGGCGGCCTCCTGATCGGGCGGAAACTCGACGAGCGGTTCGCTCTCGCGAGACAGCTCGAATCCGAAGTACGACACGCGCCGACGCAACAACACCGGTGAGTGCTTGCGCTCGGCATCGAGTGCGAGTTCTGGCGGATGACGCTGCGCGTACTGCTTGATCAGATCCATCGGCAGCTGCGTGCCTTCGATGGACGCGCGTGGCACACCAAATCGATCGGCGAAATAGCGCAACGACCCCGCGACCGCGCCCCAGCTCCCGCACACGCTCGTCTTGGAGACTCGCGCTTCCTGTCCATCCGCCGTCTGCTCCTCGATCACCAGGTCGAAGGGCATGAAACGCGCGACCAGATCGGCAAAGGTCCTCAGCGTTCCTTCCCTCGCGATCGGCATCGCCACCGGCAGCGGCAACCCGACGCTGCGATACACACTCGCCATTGCCAACGCCGCGTCTTCCAGGGCCTTCACCAGCACGCCACGGCGTTCCGCCCACAACGCAATTCGCTCGGCGTCGAACAGGTGGCGCGAAAGACCGTAGACATCACCGATGTAGCCCGCCGCCGTGAACCCCTCCGCGTAGAGATTATATGCCGTGAGATGATCGCTGCCGCGCAACACGAGGCCTTCGAGGTCGCGATTCTCGCGCGTCATCCGATGCAGCGACTCCACGCCGCTCATCACCGCCAGCACCGGAAGCAACGCGTCGTCGGCATTCACGATCAGCTCACCCCACGCGCGATCGACCGGCAACGCCTCCACCGCGCGACCGTACTTGGTCAGGCGGCCATTCTCGACGAGCCCGCGCGACTCGAGCAGCGTCACCGCGCGTCGGTACGCAGCACGATCGAGCGGCACCGGCAAGTCGAGTTCGTCGGCGCGCACGCCAAGATCGGCACAGGTCAGCGCGACACGCTGCGAATCGCCGGCGAGCTGAAACTCCGGCTCCGTCGGACGCAGCGCCTCGAAGCGGATATCCCGATCACTGAGAATGTGAACGCGGCCGTTCTCAACGCGTCCGTGCACACGCCCCGCCATCTGCAGGATCTCGTTGGCGCCGAGATGCACACGCGTCAGCACATTGCGTCCGCGATCGATCACATTGGTGAACCGCGTATCGTCGATGATCACCGTGTCGAGCCCCGGCACGTTCAGTGCACTCTGCCCAGCGGCCGTCATGGCCAGGAAGAACGGCTTCGGGATGGTGCCCTCCAGAAACGGGCGAATGACGCGAATGGGTTCGCCGCCGTGATAATGCGCCGCCGCAATTGCGGGATAT
>CAYWCJ010000174.1:0-9578 GCA_964456595.1 uncultured Gemmatimonas sp. | reverse complement strand
TCGACCAGTCGCGTCGCGGCGAGCGAGAGACGCTTCCGTACCTGGGCGAGTCCGGCGATGGCGCGCTCTTCACGACGGCGTGCGGCAGCGGCGAGACGCTTCCCCAATGCGTCCACACGGGCAATCGTCTCGCGGCGTGACGGTACCGCCAGTTCCGCCGCGGCAGACGGGGTCGCGGCGCGCACGTCGGCAACGAGATCGCAGATCGTGATATCAACCTCGTGCCCCACAGCCGACACGGTCGGTACCGGACAGGCGGCCAGCGCTCGTGCGACACCCTCGTCGTTGAACGCCCAGAGATCTTCGCGAGCGCCGCCGCCCCGACCGATGATCAGCAGGTCCGCCGAGTGCCAGCGCGCGAGCTGTCCGAGTGCCGCAATGAGCGATTCGGGAGCCCCTTCGCCCTGCACCTTGGCGGGAATGATGACGATCTCCACGTCGGCGCTGCGGGCGCGGGCGACCGTGATGATATCGTGCATGGCTGCGCCGTCGGGGCTGGTGATGACGGCGATGCGTCGCGGGAAGAACGGGAGCGGTCGCTTGCGGGCAGGATCGAGCAGTCCGTCTTTCTCGAGCCGCTGTCGCGTGAGTTCGAGTGCCTTGCGCCAGAGTCCATCGCCTTCGGCTTCCAGCGCCTTCACGGAAAACTGCAGGTCGCCACGCACCGGCCAGACCGTCATCTGGCCAAGTGCGAGGACCTGCATGCCGTCGTCGGGAGGCGCCGGCATGCGACGCTGCTGCGAACTCCACACCACACACTTCACCTGCGCTTCGGCATCACGCAGGGCGAAGTACCAGTGGCCGTTGCGATGCGCCTTGAAGTCGGTGACTTCGCCACGCACCCACAGCGGAGGGAACGCGCCTTCGATGAGATCCTTCGCGGCCGTGGTCAGCGTGTGCACCGCGATCGCGGCCGCGGGACTGCTGCCCGGCGCTTCATCCACCGCGGGCGACGATGGCCCGTATGCGCTCGTACGGCGTCCGGCCACGATCAGGCCAGCGCGTGCGGTGTTGCGGCCAACGACGCCGACGCGTTGCGTGCTGCGCGCACCGTGTTCTTGAGCAGCATCGCGATCGTCATCGGGCCGACACCACCAGGCACCGGCGTGATCCTGGACGCGACTTCGACGGCGCTCGCGAAATGCACGTCGCCGCACAGTCGTGTGCCCTTGGTCCGGGTGGCATCGGGGACCGTGTTCATGCCGACATCAATCACCACCGCGCCCGGCTTGATCATGTCGCCCGTGATCATTTCCGCGCGACCGATGGCCGCGATGAGGATGTCTGCCCGCTGCGTATGGGCCTTCAAATCACGCGTGCGCGAATGACAGACGGTGACCGTCGCATCAGCGCCCGCGCGCCCCTGCACGAGCAACGCCGCCATCGGCTTGCCCACGATGTTGCTGCGTCCGATGATCACCGCGTCTGCGCCGCGTGTTTCGACACCGCTGCGTAGCAGCAGCTCGATGACGCCCGCTGGCGTGCACGACACGAAACCGTCGGTATGTCCGATCAGCAGCTTGCCCACGTTCACCGGGTGAAATCCGTCGACATCCTTCTCGGGAAGAATCGAGCGAATGACCAGATCCGGATCGATGTGCCTGGGCAGCGGCATTTGCACGAGAATGCCATGCACCGCGCGATCGCTGTTCAGCCTTTCGACCAACGCGAGCAGCTCTTCCTGTGTCGTGGTTGCCGGCAGTCGGATGGTTTCTCCGGCCATGCCCGCCGCGCGCGAAGCCTTCTCCTTCGCCCCCACATACGTCGCACTGGCGACGTCGTCGCCAACGAGTACGACACTCAAGCCGGGCATCACACCGAGCGCGACCAAAGTCGCGACGTCCTGTGCGACTTCGTTGCGGATCGCTTCCGCGATGGCTTTCCCATCGATCAGTTCAGCGCGCAAAATCCACCGCCCGGCTTTCGCGAATGACCACCACCTTGATCTGTCCCGGGTATTGCAACTCGGATTCGATGCGACGCGCAATTTCCTCGGACAACGCCGTCATGCGCGCATCATCCACCTGCTCCGGGGTCACGACCACGCGTACCTCGCGACCGGCCTGAATCGCGAATACACGCTCCACGCCGCGATAGCTCGACGCGATCTTCTCCAGCCCTTCGAGACGCTTCACGTAGGTCTCGAACGCCTCACGACGGGCACCCGGACGTGAGCCGGAAATGCTGTCCGCCGCCTGCACCAGTACGGATACCTCGCTTTCGTGCGGCACGTCATCGTGGTGCGCAGCGATGCAGTTCACCACCAGCGGATTCTCGCCGTACCTGGTGGCCACTTCGACGCCAAGCTGGACGTGCGTCCCTTCGTGCTCGTGCGTCAACACCTTGCCGACATCGTGCAGTAGCGCGCCACGTTTGGCCAAGGCGACATCGAGCCCGAGTTCGGCCGCCATCATCCCCGCCAGCCACGCCACTTCCTTCGAGTGGTTGAGGATGTTCTGCCCGTAGCTCGTGCGCCAGCGCATGCGTCCCACCAACTTGATCAACTCGGGGTGCAATCCGGCCACGCCCACTTCGTAGGCGGCCTGCTCGCCCGTCTCGACGATGGCGACTTCGACTTCCTTGCGCGCCTTGGCGACGACCTCTTCGATGCGCCCCGGATGAATGCGTCCGTCGCTCACCAGCTTTTCGAGCGCCAGGCGCGCAGTCTCGCGACGCACGGGATCAAAGCAGGAAACGACCACGGTATCCGGCGTATCGTCGATGATGACATCCACACCGGTCGCCAGTTCGAAGGCACGGATGTTCCGCCCTTCTCGGCCGATGATGCGTCCCTTCATCTCGTCATTCGGCAATGACACCGCCGACACCGTCGTCTCTGCCGTCGTTTCGGCAGCCACGCGCTGCACCGCCAGCGCAACGATCTTCTTGGCTTCGCGCTCCGCGTTGCGCTTGGCCGACTCGCGGATCTCACGCAGACGGCTCGATGCATCAGCCATCGCCGAGTCTTCCATGCGACGCATCAGTTCAGTCTTGGCCGCTTCTGCCGTAAGGCCGGCCAGCAGCTCCAACCGTCGCCGCTCCTCCTCGACGAGCTTCTCCAGCTCCTGTTCGCGTGACGTCGATCGGGTCTCACGCTTGGCAATGTCGCCCAGACGCTTCTGCACCTCCTGATCGCGCCCATCCAGCGACTCGCGTGCACGGTCGAGCTGCCCTTCGCGGTCGAGCACGCGCTTCTCTTCGCGCTCGATATCGCTGCGGCGCTGACGCACTTCATGCTCGATGGACTCTCGAAGCTGCAGAATCTCTTCCTTGCCGGACACGACCGCACCTTTACGAAGCGTCTCCGCTTCGCGACGTGCTTCCTCAACAATGCGTGTCGCCGTCTCGTCGGCCGTCGCTTTGGCCCGACGCTGCTCACCAATCTCAACCTTTCGTCCTGACTGTCGTCCGATCACGAACGACACGACAGCCGAGATCAGTCCCAGGGCGCCGATCAGCGCGGGGAGAACATCAACCATCGGGATCTATGCTCCACCGCGTCGAGGCGCGGATTCGATGTCCGACTCATCAGATAGCGCGACCAAGACCCGCGAGTCACCCAAGCGCCAGCGGTGATCCACGGGTTCGGCACTCACTGCGCCTTGTTACGTCAACGTAGGGAAATGCTTGCTACGCCGCAACCTGCGTGGTGCCGACCGTCATAAAGCAGGTCAGCCCGCCGCGCTCTCCTCGCCCCGTTTGGCCGGCGGTAAGAGTGGGCGGATATCGGCGGCCAACTCGCGAATGTCGGTCGTCAGTGCGCTGGTCGCGGCACGCTCACGGAAGAGTTCGTCGGTGATCTGCAACGCCGCCAAAATGGCCGCCTTGTACGTCTCGATGGGGGCACCACCGGAAAGAATCGCACGGATGGTGCGATCGACGTGCTCGGCCACGCTCTGCGTGTGCAGCTCGGACGCTTCCGTGCGAAGGGTGTATTCCTCGCCCACGATCTTCACGCGCACCACACTCTTGCTCTCCATCATGCCGCCGAGCATACCGTCGATGGCGTCCTCGCGATCTTTCATTTCTCGGCTCCGTGTCCGAGCTGCTGGCGCAGAAAACGCACCCGCTCCATCAGTGCGGTCGTTCGATCGCGTGCCTCCTGCAGCAACGTACGCAGTTCCGCATTGGCCCGGATCAAATCAGCGTCGGTGGCCGGGGCCGACGCGACCACGCTTGCCACCGCCACTCGTGCGTCGGCCCGTGCCCGCTCGATGGCCGTCAGCGCCTTCCGCTCCGCTATTCGCGTCTCAGCCAGCTCGTCCTGCGCACGTACCAGCTCCGCCTGCGCGCTGGTGGTCGCGTCGTGTGCGCTCGCAAGCATGAGCTCCAGCTCCCGCACGCGCGACTCGGCGGTCATCGCCCGACGGCGAAAAACGGCCAGCTGCTCGGTGAGCTTCCGAACCAGCGCATCGAGCTCGCGAAACGCGACGACCTCAGGACGCACGAGGGCGGACTCCCAGTTCCTGGTCGAGCGTTTCCAGCAAACGCGCACGACGACCGTCGATCTCCTTGTCGCGCAGCGTGCGCTCCGGATGCCGGAACGTCAACCGCCACGCCAGACTTCTATAACCGTCCGCCACACCCGCCCCGCGGAACTCGTCGAACAGTTCCACCCGCTCCAGCAGCTCGCCGCCGGCGGAGCGCAACGCCTGCTCCACAGTGGCGGCAGTGGTGCCATCGGGCACGAGCAGCGCCAGATCGAACTCCGCAGCCGGTGTGACGGGCAGCGGGACAAAACGAATGCCGGCGGTGGGCGGCGCCGGTCGTTCGATCGTGGTGACATGCGCCGCGCAGCCGGACGGCGCAATGTCCGCCGACGGCATGACGCCCAGCGTGATCTCCACGCCATAGGCCTCGGCAGCCCAGACGGGCCGGTCGAGCTCCACGAGCACGACATTGCCCACGGCACCGCCACCTTTGCGGTACATCGTCCAGAGCGCGCCGTTCTCGCCGGGGCGCAGACCGATCACTCCGTTGCCAAACGCGATGGTCCCAACCTGCTCAGCGAGCGCCTTGATGTCCCACACATCGAACGCGGGCGGCTGCGGCTCCGTGAAATGCGCCGGACGACGCGCGCCCATGATCAGCGCCGCAACGCGCACCTCCTCGCGTGGCAGACGATCGGCGGACGGAACGAACGCGCTTCCCACTTCAAAGAGCCTCACGTTCCCCTGCATGCGCGAGAGGTTGTACTCGGCTCGGCGGGCGAGCGTATCCAGCAACGACGCGCGCAGATACGGCTCGTCATCCGCCAGCGGATTGCGCACGCGCGGCGAGTTCTCGTCGCCAGTGGACGTGAACGGCATCGGACGCGCTTCGGACAGACCGAGAGCGACCAGTGCATCGCGCACGCGACGTCCCGCAAGGTATAACGGATGATCAGGCGCCGAGCCTGGGCGAAATGGACGCAACTCATCCGGCAGCGAATCGAATCCAACGAGGCGCGCGACTTCTTCGATGAGATCGACTTCGAGCGCCAGGTCGTGACGCCAGGTTGGCGGCACTACCTGCAGGGCCTCGCTCCCCACGGTGACCAGGCAGCCAAGTGACTCGAGGCGACGCGCGATCTCCGACGCATCGACCTCGACGCCGAGCAATCGAGCAAGGCGTTCCGGGCGAAGTGCAATCGCCGTGCGCTCCGTTGCCGGCGTACCTGCGGAGAGCATCGTCACCACCGAACCGCCGGCAACCTGTGCGATGAGGGCTGCACCGAACAACGCGACCTCTTCGATCGCGCCGGCATCGACGCCGCGCTCGAAGCGGTAACTCGCATCGGTGTTGAGGCCGACCGCGCGTCGCACGCGTCGCACGAAGCGCGGTTCGAACAGTGCGACTTCCAGCAGAATGTCGGTCGTGGTCTCTGTGACTTCGCTGTCGCGACCGCCCATCACGCCTGCCAGCGCTACGGGACGTGCGCCATCGCAGATCACTGTCGTGCCTTCGGCGACGTGATGCTCTGTGCCATCGAGCGTCGTCAACGATTCGCCGGCGCGCGTGGGGCGCACCACGATCGACGAATCCGTGAGCTTCGCCAGATCGAACGCGTGTACCGGCTGGCCGAGTCCATGCAGCACGTAGTTCGTCGCATCAACCACGTTGCTGATGCTGCGTTGTCCGGTGCTTTCGAGTCGCTTCACCAACCACGCAGGGCTGGGCGCAACCTTCACGCCGCGAATCACCACGCCAACATAGTGCGGGCAGCTCAGCGCGTCATCGATGCGAATGCTCACACCATCGTCCGACACTTCACGATCACCGCGATGCATGGGCGCATGCAACTCGACGTCGGCGAGGTCGTGCGATGGGAACGGCTCGATCGACACACCAAGTATCGCATGCAACTCACGCGCGACACCGCGATGCGACAGCAGGTCCGGGCGATTCGGCAACACATCGAGATCCAGCTGCGCGTCGCGCACTTGCATCACGTCCAACAGCGCAGTGCCGGGCGCCGCATCGGTTTCGAGGAGCAGAATACCGTCGTGCTCTTCGCCGAGTCCGAGTTCGCGCGCCGAACACAACATGCCGTTCGACGTCTCGCCGCGAATCTTGCGCTTCTCGATCTTGAGACCGGCGGGCATCACGGTACCGCTTCGCGCAAACGGGTACTTTGCGCCTGCGACGACATTCGGTGCACCACACACCACATCGAGCAGCATCCCGCTGCCATCGTCCACCTTCGTCACCCACAGGTGATCGGAGTTGGGATGACGACCGGCCTGCACAACCTGCGCGACGACGAGCGCCGAGAGATCGGCTCCCACCGGTCGAATACCATCGAGCGTTACGCAATGACGACTGAGCAGATCGCCGATCTCCTCGGCGCTCCTGTCATGCGGCGCGAACTCCTTGAGCCATTCATGCGAAACGATCATCGAGCGAACTGCTCCAGGAAGCGAACGTCCGAATCGTACAGGACGCGAATGTCATGAATGTCGTAGCGCGACATGGCAATGCGCGCCGGGCCCATACCGAATGCCCAGCCGGTGAACTTCTCGCTGTCGAGTCCCGCCGCTTCGATCACATGGGGATGCACCATGCCGCAGCCAAGGATCTCCACCCAGCGCAAACCCTTGCCGTCGTTGAGATCGACTTCGACGTCCATCTGCGCACCGGGTTCGACGAACGGAAAGTACGACGGACCGAAACGCACACGACGCGTCGCGCCATAGAAGCGGCGCGCGAATTCGGCGAGTGTGGCCTTGAGATCGACGAAGGAAATGCCTTCGTCCACCGCGAGCCCCTCGAGCTGCATGAACGCGGGTGCGTGCGTGGCGTCGAAGAAATCGCGACGATACACCTGTCCCGGCGCGAGCACGCGCACGGGCGGCGCGTACTGTTGGAGCGTGCGCACCTGCACCGGTGAGGTGTGCGTGCGCAGCAACGTGTCATCGCCGAGGTAGAGCGTGTCGTGCAACTCCATCGCCGGATGGTCCGGCGGAAAGTTGAGCGCACCGAAGTTGTAGCGCTCGGTTTCCGCTTCGGGACCCAACGCGATGGTGAATCCCAACTCGCGAAAAATCCCGCAGATCTCATCGATGACGAGCGTGACCGGATGCAACGACCCGCGCCATGTGTGACGCGCAGGCATGCTCGCATCGAACGTGCTTGTGTCGCCCGTTGCCGTCTGCGCAGCGGCGAACGCGTCGATGGCGTGCTGGATGAACTGTTTGAGCGTGTTGAATGCCGTGCCGGCGGCGCGTCGGTCTTCCGCGGGCAGCGCACGCAGCGCCTGCTGCAACTCCGCGATGCGCGCGTCCTTGATCGCGTTGAGCTGGCCCTTGATCGTGTCGATGCGTGCTGCGCGAGCGGCCGTCTCGATGAAACCGGAGACGTCGTGCTGCAGCGCCTGCACCTGCGCTTCGTAGTCGGAGAGTTGCACGTTGGAAATCGCAGACGGTGAAACGGCACGCGCACAGTGCGCCATGGCACAGTGCGCCATGGCATTGTGCGAACTGCATGATGCGCGAGGGGCCGGCATCCACTGGATACCGGCCCCACAACTTAACCCGATCGCGAACGAACTACGGGGCGAGGTTACGCTGCCGTGGACTCGGCGGTCTTCCCGGCGTCGTACGCTTTGCGCGCGAGGTCCGCGATGGCGGCAAAGGCATCCGGCTCACGCACCGCGAGGTCGGCCAGCACCTTGCGATCGACTTCGATACCTGCGGCGTGCAACCCGTTGATGAAGACGCTGTACGACATGTCATGCGTGCGCGCAGCGGCGTTGATACGGATGATCCACAAGCGACGGAAGTCGCGCTTCTTGTTCTTGCGATCACGATAGGCGTAGCGCCAGCCGCGTTCGACGGTTTCTTTGGCAGCTTTCCAAAGCTTGCTCCGGCCGCCAAAGGCGCCCTTCGCATGCTTCATGATCTGTTTCTTGCGCTTCAGGCGGACGACGTTGGATTTGACGCGAGGCATGGATCGGTCTCCTTAAGATGCGACGAGCAGTCGCTTGATGCGCTTTACTTCGCCATTCGTGGTCACGATCGTCGGACGGCGCAGATTACGCTTCTTCTTCGCATCCATTTTCGTCAGGATGTGGCTCTTGTACGCCTTCAGACGCCGCACCTTCCCCGTACCTGTAATGGAGAAGCGCTTCTTGGCGCCGCTGTGGGTCTTCATCTTGGGCATGACACGCTCGCGGCTACGGTAATCCGGTTCCGTGAAGAACCAGCCCTGCTTTGGATCACGCGCCGATCACTTCGGCGCGAGAATCATCGTCATCGATTTTCCTTCCATGGTGGGCGCGCTTTCGATCTTGGCCATATCGATCAGTTCCGCTGCAACCCGATCCACCACCTGCTTACCCAGCTCCGGGTGTGCGATCTGTCGGCCGCGAAACATCAGCGTCACCTTCACCTTGTTTCCCTCTTCGAGGAAGCGTCGCGCGTGGCGCGTCTTCGTCTCGAAATCGTGATCGTCGATCCCAGGGCGGTACTTCACTTCCTTGAGATGGATCACGTGCTGCTTCTTTTTGGCGATTCGGGCCTGCTTCGCCGCTTCGAACTTGAACTTTCCGTAGTCCATGATGCGGACCACGGGCGGCCGTGCTGTGGCCGCGACTTCGACGAGATCCAGCCCCTGTTCAACCGCTTGGGCCAGCGCCACATCGACTTCCATGATGCCGAGCTGACTGCCATCGGCCGCAATCACGCGGACAGGACTGATCCGGATTTGCCGGTTCACCCGTGGCGGACGCTTCGTGGAATCCTGAATACGCCGTGCTCCCTTGGAGAGAAACAAAAAAACGCGAACCCCTTGAGGAGTCCGCGTCGGTTCAGCCACGCCAATACCCACGTGTGGCGCACGTGAGCCTGGATGCCTGGTCGATGGACTCCATCAGCACACCTCTGGGAATGCGCGCATTCCACGTCGAGGGCCGAAGGGTGAGGACGGCGTCGCTGCCGTCCCGCTTCTCGGATTGTCCGGCTATCGCAGAAGCGATGTCCGGGAACTACTGGTGGAACCAGCAAATGAGCAACGGCTCCAGCCAACGTGGAACGTAGACCATCCCTTCGCGTCGTGCAACCCCAACCATCACGCGAAGTTGACGACGCGCACCACGGGTT
>CAYWCJ010000173.1:8980-9642 GCA_964456595.1 uncultured Gemmatimonas sp. | reverse complement strand
CACCAGTCCCGTACCGGTCGACGTGATCAACATCACCGAGATGCGTGCGACCGGTACGGGACTGGTGACGACCGTGCGCGCGCCGGCGCGAGAGCCGGTGACGGCGACCTGCTCAAGTTGTGTGGTCGACTTCGCCAGTTCGTAGTTGCGCATAAGCACTTTGCCCGCTTCAACCACGACCGTGTCCCGACGACTGGTGTATCCCAGACTCCGTGCGCGGAGCTCGTAGGTGCCGGCGCGTACCAGCACCCGATAGCTACCGTCAGCGCGGGTGACGGCAGACGCTGTGGTGCCGGAAAAACTGATGGTCACGCCTGCCAGTCCGTCGGTCGAGCGGACGGATGTCACCTTGCCCTCGACGGTGCCCGTGGACTGCGCGTACAACGGAGGCGCGGCCGCAAGGCCGAGTGCAATTACCATGGACCACGACAACGAACCGGGGCGGCCAGATTTCATGTGCATTATCCTCGTTGGGTCGAAGGTGTCGTCGGGCCTCAGGAGGTGACGAGAGGTCAGCAAGTCCGGACGATTCGTAACGAAACCATCGCTAGCCTACCGCCAGGGGCCGCCGTGCACAACAGGAGCCGCCTGCCGGCTGGCGCCGTTCGTGTTTCCGGGCCGTTTCCACGCCGCCTTGACGGCACCTTCTCGAAGTTCGCGGT
>CAYWCJ010000173.1:0-8970 GCA_964456595.1 uncultured Gemmatimonas sp. | reverse complement strand
GGTCACGATGCAGTCTTGGAGGCTGGTGAGGACCGTCACAGTTGAACGAGGCCGTCGCATCACGCGACGGCCTCGTGTCGTTTCAGCAGGTGCCGGAGGTCGCAGCGTTCAGCCGCGCGGCACGAACTTTGACTGTTGTGCGGGATATGCCCACAGGCATACTGTCTCGGGTATGGCCGACCTGAACTTCGCGCATCCGCTGCGGGTATCAGGACGTAGCGGTGTTGAATGGAGATGCACCGCTGTCCCGCAGGTCCCTCCTCTCGTCCGCCCCACACGAATCATGGCTGCTCCCCGCGTCGCCAATCCCGGAGAACCGATCGCCCGCCGCGCTGCCGCACTGGCCGGTGAACTCAAAGCCACGGACATTGTGGTGCTGGATTTGCGCGGAGTGACGGACATGACCGACTTCTTTGTTATTGCCTCCGGGACGTCCGACACGCATGTGCGTGCCATTGCCGAACATGTCAAGGCAGGGCTGAAGACCACTGGGGTGTCTACTGATCAGACAGAAGGTCTCGCGCAGGGCCGGTGGGCGTTACTCGACTATCTGGACTGCGTCGTGCACGTGTTTCACCCGACGTCGCGACAGTTCTACCAGCTTGAACGGCTGTGGGGCGATGCGACGCCGGTCCAACTCGGGGCTGCCATAGGGGGCGCGCGGTGAAGCCGACGGTCGGACGAATCACACAATGGGTGGCGATGCTGGGCCTCAGCGCGAGCGCGTTCGCGGCGCCGCTTGAGGCGCAGGGATTCGGCCAGAATCAGGTGCAGTACGATCGCCTGCGCTGGCGGGTGATCGAGACGGAGCACTTCCTGGTGCACTACTACCCGGAAATCGCCGACGTCGCTCCGGATGCGGCGCGCATGGCTGAACGGTCGTACGCGCGCCTGTCGCGCCTCATGGCGCACCAGTTCCGCGAGAAAAAGCCGATCCTCATTTTCGGTTCGTCGGGGGACTTTGCGCAAAGCAATGTCTTCGGTGATCTGGGCGAGGGCACGGGCGGTGTCACCGACCCGCTGCGGCAGCGCATGGCGCAGTTCTTCAGCGGCGACTGGGCCAGCTTCGAGCACGTGCTCCAGCACGAAATGGTGCACGTCTTCCAGTTCGACATCTTCTCACGTGGTCGTGCGGGCAGCGGGCTGCAGAACCTGGCGATGGTCAATCCGCCGCTCTGGTTCATGGAAGGTCTGGCCGAATACTTCTCCATCGGCGACAAGCATCCGTGGACTGATGCGTGGGTGCGCGATGCGGTCGTCAACGGCACGCTACCCAGCATCCAGCAGATGACGGAGCGCCCCGACAAGTACTTCCCGTACCGCTACGGTCTGTCGGTGTGGCAGTACGTGGGCGCGCGGTGGGGCGACGAGGTGATCGGCGAAATCATGAACGCCGTACCAAGTCTCGGCCTCGATCGCGCCTTTCGTCGCGAAATCGGCCTGTCGCTGGACGAGCTGAGCGACGAGTGGAAGCAGGCGATGCAGGCGAAGTATCTGCCGATCATCGCCGACCTGCAGCGTCCGCGTTCGTTCGCCGAGCCGTTGCTGTCGCAGCGTCGGTCGGGCACGATTGCGAACCTGTTCGTGGCGCCGGCGATGTCCACCGACGGCAAGTACATCTCGTATGTGGCGTACGGCAGCCTGCTGCGCGGCGAGGTGTTCCCCGAGTTGTATCTCGCCGATGCAACCACGGGCAAGCGCATCTCGCGTCTCGTGAAGACAACCACCAACCCGGACTTTGAGCAGCTGCGCTACATCTACTCGCAGCCATCGTTTTCGCCCGATGGATCGCAGTTGGCCTTCACCGGACAGCGCGGTGGTCGCGATGTGTTGTACGTGCTCGACGTGAAGTCGCGCGACATCATCAAGCGTTTCGATTTCGAGCTCGATCAGGTGCTCAGTCCGACGTTCTCGCCGGACGGACGCCGTATCGTGTTCAGCGGCATGAAGCATGGCATCAGCGATCTGTACATGGTCTCGTTCGATACGCCGGGCATCCAGCAGCTGACGAAAGACATGTACGGTGACCTGCAACCGCAGTGGTCACCCGACGGGCGGACGATCGCGTTCGCGAGCGATCGTGGTGAAGACACCGACTTCGGCATTCTCAAGATCGGCAAGCTCAAAGTGTCGTTGTATGACACCGAGACGGGCAAAGTCTCGGTCGTGCCCGATCAGGCCGGGCTGAACATCAATCCGCAGTGGGCACCCGACGGCAGGAGTCTGATCTACCTGTCGGATCGCACCGGTACGTCGAATCTGTTTCTCTACGACACCGACGCGAAGCTGCATTACCAGCTCTCGAAGGTCGCTGGCGCGGTGAACGCGGTGGCCGAAATGTCGCCGGCAATCTCGTGGGCGCGTGGCGCAGACCTGTTGGCGTTCGTGTACTACGAAAAGGGCGAGCATGCGATCTGGAAGATTCAGAATCCGCGTTCGCTCAAGAAGGAGCCGTTCAAGCCGGGGGTGACGGCGGTGGTCGCCCAAGGTCCGGGCGCGCCGTTGCCCGGTGCGCCACCAGTCGCCGTCGCACCGGCCGCACCAGTCGATCCGACGGCGCACTTGCGACGTGGGACGGTACGTGACACTGCCGCCTCACGTCAGTCGTTCTATCGGCCGCAGAATGGTGACCTGGCGCGCGTCTCGAGCGATCTGCCGCAGCTCACGCTGTCACGCATGTCCGAACAGATCAGCGTGCGCGCGATGATGGACAGTTTCGATTTCAACTTGCCGGACACGACGCGCTTCCGCGACACGCGCTACAAGGTGCGTTTCACACCGGAGTACATCGCGCAGCCGAGTATTGGGTATCAGCAGGGCGGATTCGGACAGGGCACCTTCGGCGGCACCACCATCGTGCTCAGCGACCTGCTCGGCGATCATCGGCTCGCGCTGTCGGGTGCCATCAACGGGCAGCTCAGCGACGCGCAGGTCTTCATCGGATACACCAGTCTTGGCAAGCGACTGCAGTACACCACCGGTCTCACGCAGCAGCCGATTTACCTGCTCTCCAACGCCACCCAGACGCCTGTCGGTGACAATCAGTTTCAGCAGGTGCAGGAGATCAATCGTCTGGTGTTGCGCGAGGTGTTTGCGGCCGCGCTCTACCCGCTGAATCGCTTCACGCGATTCGAACTCGGCGCACGTTTCAACAACGTGGACCAGCAGGTCTTTCCGTTCTTCCGCACGGTCGATCTGAACTTCGGGTTCGCCACGGCGTACGAGCGCGGACCTACTCGCAACGTCGCCTCGGCGAACTGGGTATCCCCGTACGTCGCGTGGGTGACGGACAACACGTTGTTCGGCTTTACCGGACCGATCTCCGGCAAGCGCGCGCGCCTGCAGGTGGAGCCAAGCTTCGGGTCGTGGCAATGGACGGAGTACCTCGCGGATATGCGATCGTACCTGCCGATTCTCTTCAACTACGTCACGCTCGCCACGCGACTCACGACAATCGCTGCGGTCGGCAAGGACGAGTCGCGTTTCCCGAAGTGGATTGGCCGGCCGGACTACATCCGCGGCTACAATCGCGACGATTTCGGCAACGTGCAGTGCAGCGGACTGCCGACCGACACGGGATCGCAGTGCAACACCGTCGAGACGATCGGCTCGCGCGTGGCCTTCGCCAACGTCGAGCTGCGCTTCCCGATCATTCGTCGACTGGATCTCGGATCGCTGCCAATCGGACTGCCGCCGGTGGATGGACTGATCTTCTATGACGCCGGCGTGGCGTGGTCGGCGGGTCAGTCGGCGATGCTGTCGCAGCCGAGCAATTACGACTTCTCGAAGCAGCGCGCACTGCTCCGCAGCTATGGCTACGGCTTCCGGCTCAACTTGTTCAACATCGCGATCGTGCGATGGGACTGGGCAGTTCCGCTCAACCGGCCGGGGCAGAAAGGATTCGGGACGTGGTTCTTTGGACCGAGCTATTAGCAGCTGAATTGGCGCGACTCCTAACCACCCGGTACCGGGCCTCGAGTCGGAGTTTTGAGCTTCGAGAAAGGGCGGCATCGCCGCGACGGGTTGCGACGGTGCCGGTGTCTTGTTCCGGAGCGAGACGTTCGCCCGGACCTGATCGACCCAGTGAGGGGCCGTGAGTACGGGTTTGGAGACGGGGCGGGCCGGCCGTCCGCGCGAGTGGATGAGAGGGCACACTGGCATTTCCCCGTCCCCTCGCCGAGACGCCGTACTTGCTGACTCCAGACTCCTACCCGCCGCTGGAAGTTGGGTCGTTCAACCCGCTACCCGTCACCCACACTCACCACCCGAAACTCGGTAGTTCAGTTCTGCCCCGCGCCGGTTCCCCGCACCGTATCTGTCTGGTACCTTTCCGCCGTGCGCACGCTCTTCGTGTCGGCGCTCGTGCTCCTCGCGTGCGGCTTTGCCGGCGGCTGTGCCGATAGCTCGTCCCGCCCTTCTGGAGCCGGCGCCCTTCTCGTAATCCCCGGTGGTCCTGACCCCGTTGTGCTGCGCGTTTCGCGCAGTGGCGGGCTCGTGTCCGCGTATGCCTATCCGGCGCTCGATTCGGTGCTCTGGCGCTCGAGCTTTCGCGCACCGGCACTCGATCATGTGCTCGGCTTCGGCGCCGAAGATGGCTACCTCGCGGCGATGGACACCGCCGGCTCACCTGTGCGCGTTGACTTGCGAGTCGGCACCATCACGGTCGAGCGCAAGGACACCGTCAGCGCACTCTCCTCGGCTGATGGCTCGGCGGTCTATGCGCTCACCAACCGCGGCGATCTGACGCGCTTCACGCCGAGTGGTGGCGACTGGCGGTTTTCCCCCCCGCTGCCGGCGTCGGCACTGTTCGCTCAGCTCGATGGGTCGCTCATCGTGGCAGGCGTACTCGGCAAACGTGTCGTGGTCTGGCGCGTACGACCGCCGGGCCAAGCGGTTTCCGACAGCCTCTCGACCGACGTGGGTGGTGAGCCACAGGCGCTGGCGCAAACCATTGCGCAGACCGCCGGCACCGTGGGCGATCGCATCTTCTTTGGTGCGAACGAGTCGGTCGTGGTGGTCAGCGCGCGTGATCTTACCAAAGTGCTCGAGGTCGACCTTGGCGATCCGGTGCGAGCAATCGCGAACACGCCGAGTGGCGATCGCCTGTTCATTGCGCTCGACGGCGATCTGTCGCTCGTGGTGGTCGATCGTTTCGAGGAAGGAGTGAGCGGCAAGATCAAACTGCCGTCGCCGGCGCTCGACCTGCGCATGGACCCGCTGGGCCGCACGCTGTTGGCGCGTGGCGCGGGTGATACGGTGTTTGTGGTGAGTCTCGGCGGCGATGACGTGCAGGGTGTTGTGCGCAGTGCCTGGCGCGGCGATTTGCCGTTGGTGTTGCCGGATGGATCGATCGCGCTGGCACAGGGTGAAAACGTGGTGCTCGCACATCCCGTGACACTCGCCGATGGTCGCGCAATTCCCGGCGGCGCCAAGGACTTCTGGCATGCGCTGCGATGGAACGGATTTCGTCCACGCTCGGCCGGACTCGATCAGCCGGTTCGATTCCGCACGAGCGCACCGCGTGCTCCGTCCGACGTGGATGACAGTGCGGCGGTGAGCGACAGTGGCGTGGTGCCGCCAACGAGGTCAGCGCCCCCCCCGGTGTCGTCGGCGTCGGGCAGCGGCACGGTGCCCACCCCTGCACCACGCGTGGACAACGAGCGCAGTACCGTTTTCACGGTGTCGTTCGCCACCGTGCTCGATGAGAAGCAGGCGCGGTCGCTGGCGAGCCGAATTCGCGTTGATGGACAAGTGCCGCGCATCACGACGTCAGAGCGCGCGGGACGCACACTGTATCGCGTGGTCCTGGGCCCATATCCGTCGCGCGATGAAGCAGAGCGTGTCGGTCGTGCGTCCGCGCAAAGTTATTGGATCTTTCGAGGAGCACCGTGACTGGCATCCCCGTGCCGGGCATACCGGCGTCGGCCCCAAACTCGTGGGAGAATGAAGGGCAGCGTCTCGCCCCGCTCTTCGACGAATTGTACGCGGCTGTGATCGCCGGCGTCGATCCGGTCGTAGCTGCATCGGTCGCGATTGGTATCGCGCGCGTGCAGGGCGCGCGGCGACGCGTCGCCGTGGCCGATCTCGTGGGTGAAGTGCCGCCATTGCAGGCGCTCGTCTCGGGCGACGATCCGCATGGCATCGCGGACAGCTTTCTCTACGGCGTATCGCTGAACAAGATCGCGCAGCCGGTGAACGACTCGGGGAATGTCTTCATCATGCCCAGCGGCACGGAGGCGGTCGCGCATGGCGCCGTCTACGCGAACGATCGGTGGCGTCGTCTCGCGGCCGGCTTTCATCAAGTCGGTGCGCTGCTGTTGATCGTGGCGGTGCCGGGCACTCCCGGCTTTGCAGAGCTGTGCCGCTACGTCGGCGCGATCATGCCGGTAGGCGACACCGCCTTCTCCGTGCCGACTGGCGTGCCCATCGTGCTGCCTCCGCAGCCTGTCGCCCCGCCTCCGCCGCCGCCGCGCCGCGAAAGTGCCGCACGGGCGCGCGCAGCGGCGTCGGACAATTCCGACCGTCGTCGTACCAAGCTGGTGGCGGCGCTCGTTGCCCTCGGTGCCGTGGCCGTGGCCATCGGGGCCTTCTGGCCGCAGATCCGCGCGCAGCTACCGTCGTCGGTCGTCGCGTTACTCGGCGGCGCGGTCAACGACACCGCCTCGATGCTGGTACCGCCGACGCCAATGGACTCGACGTCGCGCGACAGTCTGCAACGTGACACGACGCCGGCCGACTCCACACTGCTCGGTCTCGCACTTGGCGACAGCGGCGCCGTGCAACCAACGAAGCCACCACTCCAAATCGCGAACGTCGCGGATTCGGCGAACGCTGCACGGTATTCGATCTACGTTGCAACGGCGAACACCCGCGAGGCGGCGATGCCGGATGCACGAATCAAGGCGCTCTCGGCCGTGGCGATGTCGCCGGTGCCGGAAGGTGGCGAGCAGTGGTTTCGCGTGACGGTGGGCGCGGCAGCAACGCGCGCGGCGGCTGAAGCGCTGTTGGCGAAGTTGCGTCTCGACAAGATCGTCGGTGCCGGCAGCATCATGGTGGTGCCGTTTGCACTGCGTCTGGAGAGAGGCGTCGCAAGCGAGGCCGTGAGTGCCCGCATCGCCGATTTCACGAAGCGCGGATTGATGGTCTATGCGCTGCAGCAAGCGGATGGGAGCGCGACCGTCTACACGGGCGCGTTCGAAACGCCGGAGCATGCGAATACGCTTGCAGATTCCTTGCGCACACTCGGCATCACGCCGGTGCTCGCTTACCGAACGGGGAGAACGTTTTAGTGCGGCTTACGAAGCTCGAGATCCACGGATTCAAGGCCTTCGCCGATCACACGGAGTTTGTGTTCGAGCGCGGCGTCACGGCCATCGTCGGTCCGAACGGGAGCGGCAAGTCGAACGTCTCCGACGCAGTGCGCTGGGTACTCGGCGAGCAGCGTGCACGCGCCATGCGTGGTGCGAAGATGGAAGACGTCATCTTCCACGGCTCATCGGCGCGCAAGCAGGTGAACATGGCCGAGGTCTCGCTCCACTTCGAGAACAACGACGGCGAGTTGCCCATCCCGTTCAAGGAAGTGGTGCTGACGCGCCGACTGCTGCGCTCGGGGGAGAGCGAGTACCTGCTGAATCGTGCGCCATGCCGTCTGCGCGACATTCAGGATCTCGTGCGCGGCACCGGTCTCGGTGCGGACTCCGGGGTGGTCATCGAAAGCAAGATGATCGATGCCCTGCTCTCCGACCGCCCCGACGAACGCCGTGAGCTGTTCGAGGAAGCGGCTGGCGTCGGGCTTTATCGTGATCGTCGTCGCAGTGCGGAACGTCGTCTGGAAGAAACGTCGGTGGATCTCGCACGTCTCGACGATCTCATCGTCGAAGTGCAAAGTCAGGTGCGTTCGCTGGCCCGTCAGCGTCGTCGTGCGGAGCGTCACGCCGAGTTGATGGCGCGTCGCTTTCAGGTGGAGCTGTCGCTGGCCACGCGCGAGATGGCGTCGTGGCGCGACGAACTCACCGCGCTCGACACGCGTCTCGAGGAACTGCGTGCCGAAGTGCCGGGGTCGGAAGACGCGATTCACGTCGCCGAGGCCGCACGTGAGACGGCACACAGCGCACGTGCCACCTCCGAGGCCAGCCGACTGGAGTTGGCGCGACTGGCCGCGGAACAGCGCGATCGTACGCAGCGACTGGAGCGTGAACTCGCGGTGGCGGAGGAGCGTCAGCGCAGCACCGTGCAGCGACGTGAGCGTGCCGAGCAGGAGCGCAAGGACAACGAGGCGTTCGGTCAACGGTTGCGCGAAGATCGCGAGCGTGCCGTCACTGATCGTGCAACCCTCGCGCGTGACCTGACCGATGCCGGCGAAGCACTGCAGCAGCGCATCACCGCCGAACAGACGACGCGTGAAGCGGTGCAGCGTGCGCGTGCCGCGCTCGATCAGCTGGACCGTCAGGTGCGTGAGCATCGGGATCAGGCGCGTCGATTGGAACTGGATCGTGAAGGTGCCGGTCGCGAGTTCGCCGAAACGCAGCAGCGACGTGATGTGCTCGAGCACGAGCGTGAGCAGTTGGCCGACGCATTTGCGACGATCGAACGCGAACTCGTAGCCGCCGGTGAACAGCTGGCGATCACGCAGGCCGACGCGCAGAACGCGTTGGCTTCACTCGAAGGCGCGCGGCTGGCCGCGGCGTCTGCGCGCACCGCCGACTCCGAAGCGCGCAGTGCGCTGGCGTCGGTCGTGCAGCAGCGTACGGCGCTCGAGGGACGTGTGCATGCCCTCGAAGCACTCGAACGCGAGCGCGTGGGACTGGCGCCGTCTGCCGCCAAGTTGCTGAAGGAGCGCGAGCGATTTGGTGCCGGAGCGATTCTCGGACCGTTGACCGACTTCCTCACCGCCGATGGCGATGCAGCCAAGCTCGTGGAGCGTTACCTCGGCGCAACGATCGCGTGCATCGTTGCGCCGAGGTAACGCTC
>CAYWCJ010000172.1:0-9731 GCA_964456595.1 uncultured Gemmatimonas sp. | reverse complement strand
ATCCAGACGAAATCGCGCGCTTACGACACCGTCCGCGCGAAGCCCACTCACCGGCACGGACGGCAGCGGGATATCGCTCTCCCACTCATCGCCGACGCGCACCGCTCCCACCGGGAGCATGCCAGGCATCGTCGCGAGGGTCGAACCCAGCTCCATCGCGGCCGGCGGTGGATCGTTGACGCGCATGGACCCATCGGGCGTCACACGCACACGCACCTGTCGTCCGTCAGACGGCAGCAGCAGGCGTTGCGGCACGCCATCGTCACCGCTGCTTCCCGCCCACATGGTCATCGAATCCGTGGTCGCGAGCAGCGTGGTGACTGACAGATCGCTCGATTCGACCAGCGAATGCGCGTACAGCAGCAGCTTCGTGATGCGCTGCGACGCACGCGAGCGACGGGGCCCAATCTCCGGCTGCCGTGGAGCGGGCGTGGTGCGCGGCGAGTCCACCACCTTGGGACCGGGCGATGTCGTGCCGTTGGCCGAACGGCTACTCGTCTCGATGCTCTGCTCGATCTGCAAATGGAGCGTGTCGCCCACGCGGGGACGAACCTGCAGTCGAATCGCGTCCCCGACGCGCCACGGCCGACTGGCCTGCGCGTACACCGCCCTGCTGGTGACGCAGCTGGCACACAGCGACAGCGCGATGAGCACCGACGCGCGGCGCTGCTGCATCACCCGTGGGCCACCGAAGCGCGGCCGTGCGTCTTGGCCATCGTTTCCATCCCCTGCACCATCGTGCTCGGCCTCATCCCCAGCATCATCCCCAGCATCGCAGCCACCGTGTCAACCACCGTATTCATCAGGCGAGAACGAGCGGAGCGTCCGTGGACGCGGCGCCACCGCCTCCGCGTCGACCGCACCCGGTCGGGCGCGCCGCTGCAACTCACGCGCGAACGCACTCTTCACATCATCCGGACGACGACGCACGACGGCGTTTCGTGCCGCCAGCACTTCCGTCTCCTCGTACAGCAGGATGGTTTGTTGCACCCATCCGAGTTCGATACCACTGTCGAGGCGACGAAGGTCCCGCGTGACGGCGTGAGCGACCGACGGCTCGGGCGCCTGCGGGAACCGCTCGACGCCCTCGCGCCCGGACATCACGGCCGGTCGCGGAAAGCGCACAAACACGGGCTGCGCGAAATGCGGGTGGCGCACCATGAGCTGCCCCTTTTCCAGCGTTGCCAGCCGCGCCTTCACGGCGGGGCTGAGCACCTGATAGCCGGGAGACGCGAGTTCGTCGCCATCCATGCGCCCGAACATCGCGGTCCCCGCATTGCCGATGACGCGGCGATGCACCTGCGAGCGAAACTGCTGCGCGCCAAAGAGCACGAGGCCGAGGTAACGCCCGCGTTCAGCGATGTCGAGCAACATCTTGCGTACGTATGTGTCGGGACCATCGCCCGGCGCGTACTTGTTCAATTCGTCGACGAACACGATAACATGATCGACGCCGAGGTCCCGACGTTCGAGATGCTCGCGCAGTTTGGAGACCGTGCGCGCGAACACGAGGTCCTGTGCGTCCTCCTCCACGTTCGCGATATCCACTACGTACACCGTTCGATCGGTGAAGCTCCCGAACGGCAGATCCGAGACGGCACCGTCATCGGTGACGAGCCCGGCGCACCGCGTCGACAAATTGGACAGCCGATTGCGCACTTTGCGAATGGTCGCGGCGTGGTGCGTGCGCCACGTATCCCCGTTGGAGTCCTCGACCTTGCGCAGCACTTCACGAAACCACGCGTCGAGATCGGCAAAGCTCTGCACCCGATGTACGCGAGCAAACCCGGCCTCCTCGAAGTCCTTCCCCACGACGCGTTCGCGAATGAAGTCGATCAACGCGTCGGCTTTGGCGTCGACGTCGTCCTTGTTGAGCAGCACCTCCGCGAACTGCAGCACTTCGTTGAGCCCCCACGTGAGCGGCGACACACTGTCCACCAGATCGGCGTGCGTGCGCAACGTGTTGAGGGCCAGCCCTCGCGGCGTATAGGGTGCGAAGTACTGCACGTCCTGAAACGGAGTCGGCGGCACGTCGAGCAGCTCGTACAACTCGCGATCCGCGTCCTGAATGGCGCCGGGCTGATCGAGGAAGCAGAGGTCCGGACCCTTCACGTTGAAGCAGAGTGCCGCCACGGTGCCACGATGCGCCGGAAAGTGCGCGAAAATCGACTGCAGCAACCACTCGATCGCGCTGGTTTTGGTCGCCAATCCCGACACGCCTGAAATATTCAGGTGCGCCGCTTCCGGACCCACGAGAAAGTCTGCGTCAACAAAGATCGGTGATCGCATGCCGCCCGCCCGATACACGCCGATCGGGATTCCCGTTCGCGATTCGCCGCTGATGTAGCTGTCCATGCGCAACGCGACCGCGACATCGGCATCGGCGGCGAGAAAGACCATGCCGAGTGGCACCGGTTGCAGTGGCTCCTCGGGCACATGTCGCAGCACCTGCGCGGTGTAGAGCCGGATCTCCGTGCGCTCCGTTGCCGCATACGCGCCGCCACCGGGGACGCCGTCGTGTCCCAGGACGTCATGCAGTGGCGATTGCAGGTCGGAGTAGCTGAAACCCTCCATGACGACACCGTACACACGCGGAATCACCGCACCAACTGGCGCCGTGCCTTCCACCAGCACAATGGTGCCGATGCCGACGGGCGCATCGATGGCCGTCCAGAAATGGAACTCGTGTGGCGTGTTCGGCTTGCGTTCCGTGGCCACCACTCGGCCTATCGATGCGCGTACGTCTTTGAGCGCGTCGACGTGTAAGTCGTTGCGCGTGAGGGAATCGGTCACGAGGTGGGCATCACGGTTGCGGAATCACTGAAGATGAATCGAAAAGTCTGGCTCACGAACCCACGATCGACCGGAGATACTGCTCGCACGCATACACGCCGTAGGTGAGCGTGTCCCAGCGCGGATCGGGGAGCGACAACGGCGCACCTTCCGCCAGAATCCAGGACGAGAGTTCGTCCACACGGGCGGTGAAGCCGGGCAGCATCACGCGCGGCGCGGTTGTCTGGTCGCCTGCGGGCACGGCCAGTGCCGATGGTGGCGCTATCTCCACACGCACGAGTCCGTGCAGTGGGTCGCCGTTGGGCGCCTCGCGCAGCCGCAGATACCAACTCGCCACCGCCCGACGCGGACGATGCCCCACGAGAAAGGCCGGCGTTCGTTCGCCCGCCCGCAAGGTCAGCACGTCGCGCACCGCATTCGCGTCGCCATAGAGTGTGTTGTGCGACTTGACCACCCCAAACGCCGGCGCGCGCTCATCGACCGACAGATTGCCCGCCACGCCGCCGTCGATCCAGAGCCATCCCGACTCCGACGCGCACCACGCGGCCGCCAGCTGACGTTCGGCCTGCTCACGTTCGAGCGCCACCACGTCCAGGGCACGCGCGCGTTGCGCCAGCGGATGCGGCGAGACCGTCGCCATCGGCTGCCCCTCGGTGATGTCCACGAGCGGCAATGCCGTGGCCTCCAAACGTTGCCACCACGATTCGCCCAGCTGCGCACGCGACGCAAAGAGTGCGCGATGCACACGCGGCGTACCCCACGTCTCGAGGCGCCGCTGGACGCGCTGCCGAATGACGGCCGCCACCGTCCCGAAGACCAGCGGGACGCCGGCCACATGCCCGACCACGCGACTGCGTTGAATGCCGTCGAGGAACGCCGCCACCATGGGCGTTGGAGACCGTGGCACGGCGCGCGGTCCGCCGCCTTCCAGCGGCTCAGCATGCGACAGGGAGGGTGGATCGACGGGGCGGGACATCCGCTCAAGCGTCAGCTCCTGACCCGCCGACTGCACTGCCGCATCGCCCACGATGGGGCGCAAGGCGCGGAGCACCTCGCCAAGCCCGGCCACCGATGGCTGCGCCGGCACGGCCACGGGCAACACGGCGACGCCTGCGTCGGGGAATTCGTGACCGGAGAGCCCAACTCGTTCGTCTGACACGAACGGGAGGCTAGTGCCTGCGGCCGTCGCTCACAACGCGCACGCCGGTGTTCCTCCTCGTGACCGCCACGCCGGTGAACTCGGTAGACTTGTCGAGTACACTTGTGCATTGCCTTTTGCCTCGACCCCGAGCCTCGCTCTGATGCGTCATCCCGCCCGTCCGATCCAGCCTCGCGTTCTCGGTGCAGTCGCACTCGCTCTGGTGGCGTTCGCGAGCCTCGGATGCAACTCGGACCGGCTGAAACGGGCACTCGGCAATCCCGACCCCAATCTCGACCCGAGATGGCGCGCCGACAGCGCGGTGCTGTCCTCCGATCCGCAGCTCATCTTCCGGGCGTTCGGCACGAAGAACGGCACCGAAATCGCGCCCATCGGCACCATCAGCAGCAATGGCTTTCGCGGCATCCGCCTGGCCGACCGCGGCTGGCGCGCCTTCGATCTGCAGTACCTGCGCGCCGGCCAAACACTGCAGCAGTATCGCGACGGACACTCCATTGGCGCGGTCACACTCAAGCGCGGCATGTGGGGCGAGAACGCGCCTGCGCTGGATTCGATTCCCGGCTGTCCGGCGATGGTGCCGAGTGCCCTGGCGACGGTGTCGGAGGGCGTGCACCTGCTGACCACGTCGCCGCGCCCGGCCATCCCCCCTGGCAAGGCGATCAGCGACAGCGAGCTGCAGGAGGTGCTGCAGCGCACCGACAAGCTCATCGCGCCCACAAAGGGCATTCCGGTGGGCGCACTGCCCAAGTACACGCGCACCGTCCGCATCGTGAACAACGGCGCGGGTGGCAAGCCTACCGTTGTCGTCATGTACGACGATCCCGAAGTGCTGCCGGACAGCACGATCCCCGAAGGGCAGCGCCCGCGTCATCTCGTGGTCTTTCTCGACTTCGCCGTTTTTGGCTACAAGACCACGTGGACGTACGTGACCCTCGGCAACAAGGTCACGCAGCCGAGACTGCAGTGGCTGGACTACATGGACGTGAACAACGACGGCAGTCCGGAAGTGCTATTCGGTGTGCGCGTGGAGACCGATCCGCTGTACACGATCATCGTGAAGTACGCGCCGCCATTCTGGATCGAAGAGACGCGACAGACACGACGCCGCTGCCAGGGCTAGTCGCTACTCCACTCCGATGTCCCACGCCTGTTCGAGGTCGTGCTTGCCGTAGGCGCGGAAGGCCGTCAGCGTTTCGGTGCGCTTGATGCCCGGCACATGCGCGAACTCCTGCGTGACCACCGTGGCGATGCGCTCGAGATCCGGCACGCGCAGGATCACCACCAGATCCCACTGGCCGGACACCGAATACACTTCGGCCACTCCGGGAATGCTCGCCAACGCCGTGGCGCAGGCCGGAATGTGCTTCGGATCGACTTCGACCAGCACGATGGTCGTGATCATCGGACCTCCTTCTTCAGATTTTTTCCGCTGCCATCGAGAGTGTGCGCGGTGATGCGGCTCAGGTGCCGGTGAAGCAACGCGCGATGCGGGTGATGCCGTCGACCGCGATGGACTGTGTCGTCGCGTAGCTCATGCGAATCCAGTCGGGCGTGAGGAAGGCGCTGCCGGGCACCACGGCCACATTTTCGCGTTCGAGCACCCGTTCCGCGAACACGCCGCCGGCGTCCGATGCGCCTTCGAAACCGGCCACGTTCACGTACAGGTAGAAGGCGCCGGCGGGGTGCACGTAGCGCACCGACGGATAGGCCTTCAGTGCCGCGAGTACCGCGTCGCGCCGCTGATGGAACTCACCGACCATATGCGCGATAGCCGCGTCCGCTTCGTCGCGACGCGAGAGTGCCGCGAGTGCGGCATGTTGGGACACCGAGGATGCGTTACTGGTGGTGTGCGACTGAAAGGCCGTCATCGCCTTGCTCACGGCCACGGGCGCGATCGACCACCCGATACGCCAGCCGGTCATCGCGTACGCCTTCGCGACGCCGTTGATGATGATGAGATGGTCGCGCGATGGCGCGAGCGAGAGCGCCGACTGCGCGGGCGCGTCGTAGGCGATGCGGAGGTAGATCTCGTCGACGATGACCCACCAACCGCGCTCCGCTGCGAGTTCGAGTATCGCCGTCAGTTCGCTCGCGGTGTACACGGCGCCCGTCGGATTACTCGGCGAACAGAGCATCAGACCGCGCGTCTTGTCGGTTGCGGCAGCGTCGAGCTGCGACGCCGTCACCTTGAGCGAATTGGCTTCGTCGCCGAACACGGGCACCGCTGTCGCGCGCGCCAACCCCACCATCTCGTAGTAGCTCGTCCACGCCGGCGAGGGCACCAGCACCTCATCGCCCGGACCGAAGCAACAGACGCACGCGTTGTACAGCGACTGCTTGGAGCCGTTGGAGACGACGACCTCGGCCGGCGTAACGGGCATGCCGGCGTGCAGCGAGCGATTCGCGTCGGCCGCGATCGCTTCGCGCAGCGGGAGGATCCCTTCGGTGGCGGTGTAGCGCGTGGCCCCGTTTTCGATGGCCTGCGCAGCCGCGGTGCGGATGAACGCCGGGGTGTCGAAATCGGGCTCGCCCGCTCCCAGGTCGATAATGGCCTTTCCTGCCGCTTTGAGCGCCCGTGCCTTGGCAGCGACGGCCAGCGTCGCCGATTCCTTCATACGGGCAATGTTTGCGGACGGCTGGAAAGCAAGCGGCATGGCGACGTGGGGTGCGGGTTGGAGATCGATCCCCGCATCGACTAGCTTACGCCTGCGGGTGCCGGGCATCCGCAAACTAAGCGTCGCCGAGAGGCGTGCGCCACGCGTGGCATTTCACGTTGCGAGCGGTCGCCGCGCGGGTGCCACAGAGAACTGACCGCTGGGCGGTCAGGCTATCAGACAACTGAACGGGAGCGGGACGTGGGCGAGCAAGAACGGGAGACCCCGGGAGCCGGGGCAACGCGCAGCCAGCATGTCGTGCTGCAGGGACCCACCGATTTGCGGATGATGTCCGCCGCCATGCGGCCGGGATTGGAGCGAAGCCGCGGCGAGCAGGATGGCACCGCACCTGCGTGCCTCGTGGTCGCCCCGTCGGTGGAACAGGCCATGAGCGCCGCCGCACAGGCGCGCATCATTCTCGCCAACGACTCGTTGCGCGTCGTTCCCGTCAGCGCCGTCGCGCGCGCACGTCGCGTGATTGCCAACGGTCCCGTGGCCGTTCTGGTCGGCACCGCGGCCGATCTCCTCGAACTCCGTCGTGCCTCCGCGTTCAGTGTCGATGCCCTGCGCGCCGTGGTCGTCGTCGGCCTCGACGAAATCCTGCGTGATGGCGGAGTCGACTCGTTGCAGGCGCTGCTCGGCGACGCACCCGACGAGTTGCAGCGCATCGTCACGCTTGAAGAAGAGTCGCCCGAAGCGGAAGCGTTTCTCGAATCGCATCTGCGTCGCGCGCGTCGCCTGACGCTCATCGCCACGACAGACGCGGCGCTGCCGATGACGCCGAGCTATGCGATCACATCGGCCGCCGGTCGTGCCGATGCACTGGGTGCCATTCTCGACGCCACCGATCCGCCATCGCTGGTCATTGTGGCCGCCTCCGATCGTGGCATGCAGGACGCCGAAAGTGCACTGGTTCGTCTCGGTCTGACGGTGGACGGACACGGCGTTCAGGTGGTGAAGCAGCCCACGTCGCAACACGTCGCTTTGGTCGTACTGTGGGAAGCGCCGGCGACGTTCGAAGCGCTGATTGACGCGATCGCGACGCGACCGGTCGATGCCGTGGCGCTGTTGCTCCCCGATGAACTGCCGTCGTTCCGCAAGCTCACGAATGGACTCGCGGAAGCGTGGAATCCGCCGGCACGCAAGGAAGCCGCCGAAAGTCGTACGAAGACGCTGCGCACGGCGCTGCGTTCGACGCTGGCCAACGCGGGTGGTGCCTCGGCCAGCGAAATGGCATTGCTGGCGCCGTTGCTGGACGCGCATGATGCGCTTGAAATCGCGGCAGCTGCGCTGCGCTTGTACGAAGGCGCGCGTCGTGACGCGGTGACGTTGCGCGCGAAAGCGGCCAATGCCGTGGCGCGCGTGGTGCCGGCGCCGGGTGGGCGTGCGAATCTGGCCGTGGTGTCGGGCAATGCGGGCAATGCGGGCAGCAGCAGCGGCAAGTCACGCGTGTTCCTCGCGGTGGGTAAGCGCGACAGCATTCGCGTGGGCGATATCGTGGGTGCGGTGGCCAACGAGGCGGGCATTCCCGGCGAACGCATCGGCACGGTGGAGCTCTTCGAGTCGCATAGCATTGTGGAGCTGGCGCCCGATGACGCGGCGCGCGCGGTCGAAGTGTTGGCCGACGCCTCGTTGCGTGGACGCTCGCTGCGAGCGCGCATCGATGAGCGCACGGCCGGCGAACGTGCGCCACGGAAGGAGCGCACATTTGGGCCGCCGCGTGGTGACCGTGGTGACCGTGGTGACCGTGGTGACCGTGGTGACCGTGGAGATCGCGGCGCACCGCGCGGTGATCGTCCGCCGCGCAGCTTCGACCGCAGTGATCGGGGCCCGCGTTCAGCGCCGCCGCGTGGTGGGAGTGAAAGCGCGGGTCGCGGTCCGATGCGTTCCGACGAAGCACGGCGTGCCTTTGGCGATCGGCCAGTGCGCGAGCGTGCCGAAGGGAAGGCGGAGTGGTCGGAGCGTGGCGAGCGCATGCAGCATGCGAAACGTCCGCCGCGTCCTGCGCAACCGGACACCGACGCCGAGGCGTAACGCATGAGCCGAAGCGCATGAGCGGCGCCTTCCAGACGTCGGGCGGGTGGATGGAAGTGATTGCGGGATCGATGTTCAGCGGCAAGACGGAAGAGTTGTTGCGACGAATCCGTCGCGCGACCATCGCCCGCAAGCGGGTGCAGGTGTTCAAATCACATCTCGATGATCGCTACGCCGGCGCGTGGGCTGTCTCGAGCCACGATCGGCGCGTATTCGACGCCGTGCCGGTCGACACGGCCGCCCAGATCACCCTGCGACTCGATCCGATGGCGCAGGTGATCGCCATCGACGAAGCGCAGTTTCTCGATGCCGGCATCATCGGCGTGGCGACCACGCTCGCCCATCGCGGTCGTCGTGTGATCCTGGCCGGTATCGACACGGATTTCCGTGGCGAGCCGTTTGGCGCGATGCCGCACCTGATGGCGATCGCCGAAGTGGTGGACAAGCTGCACGCCATCTGCGTGATGTGCGGCTCGCCGGCCAGTCGCAATCAGCGACTCATCGGGGGCAAGCCCGCGCCGTACAACTCGCCAACGATCATGGTTGGTGCCGCCGACACGTACGAAGCCCGCTGTCGCGCGTGTCATGTCGTGCCGAAGGCGGACGAAGCGCAGCAGCGGTTGTTGTAACCGCAACGACGCACGCGATCGCACGACACCCAGCGCCCGATCGAGCGCCGCACGCAGCGCAACCGCCGTGAACGGCGTGCGCACGAACGGCAGCGAGCACAGCGGAGAGACGTCGCTTCACCTGGTCGATCAATGCCATGCCGCTCAGGCCGCCCATCGTCAGGTCGGTGAGCCTCATGGACACGCGCACAGCGTTGACCGCCAGCGGGTCAAGCGCCTGTGCGCCCAACTCCGCGCCCGACTCCGCGCCCGACTCCGCGCCCAGCCCGGAATAGCCGAGCCGTTCGAGCATGCGAGGTGCGAGATCGCGGAGCATCGGATCGTCGTCCACCCTGAGCACACGGCGCCCCGGTGCCAAACAGCTGCGTGGAGAAGAATGGCTCGAAGAGGCGCACGGTGATGGCCAGCGGCACAGTGTCACGCACCGTCGCCAACTGCTCGCGCAGCTATTCGCGCATGTCC
>CAYWCJ010000171.1:2737-9764 GCA_964456595.1 uncultured Gemmatimonas sp. | reverse complement strand
TTCTTGAGATCGATCACATCGAGCGCGGTGAGCCCGATCCCCCACGTGAGCGGTATCCCGAAGAGCAGGTTCAGTGCGATCGCGGTACCGATGACTTCCGCGAGATCGCACGCGGCAATGGCGATTTCGCACAGCACCCAGAGCATGAACGAGACGCGCGGCGTGTAGTGATCGCGACAGGCCTGCGCGAGATCCCGACCGGTGACGATGCCAAGCTTTGACGAGAGTCCCTGCAGCAGAACCGCCATCAGGTTGGAAAGCAGGATCACGGACAACAACGCGTAGCCGAACCGCGACCCACCGGCGAGGTCGGTGGCCCAGTTGCCCGGATCCATGTAGCCGACCGCCACGAGATAGCCCGGACCGCCGAAGGCGAGCAGCTTGCGGAACCAGGTCGCCTTGTTGACGTCGACACTCCGGTACACCTCGGAGAGCGAAGGGGCGAGTCGGGCTTTGCGCCAACCCGCGTCTGGCGCAGACGCGTCTGGCGCAGCCGCATCCGGCGCGGGCGCGTCCGGCGCTCGGGGCACCTCGGGGGTCGATGGCGAATTCAGTATGGGCACAACCCTATTTTAGTCTCGACTAAAATATCCGCAAGCCTGCCCCGACCTCCGCCTTACTGCGCCGACGCCGCTCCGTCTCGACGCGGGTCGGCCACCCCGATCCGACGACCGTCCTTCCGCACAAAGACCGCGTGTACACCGCCAAAGGTGATGTCGGCCACGCGGCTGATCGGTCGGTAACCCCGCGTCACCAGCGCCTGATAAACGGCGGACGAAAACCCCGCCTCCACCTCGACGTCACGCAGGGCGGCGCTCGCATGAATGCGTGGCGCTGCGACTGCGATACCGGGATCTTCGCCGAACGCCAGCATGCGAACGGTGACCTGTGTGATCGCGGGCTGGATGTACTGCGAGCCGGCGGCTCCGACCACCAATCGCACGCGATCACCCTCGAGAATCATCGTGGGCGACATCGTGGAGTTGGCGTAGCGATTCACGCCACGCGATCTCGCATCGAAATTTCCGCCCGATGAGTTGAGAAAAAAGCCATCGGTGTACACACCCGAGCCGAACAGTACACCGACCGTGGTGGTCGCCGACACTGCGTTGCCCTCGCTGTCGACCACCGAAAGATGCGACGTGAAGCTCGTATTTTCGTTGGACGGCGACCGCTGCGCCTCGGCCAGTTCTGCATCGCGGTTCTCACGACCGCTTCCGCTCGCGCGCGGCGCTGGCGCTTCCGCGATGGGATACGGATCGCTGCCACACGCACCAGGCGGCGTGGTGGAATCGAACGCCCACGCGTTGCC
The DNA here is from genome assembly GCA_964456595.1 of uncultured Gemmatimonas sp. Taxonomy (GTDB): domain Bacteria; phylum Gemmatimonadota; class Gemmatimonadetes; order Gemmatimonadales; family Gemmatimonadaceae; genus Gemmatimonas. The sequence continues at coordinate 8,452 of CAYWCJ010000171.1, read as the reverse complement.
TGCGAGTACCGTGTCAGGAAACGCCGTTGCCACCAGCCCTGCGCGCTGCTTCGCGTACGCAGCACTGCTGGCGCCGCGCGCCGGTACACCCTGCGCAAACGGGTCGCCGCGCCAGCGACTGCCGTCCGACTGACCGAGTCGCATGATGTCAGCCATCTTCGTGACTGCGTCCGGTCGATCGGTGAAGCCACCCGCATTCGTCACGCCGGTCAGCTCCGTCATCTGCAACATCTCGAGCACCGCCGCACCACCCATCGGCGGCGGCGCGCTGAGCACCGTGTACCCGCGCCATGTCGCGCACAGCGGTCGCATCGTCGCCACAGGATACGTGGACATGTCGCGTGCGGTGATCAATCCGCCCGACGCACGCACCTTGGCGGACAATCGTTCGGCGATCACTCCGGTGTAAAACGCGTTCTTCCCTTCGGTGGAGATGCGCAGCAGCGTCGCCGCCAGCTCGGGTTGCACCAGCCGTTCGCCGGGACGCAGGGCCTCACCGCGCGGCATGAAGCGCTGTACCGCGAGCGAGTCGGCGGACAGCTTTTCGCGCGACGATGCAATGGTGCGTGCCAACAGCGGCGTCACCACGAATCCATCGCGCGCCAATGCGAGGGCCGGTGCCATGACCTGTGCGCGAGTGAGCTTGCCGAACCGCGTGTGCGCTTCGAGCAGTCCGGCCACCATGCCTGGCGTCGCTGCTCCACGGCCAGGTCGACGGGTCGCGCGCGACGTGTCGGCCTGTCCCCACGCGGGGTCTTCGCCGGAGCGCGGATAAAATGACAGATGCTCGGCGCGATGCGTCTTTGCGTCATAAAACGTGAGTGCGCCACCGCCGCCTAACCCGGTTTGAGAAACATCGACCACCGACAGCGCGAACGCCGTGGCGACGGCTGCATCGACGGCATTGCCACCCAGTCGCAACGCCTGCGCGCCAGCCGCGGCCGCTTCCGGTTGCGATGCGGCGACCATGCCACGATCTCCCTCGACACGCTTTCCGGACATCGGCGCGAGCATCATCCCTTCACTTGGCGCGCGACTGCACGCCGAGCCGGTCACGACGAGGATCGCCGCGACCGATGCACGCGACACCATAAGCCGCGGCTTCGCCCTTGACTGACGATGAGACACGAGACGAGCTCCTGAAAGAGACGAAAACAGGCAGACGTACATCAACCGTCGAGCAGAGGCAGCAGCTGCCGTACGATGCGCTCCGTCAGCCCCCACACGATGTGCTCCTGAACGCGCAATGCGGGGAAACGGGCCCGCACGCCATTCACCATCATCACATGCTCGCCCTTCGACTGCTCATCGCGAAGCGCCGACAGCGGTACCCAGAACACGGACGCAACTTCCGCATTCTTCACAAACGTCACATCGGGCGCAACGATGGCGACAAACGGGCGGATGATGATCGGCGGCAGCACGCGTGATCGTGGCGCGAGATCATCAAGACGGCCAAGCATGCGACCGTGCGCGAGGTCGAGGGAGAGCTCCTCGAGTGTCTCGCGCATCGCCGTCGCTTCGAGCGACGCGTCACCCTGCTCCACACGTCCACCGGGAAACGCGACGTGACCGCTCCACGGATCGCGCTCCAGCTCGGCGCGCTTGATGAACAGCAGCTCGGGTTCATCGACGACGCGCAGCACCGCTGCCACTGCCGCAAGCCGCGACTCGGCGGTCGGCACGGCATCGACGGGCATACGTGCACTCAGCCGCGCGGCGAGACGGGCGATACTCGTGTGCGTCAACGTGCTCGACAACACATTCGAGGCCACGAGGCTGCTGGGAGACATCATTGCGCCGCCATCCCGCGCTTCGATGAGGAAACGCTGCTCGGAGTTCAGTCCACCACCGCACCGCCAGTCGCGACCCAGTCGCGAAATCCACCCGCCATCGATGACGCGGTGGCGTATCCCATCTCGTTGAGCACGCGCGCCGCCAACGCGGAACGATTGCCGCTCGCGCACATCAGCACCACGTTGGCGTCACGAGGCACGCGCGCTTCGATCTGGCTCTCGAGCACGCCACGTCCGATGTAGATCGCGGGCGCGGCGTGGCCAAGGTTCCATTCGTTCTGCTCGCGAACATCTATCAGAACGATCGACTCCCCGCGGGCGAGCTGGTCCTGTACTTCACGCGCCGTCACTTCCGTGATGGCCGCCTTGGCCTCGACGATCAGTTGCTGCGCCGTCTTGAATGACATGAGTGGCAGAGTAATGAGGGTGAAGCTGTCAGGCGCGCAGCGCGTCACCGCGATGCACGGTCAACGAACGCGACGACGTATTGATCGTCGCCTGTGCGCCGAGTGGAATCGTCCATTGATCATCGATATGGCCGACGGGAATGCCGAGCAATGCGGGAACGCCAAGCATGTCCGCGCACTCTCGCACGACAGTGTCGAGTGTCCGCTCTCCATCGTCCGACGATGATTCGCAACCAGTACAGTGACCAAAGGCGATGGCAACACATGAGTCCAGCGCTCCGGCAAGGCGCAGCTGTGTGAGCATGCGATCGACCCGATACGTGGCTTCGTTGATGTCCTCGAGCACAACGATGGCCCCACTGAAATCGATGGCCCACGGCGTACCGCACAGTGACGATACCAGTGCAAGATTGCCTCCCGCCAGTCGTCCGGTCGCCGTTCCGTCCCGAAGCACGACACACGCCGCAGCGTGACCGCATCCGTCGTCGCCCTGCTGCACGGTGCACACGAGCGACGCGCGCGAAAACGGGCTGAGCGCAGCCCGCGCGGTCGGAGCATGAAACGAGACGATACCGGCGCGTTGCCAGGCTGCGTGCAGAGCGGTGATGTCGGAGTAGCCAAGCAGCGCCTTCGGATTCGCGCGCAGCAACTCGGGCGTGATTCTCGGCAGGAGTCGCGCGGCGCCGTAACCTCCCCGCAAGCACCAGATCCCGTCGATGTCGGGATCCGCGATGGCACGGCGCAGGTCTTCCCCCCGCTCGGCATCGCTGCCCGCGCAGTACCCGTCGCGCGAGAGCGCGTGCGCTCCCACGATCGGCTCCCAACCGAGTGCGCGTGCACTGTCGATCGCGGAGGTAAGCTCGTGCGAGCCGCGGAGCGGGCCCGCAGGAGCGATCAGTGCGACGCGCGCGCCGGCTGAAAGGCGTGCCGGCTCGAGAAACGGTGAAGATGCGACCGCGGTCATGCCGGAACGTAGTCGCTCCGTACCGGACCTGCCACGACCGTGCTCCGACGGCCGGACGGACTGTCGTCGAGCAGTGGCATCCGTGATGTTTGTGCTGGTGTTGACGATCATGTCCCCGAACGAGTCTCTGCTGCAGCCGGCGACGACTACGCTGCCGCCTGCCCTGTCGGCACTCGCGCTGCTCTGGCCCGTTTTGCTGGCCGCTCCCTGGTGGATCGCGCCCGCGGTCCTGTGGTGGCGATTGCGCTCGACGCCGTCGCTCGACGACCTCGATGCGTCGGTCCTGCCCGTGTCCGACGCGCCGCGCGTGTCGGTGATCCTGCCGGCTCGCAACGAAGCGGTGCACATCGCGGCATGCGTGCGCTCGATTCTCAGGTCGACGTGGGCCAATCTCGAACTGATCGTGGTGGATGATCACTCCACCGATGGGACATCGGCCCTCGCGCGCGAGGCCGGTGCCGGTGATCCGCGACTGACCATCCTGTCGGCGCCCGACCTGCCCGACGGCTGGTTTGGCAAGCAGTGGGCCTGCCAGTCGGGCGCGGCGCAGGCGACGGGCAGTCTCTTGCTCTTCACCGATGCGGACACCCGGCATTCCCCGGAGCTGATTGCGCGCATGGTGCGTGCGCGCACCATGCGTGGCGCGGAGTTGATGTCGGTGGCTGGCCGGCAGGAAATGCGCACGATTTGGGAACAGGCGGTGCAACCCTGCGTCTTCACGCTCATTTTGCTGCGCTTCGGCGGCGCGCAGGCAATTGAAGGTGCGCGAAGTGCGAGCGACGTGGTCGCCAACGGGCAATGCTTCATGCTTTCGCGCACCGCGTACGACGCGCTGGGCGGTCATCATGCGGTTCGCGCATTTGTTGCCGAGGACGTGATGATGGCACAAGCAGTCTGGGCGACGGGGGCGCGCGTCTCGATGGTGCTTGGCATTCGACAACTGAGTACCCACATGTACGACGGATTGGCGCCACTCATCAAGGGATGGGGCAAGAACGTCTATGCGGGTGGACGACTGGTGATGCGGGGCGGCGCGTTCGGGCGCGCGATCTATCCGCTCGTGCTGCTGTCATTCCCGTTGTTGCTGCTGTTGCCGTTCGTGGCATTCGCCTGGGCCGTGCTGCTGCTCGCGTCCGGTACGGACGCTGCCGCGAGTCGAGCGACATCCTTGTGGCTCGTCTGGAGCGCGCTGGCCAGCGGCGCCGTGGTGATCACCTTTGCGGTGGCCAACCGATTGAATCACGAAAGCAGTTGGCGCGCGCTGCTCGCGCCATTGGGGAGCGCGGTACTGTTCGTCATCTGTGCGTTCGCCATCGTGCGCGGTCGCAGCGTGAGCTGGAAAGGTCGCGGCTACGTTACGCGCTGACTGCCAGCACGGGCGCCGTGGTCAGTTCGATCGCGCGAGCGATGTACGCGTCGCGCAGGGCAGCGGTGACCGGCCCCGGCTGCCCACTGCCGATGTTGCGATCATCGATCTGCGTAATCGGCAGCACGAGACTCGTCGCACTGGTCAGAAAGCACTCTTCGGCGTCGAGCGCTTCGTCGAGCGTGAAGGCGCGTTCGACCACTGGCCTCTTGAGCGCGGCAGCCAGTTGCAACGTCACATCACGCGTGATGCCGGCCAGGATATCGTTGGAGAGCGGTCGCGTCACGAGGGTACCGTGCTGCACAATCCAGATGGTGCTCGAACCGCCTTCGGTGACGATACCCTCGTCGTGCATGATGGCTTCGAACGCACCCGCAGCGCGTGCCGCCTGTTTGGCGAGTACCTGCGCGAGCAGCGACGTGCTCTTGATATCGCGACGGGCCCAGCGCAAATCAGGAACGACGTGTGCGCGCACACCGACTGCATTGGGATCGTTGGTCAGCGCTTTCGGGCGCGCGTAGGCGAACATCGTCGGCGGCACATTGGCCGGAAACGGGAACTCGCGTTCGGCCACACCGCGCGTCACCTGCAGATACACCAAGCCCTCGACGATGCCGTTGCGCGTCGCCAGCGTCTGCATGATCTCGAGCCACGCCGCCGCGCTCTGCACCATCGCGATGCCCACCGCCGCGAGCGAGCGGGTGAGTCGCACCAGATGCAGGTCTGCGTCGAGCAATCGGCCGTTCACGACGCCCGCAACTTCGTAAATCCCGTCACCGAAAAGCACACCGCGGTCGAAGATGGAAATCTTCGCGGAATCCTCGGCGACGAATTCGCCGTTCAGCCAGCAGATGCGCATGGATGTCATGGGAGAAGTGAGCAGAATGACGCGGTCGTCTCGCCCGAGCCCGTGCATGATGGCCGCTGGACGGATTCGCAGCAAGCACGCCGCGAGACGGCGGCATCGCATTTACTATTGAAACACGCCACCGCTGCCGAGCAGCGCCCCGGCCAGCGCGCCACCGAGCAGCAGCAGCACAGTGTTCACGCGCCCGGCCAGTACCAGCACGAGCGCGACGACGGTCATCAGTGCGCCCGCGACCGACGTGCGCATACCGAGCGCCATCGAGTAGGCCGCGTACGCCAGCAAGGCCAGCGACGCGGCGTTGACGCCATCGAGCG
>CAYWCJ010000171.1:0-2727 GCA_964456595.1 uncultured Gemmatimonas sp. | reverse complement strand
TGCTCGCACGCATTCGACGCGAGTGGAGCGCGTCGAATGCGTGCGAGCACGATCGCCCCGCTGGCCGCGAACGCGAACGCCGGCAGAAAGATGCCGAGTGTCGCGGCGAGCGCGCCGAGGTGCCCACCGAGCAGGAATCCGACGAAGGTGGCGCTCGCGAACACCGGTCCCGGTGTGATCTGCCCCATCGCGATCGCGTCGAGCAGTTGTGACTCCGTGAGCCAACCCGTCCGTTCGACAAACTCGGTGCGCATGAACGCGAGTAATACGTACCCGCTGCCAAACACGATGCATCCGAGCTTGACGAAGGTGGCGAAGATGGTGAGTGTCGTTGGAGACGCGAGCAGCGCCGCGCCGGCCCCCGCGGGGAGCGCGCGGACCAAGGTGCTGCCGAACGGTGTGCTGAAGAGCGGTGTGTTGCCGAGCGGTGGAATTGACTCGGTGAGCGTTGGCGCCGTGGCGGCGATGCCGAAGGTGCGACTGCGGCCAGCACGGAGTAAGCTGCCCGCGATCGCCGCCGCCAGCAGCACGACCAGCGGCGACACGTGCGCGACCAGTGCGCCGAACGCGACGATCGACAGGACCAGACTGGCGCGTGCGGACGCGACGCTCGTGCCGAGTCGCCACACCGCCTGGATCACGATCGCCAGCACGATCGGCTGCATGCCGGACAGGATTGCGCGCACCACGTCCGCCGAACCGGCGCGAGCGCCCAGCGCCTGATACGACCACGCCAGCATCCACACCATCAGTGTCGCCGGCAAAATGAAGAGTACGCCCGCCACACAGAGTCCCATCCAGCCAGCCCGCCGCAAACCGAGATGCATCGCGACTTCGGTCGAGTTCGGCCCCGGCATCACGTTCGCCGCGCTCAGCATGTCTGCATATTCTGCGCGCGAGACCCAACCGCGCCGCTGCACGCACTCGGCCTCCATCATCGCCAGATGCGCCGCCGGCCCGCCGAACGCGGTCACGCCCAGGCGCAGAAAGACGCGCGCGACCTCGCGCAGGCGATCGTTGGCGCGCTCGCGATCGCGATCATTGGTGCGCTCGTGCTCGCGCTCGATTCGTGACCCGCTCGACTGCTCGTCCATCAACACGCCCCCGTCAAAACCCCTTCGGTCGCCCGCACCCGCCGCGATGCAATCGATCCGCACCTGATGCAACGTTTCGGTCACGTACCTACCCACGGAACGTGACATCGTGCGCGTGTGCTCACACTCCGCGCCGCCGCCACCCTCCTCGCTCAAGCTGACTCGCTCCACGCGGTCCGACCGCTCGCACGCGCCATCGGATTCCTCGACACGTCCCACCGGGTCTCCCCGGACGCCCAACGAACCATCGGCATCCACGATCTCGTCGCCGACGCCACCATCACCCGCGGACTCGGCGCGCTCCGACTCCTCTCGGCGGTCCTCGTCCCGCACCTGGATGTGAGCACCACCATGCACACCCGAGAACTGATCCGGCGACTCGGTACCACGCTCGCGCGCAATGCGCCCACCCGACGCTGGTGCATCGTCGCCCTCGATCATACCCACCGTACGATCACGATCGCCACGGTCACCCCACACCCGCACGGCCCCAAACTCGCCGTCCTCGTCGTCGATCGCACCCACGTGGTCGACTCCGATGCGGAAACGCTTCGCACCATCGCCGCCATCAACGAAGACGACGATCGACTGCGTCACGCTCGCCTCACCGACATCCTCCAGCGCGACGCACTCTCCAATCGATTCTATCGCGCACTCCAAAAGTCGGTCACACAACTCGCCACCACCGCCACCGGCGCAGGCGCACCCGCCGAACGTCAGGAGCTGGCCCTCCTCTGCGCCTCACGGTGCCTCTTCCTCGCGTTCCTCGAAGCGAAAGGATGGCTCAACGGCGATCGGGACTTCCTCCTGCAACGAACGATCAACACACTCGAACTCGGCGGACAGCTCCATCATCGACTCCTCCGCCCGCTCTTCTTCGGAACCCTCAACACGCCACCATCCCAGCGCGCCCAAACCGCCCGCGCGTTCGGCGACATCCCGTTCCTCAACGGTGGCCTCTTCGCACCGACCGCGCTCGAACGAAAGCGCCACACACTGCAATTCGCCGACGATGCGATCGCCGCACTCATCGGCGAAGTGCTCGATCGGTACCGCTTCACCGCACATGAAGATTCTACCGCCTGGTCCGAAGCGGCAGTCGATCCCGAAATGCTTGGACGCGCCTTCGAATGTCTCATGGCGCCGGACGAACGCCGTCGATCCGGCTCGTTCTACACGCCGCCGTCACTGGTCACACAGGTTGTGCACGATGCCATGCACGCCACACTGCCAGCACTGCCCCACGATGCCTTCAGCCACGAAGAGTCGCCCATCCACCTCGCCCCAGACACGATCCACGCACTCACCACCCTCCGCGTACTCGACCCGGCCTGCGGATCCGGCGCCTTCCTCGTACACACCCTCGAATGCGTCGCGCGACTGCTGCAACGCGGCGGTGATGCACGACCGCTCCATCTGCTCCGACGGGAGATCCTCACGCGCTCGATCTTCGGCGTCGATCGCAACCCGGTCGCGGTCTGGCTCTGCGAACTGCGACTCTGGCTCTCCGTCGTCATCGAGTGCCCGGAAACACACGCCGCTCGCGTCCCGCCACTCCCAAACCTCGACCACCACATTCGCGTCGGTGATTCGCTGAGCGGTGGCGACTTCCAACACGCGCCAGCCTCCGCAC
>CAYWCJ010000170.1:7377-9836 GCA_964456595.1 uncultured Gemmatimonas sp. | reverse complement strand
TCGGCGTGCAGCAGGCGACGATGAACTGGTGGTACGGCCACAACGTGCTCGGCCTCTGGTTCACGCCGATCGGACTGGCCGCGATCTACTACTTCATTCCGAAAGTGCTCGGCAAACCGATTCATTCGTACAACCTGTCGCTCGTCGGCTTCTGGACGCTCGCGTTCTTTTACAGCCAGGTTGGCGGGCATCATCTCATCGGAGGCCCGGTGCCGGGATGGATCATCTCGCTCTCGATCGTGCAGAGCATGATGATGATCGTGCCGGTGATGGCCGTCGCGGTGAACCAGCATCGCACGTCGTGGGGGCACCTTGGTGCGCTGCGCTATTCGCCAACGCTTCGCTTCGTCGTCACCGGCGGCATGATGTACACACTGGCGTCAGTGCAGGGCTCCATCGAGTCGCTGCGCATCGTCAACACGGTCACGCACTTCACCCATTACACCGTGGCGCACGCCCATCTCGGACTGTACGGCTTCTTCAGCATGGTGATGTTCGGCTCGATCTACTTTCTGCTGCCACGTGTGCTGGATTGGGAGTGGCCTTCGCCGAGCTTGATCAGTGCGCACTTCTGGCTGGTGATCGGCGGCTTTGCCATCTACTTCCTCGGTCTCAGTCTGGGCGGATGGCTTCAGGGACTCGCCATGCTCGACGCCGCACGCCCGTTCATCGACAGCGTGGTCATCACCAAACCGTACCTGCTGCTTCGCACCCTCGGCGGTACGATGATGACGCTCGGACATCTGGCCTTCGCACTGCACGTGGCGATGATGCTGGGGCGGCGTGGTGCGGAGCGACGCGGACCGACGCTGCTGCGCAGGCGTTCGTACACACCGAGTGCCGCGTCGGTGGCGATCGGGGGGAGTCGCGCATGAAAGGCGAAGCGCAGGTGGATATCACACGCCTCATCGCGGGCGCGCTGGCCATCGTGACGTTCTCGATCGTCGCGTTGGTGATCATGCCGTATTTCCTCACGCGAACCACCGAGACGCCGATCAAGCCGGCGGCGTACACGGACGCGCAACTCAAGGGCAGGCAGGTGTACATCGCCAACGGCTGCATCTACTGCCATTCGCAGCAGCCGCGCGATCCGAGCATCGCGCCCGACCAGCAACGCGGGTGGGGACGGCCGTCGGTGCCCGCTGACTACGTCCACGACCAGCCGCATTTGCTCGGCACGATGCGCACGGGTCCGGATCTGTTCAACATCGCCGTGCGCCAGCCCAGTCGTGACTGGCATCTCGGACACCTGTATCAGCCGCGCGCGTATCTCGCGCAGTCGATCATGCCCGCGTATCCATTTCTCTTCGAGGCCAGAAGCGGCGCTGCACAACCTGGTGAGGTGGTCGTGACGCTGCCGCCCGGCGCGGCGCCTGCTGGTGTGCGCATCGTCGCCACGCCCGAGGCCATCGCGCTGGTGGATTATCTGCTCTCCCTCGATCACAGCTACCCGGTACGCGCGACGCAGACGTCGGGAGGCGCGCCATGACGCCAGAGACTCGCGCTCCTCGCGATCGTGAACATGGCGATCCGGAGGAGAACGTCCGACCCTTGCCACGCGCGTTGCTGGCCCTGGCGCTGGCCTTCGGTGGGTGGGGCACGTGGTACCTCGGCACGAGCGAATCGGAAGTGTCGGCGATGCTTGGAGACCAGCGCACCGCAGCCGCCTTCGCCGCGCCGGCGGCCAACGCGGCGGTCGATGGTGCGCAGGTGTTCACGGGAAAGTGTGCAGCGTGTCATCAGGCCACTGGAGCGGGGCTTGCAGGCGTGTTTCCTCCGCTGGCGGCGTCTCCGTGGGTGACCGGCTCGGAGGCGCGCCTGGTGCAGATTCTGCTGCACGGTATTCAGGGCGACCTCGACGTGCTGGGCACCACATACAACGGTTTGATGCCTCCGTGGAAGACGCTGAGCGACGCGGAGATCGCAGCCGTGGCGACCTACGTGCGTGGTGCATTCGGCAACAGCGCCGGCCGTGTGTCCGCAGCAGTGGTGGCGCGTGAACGTGGCGCCACGTCGTCGCGCACGACACCGTGGGGGGGAGGCAAGGAGTTGGAGTCCGTGCCGTGATGCATTGGCGTGGCGTGGTGGGACTGACAATCGCCGTCGCGGCGAGTGCAACGGTGCTCGCGGTCGCGACGCGTGGCTTTCGCGTATTCACCACCGACGCCGCGCGTGCGGACGCTGTGCGTGTGCGACCGATCGCGGTGCCGGATGTTGCGTTGCTCGACATGCATGGCACGCCGCAATCTGTCGCGCAGGATGGTCGGAGCACGATCGTGGACTTCGTCTACACGCGCTGCCCGTCGTTGTGCGGGACACTCGGCAGCGTGTATCAGCGGTTGCAATCCGAGATCGTGCGACGAAACGCAGGCGATCGGGTGCGCCTGCTGACGATCTCGTTCGATCCGGCCTGGGATACTCCGGAGCGGCTGCGCTACTATGCGATCGCGATGCAAAAC
>CAYWCJ010000170.1:0-7367 GCA_964456595.1 uncultured Gemmatimonas sp. | reverse complement strand
ATCCCGATCCCGCGATATGGAGCGTGACCACCGTCGCGAATCCCTCGACGCTGTCGCCGCTGTTGGATGCGTTTGGCGTTCGTGTGCTGGCCGACGGCACCAATGGGTTCGTCCACAATGCGGCGTTGCACGTCGTGAATGCCAAGGGGCAGCTCGTTTCGATTCATCCGCTCGCGTCATCAAGTGCATCACGACGCGATGCTCCCGGCGGCGACGCGGTCGCGTCGCGCTCCGTTGACGCGTTGGACGAGGTGATCGCACAGGCGTTGGACGCGGCGATCGCTCACGCACCACCGCGTCGACTCGTGGTGCAGCCATGAGCACGGCGCGGGCACGGCCCGTGTCTGAGGGCCCGTCGCCGCGTGTGATGCCGTCGGCGGTAAGTGCGGCGCCGAAGATCGCGGCCAGTCTTGCCATTACCCTCGTCCTGCTGGTGACGCGCTCGCCGTTGGAGCGTTGGATGGGGCTGCACATGCTGGTGCAGATACCCGTGCTTCTGGCGCTTGGAGTTGTCGTTGCGCCACGGGAGACCGCCGTGACGCGCGCGGTGCAGCGTTGGAATCGGTACGGCGCAGCCGGACTGTTGCTCGCATTCGCGCTCGTCTCCGTGTGGATGGTGCCGCGCATGCTCGACGCGGCGGCGGATTCCATGCCGATCGACGTCATCAAGGCGCTGTCGTTGGTCTGCGCGGGCGTGATCGCGCGCGTGAGCTGGCGCAACGCGCCGACGAGTGTCCGCGTGTTCGCCGTGGGAAACGGTGCCTGGATGACGGCGACGGTGGGCATGCTGCTGCTCGACGCGCCCGGTCGGTTGTGCGTGAGCTACGGTATCCGCGATCAGCTGTTCACGGGCTACGGTCTGCTGGCCGTGTCGCTCCTCGGCGGTGCGGCGCTGTCGATCGATCTGCTGCGAGGCAATCTGACCGCTGAAGCCGCGAGATGACTGGGTCCTGATCGGACGCTGCGCAAGCAATCCCTGCCGCACTGCGCGATGCATCGGGATGGTGGCGTAAGTTGCGGGTGATGCCTGCCGCCCACGACTTCCTCCAGAACCTCGCGCTCGTTCTCTGCGTTGCCGCCCTGGCCGCAGTGATCTTCCACCGTCTCCGGATGCCAGTGGTATTCGGCTATCTCGTGGCGGGGATGGTCGTGGGTCCGTATTTGCCCATCCCGTTGGCTGCCGATGCGAACATGGTGCGGACGCTCTCGGAATTGGGCGTCATCCTGCTGATGTACTCGCTCGGACTCGAGTTCCGGTTGCGTCGCGTGGCCGAAGTGGCGGCGACCGCGGGACCAGCGGCGTTGGCTGAAACGACCGTGATGTTCGGACTTGGCTACGGCTTCGGATCGTTGGCCGGATGGACGCCCATCGAGTCCCTGTTCACGGGTGCCATGATCGCGATCAGCTCCACGACGATCATTGCGCGCACCTTCGATCAAGCCGGCGTCGTGGGAAGACTGCGCGACATCGTCTTTGGGGTGCTTATCGTCGAGGATCTGATTGCGATCCTGCTGATTGCGGTGCTCTCGACGGTGGCGAGCGGCGGCACGATGACGGCGTCTTCGCTTGGAATCACCGGCATTCGGCTGGTCACGTTTCTCGCAGCGCTGATCGGCGTTGGTCTCGTGGTGCTGCCCCGCACGATGAAGTACGTGGTCTCCATCGGTCGAGCGGAGATGACGACCATCGCCGCGATCGGCGTCTGCTTTGCTGCGGCGCTCCTGGCGCTCGCCTTTGGCTACTCGGTCGCCTTGGGCGCCTTCATCGCAGGCTCGCTCGTCGCCGAATCCGGACACGGGGAGAGCATCGCCCATCGCATCGAGCCAGTGCGCGATGTGTTTGTCGCCATCTTCTTCGTGTCGGTGGGAATGCTCATCGACCCCGCGGTCGTGGCAGAGCACTGGGTGGCGGTGCTGCTGCTTGGCATCACCGTGGTGGTGGGCAAGTTGGTGGCTGCGAGTTTCGGCGTCTTCGCTGCTGGACGTGGCGTGCGAGACGGCCTGCGCGCGGGAATGAGTCTGGCGCAGATCGGCGAATTCTCGTTCATCATTGCCGGTGTTGGAGTCGCGACGGGCGCGATCCGACCGTTTCTGTATTCGGTCGCCGTGGCCGTGTCCGCGATCACCACGCTGCTCACACCGTTGCTGGTGCGAGCCTCCGATCCGACGGCGCAATGGGTGGATCGGCACCTGCCGCCGGCGTTGCAGATGTACGCGGCGCTCTATGGTTCGTGGATCGAGCGGTTGCGTCGTGGCACGAGTGTGCCGCGCGATCAGCTGGCCCTGGCACGCGCCACGCGTCTCACACTGCTGGATGTGGCGTTGCTGGTGGGATTGGTGATTGCCACCGGCGCCGAAATGGGTCGACTTGGTGTGATGGTGCAGCAGGGGTTCGGCTGGAGCGAGATCGCTGGTGAGCGGACCGTGCTCGCACTCTCCGCTGCGGTGTCGATCCCGTTACTGATCGGCCTGTGGCGCACGACGCGCACACTCGCCGAGGCGTTGGGGTTGCGCGCGCTCCCAGCGCCAACTCGCGGGCTCGATCGCGCCTCGGTTCCACGACGCGCACTCACCGGGTCGTTGCACTTCGCCATGCTGCTGGCGGCCTCCGCGCCGCTTCTGCTCGTGCTGCAGCCATTCGTGCCGCAGGTGCCGACCATCGCGGTCTTTGCACTGCTCGTCGTTGCACTCGGCGCGGTGCTCTGGCACAGTGCGAGATCGCTATACGGTCACGCGCGCGCTAGTGCCGAGGTGTACTCGATGGCACTGAGCCAGCACGATCGTGTGCGCGAAGGACCGGCGGAGATCGCGGCCACCGTGAGCCGACTCAGCGAGATGCTACCCGGACTTGGCGACCCGACACCAATCGTGCTTCACCGGCAAAGCGCGGCGAGTGGAAAAACGCTGCGCGAGCTCGACCTCCGCGGGCGCACCGGAGCAACAGTGTTGGCGATCACGCACGCAAGCGGAGATGGTGTGGCGGGCGTGCCTACGGGCAGGGAGCGACTTGGTGCGGGCGATGTGCTGGTGCTTGCCGGCACCGAGGAAGCGGTCGAGGCGGCGCGAGAGATCCTGATGGCGCCCCGCGGTCAGCCATGAGCAGGAGGCGCCTTGGCGTTCAACGCCTGCGCATTAGACGCGATGGGTCACTCTTCGCTCGTTACTCACCGCACGGTGCAACGCTGGCGAGTACGGGAAAGTGATCGGAAGGGAAGCGACCATCGCGGCTGTCGGCAACGACGCCGTGCAGGTAGACGACAACTGGCGGCAACGCATTCGCGACGGTATCCCGTGTCAGCACGCGATACGCGGTACTGCGGGGATCGCTGTTGAGATCACCGGTCATGACTACGGGAAGTCCCATGGCGAGCGATGCGGCGCGACGACGAATCAGTCGTGCACTCCCGATGCGCGCCTGCTCACCGATGTGGTCGAAGTGCGTGTTGATATGCAGGAAGCGGCATCCGCTGCGCCGGTCACGAAAGCGCGCCCACGTGGCGACGCGCTCGATGGCGGCGTCCCAGCCCTTGCTGCCCACCACCTCCGGTGTCGGCGAAAGCCAGAAGGTGCCGCTGTCGAGTAGCGTGAGACGATCCGCGCGATAAAGGATGGCGCTGGACTCTCCAGCGGCGCGTCCGTCGGTTCGCCCCACACCCACGCGCGACACGCCGGGCAATCGTGAATCGAGATCGACGAGCATCGACGCCAGCGCCTCCTGTACGCCGACGATGTCCGTGTCGTAGAAACGAATGAGCGACGCAACCCAGCCTTTGCGATTGGGCCAGGCATTCACGCCATCACCAGGATTGTCGTAGCGCAGGTTGAAGGACATGACGCGCAGCGCGGAGGGCGGCGAACGCATCGGCGCACCGTCAGACGACGAGGTGTCGCCAACGCTGGCACCTCCGCGACACCCGGAGATGAGCAGGCCACTCGCCAGCAGCTGCATCCACATCGCAGCGGGCGATCGTGTGACGTACGCTCGCGCGACGAATCGTGCAGTCCGGTTGACGCTCACTGCGTGACCCGCATGTTCCATCCAATGCGTTGAGGTGGAGATGTGCTGGCGACTGTTCTCCGCGTGGCGAAGTTCTCGAATCGGTCAGCAATGAGCAAGATGCGGGACACGTGAAATACAAGGCGTTCATCTCGTACAGCCATCGCGCCGATGACGTGCTGGCTCCGGCGCTGCAGTCGGCGTTGCATGCGTTTGCAAGGCCGTGGAGCAGCATGCGCGCGCTGCATGTTTTTCGCGATCAGACCAGTCTCGCCGCGAGCCCTGAACTGTGGCCGGCCATCGAGAAGGCGCTCAGCGAATCGGAGTTTCTCCTGCTCATGGCATCGCCGGCTGCGGCGGCTTCGCATTGGGTGGGACGGGAGATCGAGTGGTGGTTCGCGAACCGGCCGAATGGTACGATGTTCATCCTGCTGACCGAGGGTGAGCTGGTCTGGGACGAGACAGCGTCGGACTTCGACTGGGAGCGCACGTCGAGTCTTCCCCGCGCGCAGCTGTCAGGTCGATTAGGAGGCGAGCCACTCTGGGTCGACCTGCGATGGGCAAAGAGTGAAGACACGCTCTCCCTTCGCAACACCCGATTCCGGAGTGCGATTCTGGACATCGCGGCGCCGCTGCACGGCAAGGACAAGGACGCACTGGACGGAGATGATGTGCGGCAGTTCGCGCGCATGCAGCGACTGCGACGCGCGGTTATTGCAGGACTGAGTGTACTGACTGTTGCCGCGATTGGCGCCGCCGTCGTGGCGGTACGGCAGCGAGACGAAGCCACTCGGCAGAACGTCATCGCGCAGGCTGGGCGACTGGCTGCACAGTCAGACCTGTTGTTGGAGAGCGGAGTCGACACTGATGTGAGCGTGATGCTCGCCACGGAGGCGATGGCCATGCTCGATGCGATCGGTGAGCGCTCTGCAGAAGTGGACCTCACCCTGCGCCGCGCGCTCGCTGATCTGCCGCGATCACTTCGTGAGGTGGAGCTCAGCTCCAACCAGCTCGTGCTCGATCCTGGCGGCGCGATTCTCTCCGTCGAAATTGCTGGCGGCGGCGTACAGGCTCGACGCTTGGCTGATGGCGCAGCAGTCGGATGCGCGTGGAACGATATCAAGACGCCAATCGCCGGAGATACGTCGGGCTCGGTGCGCGTGGTGAAAGCCATCAGTCCAGACGCTGCCTGGTGCGTTGTGGTGCAGTTCAACTCCTCGACGCGCCAGCTTGTGGAGCGATGGACTGCGTCTCCGCTGCGCCGCGTCGACCAGATGACTGTTGCGCTGCGGGAAGGGTTCCTGCGCCCGTACATCAGCGACGACGGTGATCTGCTTGTCCTTGAGGAAAACGCGCAAACCGGAGCGAAGGAGCAGGCGTTACTCAGGTTGCTCCGGCGTTCGCGCAACGTGGAGTTGATGCAGCTCACGGGCGAACAGTTCCGCGGATTCAGTCCGGATCATCGCCACTTTGCCACGACCTCGGGACTGTGGCGGCTCGCGGATAGCGCGGCCGCCGCACCAGAGCGCGTGATCAGGTGGGGCGGGGATACCTGGTATCTCGTCTTCAGCCGCTCGGGCTCCTTCGTCGCGGTGGCTGACGACAAAGTCCTCGAGATCTGGGACGTGCGTTCGGGGGTGAAGCTTCGTGGCTCGAAGCCGCCGGACGCTACGTTGTTGGCCATCCGTGACGATGGTCGATTCATCGCGGTCGCACTGGCAGACACGACGCGCGTGCTCGATGCGCTGAGCGATACGGTCGTTGCCGTGCTGCCGCTGCGCGCCGACGTAGCCGCGTTTCCGACACGCGACCCGATACTGATCGTGGAGTCACTCGCCAGTAGTGCGCGGCTTTGGCGTGTGCTGGAAATGCCGGTGTCGGGAACGGCGCTTGCCGCAATTGAATTGCCACGCGATGCGCTGGTGCACAGTGTGGCGATGCACGACAACGTGGTGGACGTGCTGTTCAGCGCCGACTCTACGACGCGACTGTCGCGTTGGCGCGTGAACAGCGGACTTTGGCACGACGTTCTGACTCGTCCGCGTGCGACGACCGTGCACGTGAGCGCCAACGGGCGAGTCTTCGCGTCATCGATCGGCAGCGTTGTGACGGTTGGCGTGGTGGATGGTGCATCCTCGCCGGTCAATATTGCGCAGCCGGGTCAACCGTCGCTTATCGCGCTGAGCCACGACGGCCGCTATCTGGCGACGGTCGTCGCGGATACGATGCACGTGTTCAGGTTGGGAACGGCCGCACAGTGGCACATTGCACTCTCCGGCGCACCGTCGGCGATACATGTGTCCACGGACGGCCTCTTCGCGAGTGCGCTCTTGGTGAAGGACACGCCCTCACGCATCGGTCCGGAGCACGAACTCGTCCGATGGAGCGTGCGGTCGCCAACGCAGGCAACGTCGATGATTCTCGGGCGTGCGAGGCAGAATCTCGCCTCAACGTGCATGCTCAGCGGCGACGCGCGCTTTGTGACGCTCGATGGAAAGCGATTTGCATTTGGCGATTCATCGACGCATCGAGCGCTCTCCGCCGCAGATCTCGTCGAATGCGACCGTGCGTTCGTTCAGTCGCTGCAGCTGAGCGCGACCGGCTCGCGTCTGCTCGTCTCCGACACCACCACCGCCACAGTGATCGCGAGGCTCGAACAGCCAGCGCCCATCGTTCGGTCGGCAGCGCAAGCCGATGGTCGTCGCGTCGCGACTGTCGACAACCAAGGCGGCGTGCGGGTTTTCGCGATTGACGCACCCTCGCTGGTCGCGCAGGTCTGCGCGCGTGCGCCGCGTCCGCTCACCGCCACCGAATGGTCGCGCTATATGCTCGCGTTCATGAAGCGCGCACGCCGGGTGGACGTGTGCCGACGACCGATCGCCGACTCGATTCCGTAGAAAACACACCCGGGTGCGCAGACATTGCTGCGCACCCGGATGGTCTTCACGTGCAAATGTACGTGAAAATACACATGCAGACTCACCTGCAAACTCACGTACAATCGTGTTCCGCTACGGCACGATCTTCACCTCGACCTTCGGCTGCGGCTTCGCCTCATCGTTCCAGTTGATCACCGAGTTGAAGACCATGTTGAACTCGCCGTGGTTCTGCCAACGGTAAATAGGATTGTTGGAGAACATGATGACGCGCCCCTGACCCTTGTACGCCTGCGGCACATCGACAGCGAACGGCCGTCCCCTGAGCGAATCCGCGCCGGTCATGAGTCCGGAGAGCACCGACGCCTCGCCGCCGACGTAGCGACCAAGCACGTTGCCCTCGTCCGCCACGCCAACCTTGAACGGCGTGCCGCCGACGTACTTGATGGGCATCGTCTTGCCGACATAGCCATAGAACACCGGATGCTCGGGGC
>CAYWCJ010000169.1:1878-9850 GCA_964456595.1 uncultured Gemmatimonas sp. | reverse complement strand
TTCCCCCCATGCCACCTTGCGCCGCAAGCCCCACAGGCGCGAGCGATAAGATCATCGCCAGCAACAAAGACAGCGGTACGGTCGCGGCGACACGCGCGCCGATCATCGAACAGAATGGTTTCACGGAGCGCATGAAGACGAAGTCGAGTCGAAGTTGGAGCGCAGCCGCCGCGATCGGCGCGTTCGCCGGACTGGCGTTCGCGAGCGGTTGTGCGAGGAACACATCACCTCCAGCGAACCCTACACCCGCACCCGTGCAAACGCAGGCGCCCGCGCAAACGCGGGGACTCGCGGTCGTGCCGGTGCAGGTGACATACGTGCTGAGCGCGTTGCGTCCCAGTCTCGACTCGCTTTTCCCTGCGCGTGACTCGCTGGATCGATCGGCGTGCACGGTGGCGGTGGGACTCGTCTGCCATCAGTACGTCTATCGACGCGACTCGCTGCAGCTGCGCAGTGCATACGATCGACTGTCGATCGATACGCGACTGTGGTTTCGCGCGCAGCTGGGGGCCATTGGTGTTGCGCGCGTGGCCAGTTGCGGCTACGCCCCGGAAGCGATGCGACGCGCCTCGGTAGCACTGAGTACCACGCTCTACTGGCGACGCGATTGGCGAATCGGCGCGCGCGGATCAGCGGCAACCGCGACGTTGCTCGATCCATGCCTCGTCACCGCACTTGGCGTGAATGCGACGACGACCCTGCAGAATGTGTTGAACAAGCAGTTGGCAGACTTTGCCATGCAGGCCGACACCGTCATTCCGCGCGTGGCTGACATGCGCCCCTTGGCGGATTCGCTGTGGCGCAGCTTTCTCGAACCTACGGCGCTCGACTCGACAAATACCTTGTGGCTCGTCCTCGAGCCCGAGGCGGTGCGTGTCACACCGTTTGTCGGGAACGGCCCAAGCATCCGCACGGCAATCGTGTTGTACGCGCGGCCTCGCGTGGTGGCGGGTGAGAAGCCGCGCATGAATGTCCGCCCATTGCCTCCGCTGTCGCTCGGCAGCGCGCCGGCCAACTTCGATGTGCCCGTGTCCGTGGAACTGCCGTTTGCCGAGTTGCAGCGCCGCGCGACGATCCTGCTGGCCGCAGAGACGGCGACCGCTGGCGTGCGCGTCGACAGCGTGCGCGTGCGCGGGCTCGGCGACAGTGTGCTCGTGGAGTTGGCGGTGTCGGGCGGATTGCGCGGAGCACTCACCATGGCTGCACGTTTGCGATGGGATGGCGCGGCGCGCGAACTGCGCTTGGACAATCTCGATTGGAACCTGGCGAGCAAAGGTGCACTCTCACGCGTCAAGGCGACGCTCGGCGCGCCGCTGGTGGGTCGCGCGATTCGTCGCGCGACGATGGGTGGGCGCGTGCCGTTGGGTGCGCAGCTCGATTCCATTCGTGTAGAGATGATGCGCAAGCTGAACGGCCCGATGGGGCCAGGGATCGCGCTTGGCAGCAGCGTGACGAGCCTGCAGATCCTCGGCGTCACGGCGAACGCGACCGCCATCGTGCTCACGGCGCGACTGACGGGACAGGCTGGCGTGTGGATTCAGTAGAGCGGGTGACGGCAGAGCAGGTGACTGCGTTCGGGAATCAGGTCACGTGTGCGATTGCGTGTCGTGCACACAACGAATCAGGGAGACATCGGGCATGGCACTGAAGACTCTACGCTGGACGGCACTGTTGGTTGGCGCGGCGCTCGTCGCCGGAGGTCCGTTACGCGCGCAGCGTTTCCCCGCGCCTGCCGATCCGGTCACGCAGAAGTTGATGACACGACTGGCGGCGCTCTCGGCCGATTCCATGGAAGGACGTCGTGCGGGCACCGCTGGTTCGCAACGGGCGCGTCGTTTCATCGTTCAGGAGCTGCAGTCCATCGGCGCGGCACCAGTCGGCACCAGCTTTGAGCACGTGGTTCGGTGGCCGTCGCGCAATGGCAATACGGACACGGCAGGCGCGAACATCGTGGCGCGCATTCCTGGCACGCGCCCCGGCGGTAGAGCGATCGTGATCAGTGCACACTACGACCATCTCGGTACTCGCAACGGTCAGATCCACAATGGCGCCGACGACGATGCGTCCGGTTGCATTGCGTTGCTTGCCTTGGCGGAGCGACTGCGTGCCGAGCCGATCGTGCACGACGTGCTGCTGGCGTTCTTCGACGGTGAAGAGATCGGGATGCCCGGATCGAAAGCGTTCGTGGCCACGCCGCCGCTGCCGCTCTCGCGCATCGCCGTCAACCTCAATCTCGACATGGTGAGTCGACAGGACGGCAAGTCGCTCTGGGTCAGTGGAACCTCGCACAACCCGTCGCTCAGAGTCTTGGCCGAGCGTGCAGCACGCACTGCCACTGTTCGCGTGCAATTCGGTCATGACACCAAGGGGGGGAAGCCCGGTGACGACTGGACCAACTCGTCCGATCACGCCTCGTTTCACGCCAAGGGGATTCCGTTCCTCTACCTCGGAGTCGAAGACCACGCCGACTATCACCAGCCGGGCGACGATGTCGAGAAGATTGATCCGTCGTTCTATCGAGGCGTCGTGGATTTCGCTTTTGCGCTGCTGCGCGAAGTGGATTCCTGGGTTGGCGCGCAGCCAGCAGGGCGCGGTGCGAGCGGCAGTGCCTCACCGGCCACCTTGCGCGTCACGTCGCCAGCGTCCAGTGAGAACGCGAGCGTTAGCGCCGCGGTGAATGCAGCGGCGGCGTCGCCAGCAACGCGTGTGGAGAACGCACTCGATGCCGCGATCGATGCGATGCGCGAGGAGATCGCGCATGACCTCGCGCAGATGGCGGCTATCCGTTCGCCTTCGGGATTCGAGCATGAACGGGCGCGGTGGGTGGCGGCGCGCATGCGCGCGATCGGGCTGGCGGATGTGACGATGGACAGCGCGCCCAATGTGGTGGGGCGTATCAGGGGGCGCGCGCCGGACGCGGTCAGGCACGCGACCGTCTACGTCGCTACGCTCGACGATCTCGCTCCAGTGGCCGAGCATCAGGCGCGCGCGACGCGGGCGCCGTACGTGAACGGTGATCGTGTGATCGGGCCCGGCACCCATACCTCGAGTACGACCGCAGCGATGCTGGGTGCGGCGGCAGCGTTGCTCAAGACCAGGGTGCAACCGGACTACGACATCGTCTTCGCCGCGGTCGCGCGTGAGGAGACGGGTCTCGTGGGCATGAAGTCGCTTTATGCAGAATGGCGCGATCGCGCAGATGCCTTTGTGGACATTCTCGGCGACGGCCGTTCCATCACGTATGGCGCCATCGGCATTCACTGGTGGCAGGTGTGGGGCTTTCAGCCCGGTGGACATACGCTGACCGGTGGTCTGCCGAACGTGAATCTTGGTATCGCGCGCGCCGTCGATCGCATACTCAGTCTGCCGCAACCTCCGCCGTCGTCGCGCACAGTGCTGAATGTCTCGATGCTGCGAGCGGGCGACGTGTTCAACCGCAAGCCGGACAGTGCGTGGTTCTCAGTGGACATCCGATCGCTTGAGGCGCCGTCGATTGCCCGCAATGAAGCCGCCGTGCGCGCGGTGCTGGACAGCGTCGCGCGGGAAACGGGCACGCGGTTCGATATGCGTGCTGTGCAGCAGACGGCCGGTGGTCAGATCGCCGGCGCGGATCGTTCGCGACTCGTCTTGCGTGCAACTGCGATTGCGCGGTCGCTTGGTGTGCAACCGCAGCTGGGCAATGCCGGTTCGTCCAATCTGAACGTTGCAATCGCCGGCGGTACTCTGGCCATCGGACTTGGTGGTGAGCGCGGCGGCGCCCGTGGAGAACCCGGTGAGTTTGCCGACATTCCGTCGATGTTGCGCACGGCGAAGGTGGTGGCTCGGCTTGCGGCCGAGATGTCGCGCGCGCCCTGAGCAGCGTTGCCTGCGCCAAGGCCACGGGGCCGGCCACGAGGGCCACGCGCGTGTCGTCGCGCAGACCGGTGCCGGCCAGCGCGACGAGTGCTCGCGAGCAGAATTTGTGACGGTCCGGGAGCGCACTCGTCTGCCGGGAGAGGGTTCCAGCCGCGAAACACTAGCGGCCCGTGGCGAAACACGACGCGTGTGCCGATTCGCTCCTCGGTATCCTCGCTGAGGTTGAGCCTCCGCGCGGGAGAATTACGCTAGCTGCGTGTGGACCACGTCTGACACAGTCACCTCGGTTTGCATGGGGTGGTTGCGCTGTGATCGCGATCACGAATCGGTTTGACTTGGTCTCTCTCGTCACGTTACGCTATTCGCGATTCCCTCCCGAATCGTAGGCCCGTTCCCACTGTTCCGAACCGCACCGGCTGGCCAGCGTGCTGACAGCCGTTCGTGCGTCCTCGTCCCCCCACGGAGTACTTCATGCGCATAGTTCGATGGGCCCTGCTGGCCGCGGTGTTCGTAGTTGCTGCGTGTTCCGATCAATCGCCAACGCCGGTGACCCCCGACATTCAATCACGCGAACGGATCGCCCCACTGCTCAGCCCGAGCGGCGCGTCGCTCATTCCTGATCGTTACATCGTGGTGCTGAACCCGAGCGCGACCCAGTCTGCGACGACCGCGGCGTCGATCGTGCCGTCGGGGCAGGGCACGGTGCTCGATACGTACGAAGATGCGTTGAAGGGTTTCACGGCCGATCTCACCCCCACCGGACTGGCTGCCGTTCGCGCCAGCTCCGAGGTCAGTTTCGTCGAGGCCGATCAGCAGGTCAGCATCAACATCACGCAGACCGGCGCGACGTGGGGACTCGACCGCATCGATCAGACGAGTCTCCCGCTCAGCACGACGTACACGTACAACGGCAACGGTAGTGGCGTGAATGCGTACATCATCGACACCGGCATCCGGCTCACGCACACGCAGTACGCGGGACGCGCCTTCTCGGGCTACACGGCGATCAACGACGGACAAGGTACCAACGACTGCAACGGTCACGGCACGCACGTGGCGGGCACGGTCGGCGGCACGACGTACGGAGTGGCCAAGGGGGTGAAGCTGTATGCGGTGCGCGTGCTCGACTGCGCGGGCTCCGGCACCACCAGCGGCGTGATCGCGGGCATCAACTGGGTGGCGGGCAACAAGATCAAGCCGGCGGTCGCGAACATGAGCCTCGGCGGCGGCTACTCGGCGTCGCTCAATACGGCCGTGTCCAATGCGGTGAACGCGGGCATTACGTTCGTGGTGGCCGCGGGCAACAGCAACGCCAACGCCTGCAACTACTCGCCGTCATCGACGCCGAGCGCGATCACGGTGGGGTCGAGTGTGTCCAACGATTCGCGCTCGAGCTTCTCCAACCTCGGTACGTGTCTCGATATCTTCGCGCCGGGTTCGAGCATCACGTCGTCGGTCAGCACCAGCGATGTCGCGACGGCGGTGTACAGCGGCACATCGATGGCATCGCCGCATGTGGCTGGCGCGGCCGCGCTCTACCTGCAGGTCAATCCCACGGCGACGCCTGCCCAGGTGACGACGGCGCTCACGTCGAATTCGACGCTCAACAAGATCACGAACGCCGGCACGGGCAGTGTCAATCGCCTGCTGAATATCAGCTTCATCGGCGGCGTACAGCAGCCCGCAGCGCCGGTGGCGCTATTCACTTATACCTGCGATGTGCAGCGCCGTTGCGTCTTCGACGCCAGCACGTCCACGGGTACGGCGCTCAAGTATGCGTGGCGCAACACCCACGACCGCCCCGCGTCCGGCGTGACCGCGGTGTACTGGTGGGATCGTCCCGGCATCGCGAAGACGATCACGTTGACGGTGACCGATAACATCGGCCGAACCTCGACGATCGCGAAGACCATCACGATCAACTGATCGACGATCGCGCGCTCGCGCTGGGGCGATGGCACAGCGCGCGCATCACACATCGCATGCAAAACGGGGGCGCCGACTTGGCGCCCCCGTTTGGTATCATGAACCGCCGAACGTCCGAGTTGTCTCACGCGCGTCGCGGACTACCGCACCGGTTACGCGTGCGAGGCCCACGACGTCTCGCCCTTGGTGTACGGCAGGCAGGGGTCGAACCGGCCCGGTGACTCGATGTACCGCTGCGCCTGCGTGACACCGATCTCCGACGTGAAGTAGCCGAGCAATGTCAGCTCCTTCATCATGCGGAAATAGTGCGCCGGCTGGTTGCCCTTGCGGGAGTCCATGTACGACTTCTGTTCCTTGTCCAACCCTTCGAGCAGGCTGAGTCGCTGTGCGGGCGTGCTTGCCATGAACGACGTCCTGTTCGTCGCCTGTGACGCGTCCTCGAGCTCTTTCATGCCGTCGCGAAAGATCTGCTGATCCTTGGGCTCGTAGGCGTCGGTGACCATGACGGCCATGAAGGCACCCGTCTTGGCAGCCTTGGCACCCGGCGTTTTCGTCTCCGGCAGGATCGTGTCCGCGACTTCGTCGAGGAACGCAATCTCTTCGGCGGTGAATGGCGTGAAGGCGACCGCGCCGGTGCTGTCGGCGACCGTTGCCGCGTCTCTGGGTGCGCAACCAGTCCAAAGCGCACTGCCGCCGATAAGTGCGGCACCGCCCAGCAGCGCACTGACGCGCTTGATGGCTTCGCGCCGATCGATCAGGGACTTCATCTCGGTATCGAGTGACATGGCGGGTCCGTTTAGAGATTGCGCTTGTTGAGCTCACTGACGGCGAAATCGGCGGCGCGCGCGGTGAGGGCCATGTAGGTCAGCGATGGATTCACGGCCGCCGCCGATGTCATGGCCGAACCATCCGTCACGAACACGTTCGGTGCGTCCCACACCTGATTGTGCGCGTTGAGCACCGAGGTCCTGGGATCGCGTCCCATGCGCGCCGTCCCCATCTCGTGAATGCCCTGTCCCGGGAAGTAGCCGTAGTCGTACGTGTTGACATCCTTCACGCCGGCGGCCGACAACAGCTCCGCCATGTCGTTCATCATGTCCCGGCGCATGAGGCGTTCGTTCTCGCCCGTGGCGCAATCGATCCTGAGCACCGGCAATCCCCACTTGTCCTTCTGCGTATCGTCGAGCGTGATCTTGTTGTCATGGCTTGGCAGCATCTCGCCGAAGGCCATGCCACCGATCGACCAGCCGCCCGGTTGCGCCATCTCGTCCTTGAACGCGCCGCCGATGCCCGCTTCGGCGATCGCACGCGACCACCCCGACCGACTCGCGCTTCCCTGATAGCCGAACCCGCGCAGGTAGTCGCGCTTGTCGCCGCCGATGTTGCGGTAGCGCGGGATGTAGAAGCCCGTGGGGCGACGGCCGTAGTAGTACTGGTCGTCGAGTCCTTCCAGGCGGCCGGACGCGCCGAGTCGGAAGTGGTGGTCCATGAGGTTGTGCCCAAGCTCGCCGGAGCTGCTGCCGAGTCCACCCGGCCAGAGGTCGGTGGCGGAGCGCATGAGCAGCCATGTGGAGTTGAGCGTGGACGCGCAGAGGAAGATCACCTTCGCGCTGTAGTCCGTCGTTTCGTTGGTGACCGCGTCGAGCACCCGCACGCCGCTCGCGCGCTTTTTGTCCTTGTCGTACAGCACTTCGCTGACGATGGAGAACGGTTTGAGCGTCAGCTTGCCCGTCGCCATCGCGGCCGGCAGCGTGGACGACTGCGTGCTGAAGTAGGCGCCGTACGGGCAACCCAGCCAGCAGGCGTCGCGCGACTGACAGGCGCCGCGACCCGGTAACGCCTGCGTGATGTTGGCGGTGCGCGCGTGAATGAGATGGCGCTTGCCGTCGAAGAGCGTCTTCAATTTTCCGGAGACGAGTTCTTCGCCGCAATTGAGCTTGTGCGGCGGCATGAACTGGCCATCGGGGAGCACGTCGAGGCCGTCGCGGTTGCCGGCGATACCGGCGAACTTCTCGACCTTGTCGTACCAGGGGGCGATCTCGTCGTAGCGGATCGGCCAATCGACGGCGACGCCTTCTTTCAGGTTCGCATCGAAATCGATGTCGCCGTGGCGATAACTCTGCCGCCCCCACATGAGCGAACGTCCGCCGACGTGATAGCCGCGATACCAATCGAAGCGCTTCGTCTCGGT
>CAYWCJ010000169.1:0-1868 GCA_964456595.1 uncultured Gemmatimonas sp. | reverse complement strand
GTGTACGGCGACTCCTCGTCCTTCACCCAGAAGTCGAGATTCTTTTCGTTGAGCGGATAGTCGCGCTTGAGCACCGGATAGTGCTTGATCATCTCCTGCGTACGGCCGCCGCGGTGCGGATACTCCCACTGCCCCTTGGTCGCGTTCACGTAATCCTTCACGTGCTCGATATTGCGTCCGCGCTCAAGCAGCAGCACGCGGAGGCCTTTCTCCGTGAGCTCCTTCGCTGCCCAGCCGCCGGAGATGCCCGAGCCTACCACGATCGCATCATACGCCGGTTCCTGCACTGCTTCCTCCTGTGTCACGGACGACTGCGGAGAACTGGTGGGTCGCGTCGCCAATATGGGGGTTGGGACGTCGGCTGGCGACGAAAATCTGGCTTCCAGCGGGGGGCAGAGCGCGCGCCGGTTCAGCTCCCCAACCGCGTGATCCACCGCCCGTGCGGTGAGCGCCATGTAGGTCAGGGAGGGATTCTGGCAGGCGGTGGAAGTCGTGCAGGAGCCATCGGTGACAAAGACGTTGGGCGCAGCCCACAGCTGATTCCACTTGTTGAGCACGGACGAGCGTCAATCCCGCCCCATGCGCGCCGTGCCCATTTCATGAATCCCCTGCCCGGGGACATACCCCTCATCGAACGTTTTGACGTCGCGCACGTCGGTCGCGCTGAGCATCTCGGCCATGTCGGCGATCATGTCCTTTCGCATCATCGTGTCGTTCTCGCCGATGGTGCAATCGATCCTGAGCACCGGCAATCCCCACTTGTCCTTGACCGTCGCTTCGAGCGTGACACGGTTGGCGTGGTTGGGGAGCATCTCGCCAAACGCCGTACCGCCAATCGTCCACTGACCTGGCTCCGCGATCGCATCCTTGAAGCCGCCACCAACGCCCAACTCCGCGACCGCGGGGGACCAGCCGCCACGACCGGCGCCACCTTCGTAGCCAAAGGTGCGATTTTGTGATAGCGAATCGGCCAGTCCACGGCGACGCCGTCTTTCGCGTTCGCTTCGAAATCGTAGTCGCTGAGTCGAAAACTGCAGCGTCCCCGCATCAGCGAACGTCCGCCAACCACGTACGCCCGATACCAGTCGAAGCGTTTCGATTCGGTGTAGGGCGCGTCTTCGTCCGACGCCCACCATTCGAGGTTTTCTCGTTGAGCGGAAAGCTGCGCTTGAGCACGGGATATCGCTGTGCCATCGCCGTCGTGCGTCCACCACGATGCGGATATTCCCAGGGCGCCTTGGCGGCGTTGACATAGTCCTTTGATGTGCTCGACGTTCCCCGACCCGACCACGATCGCATCGAACGTATTGGACTGCACAGCATCCTCCCTGCGTCTGGCGGCGAAGTTCCGGCAAACGTGCGGATCACCGTCACGCCATGGCAGACGGGGTGGGCGCATGCGTCGCACGCTAGAATTCGGCAATGCAATTTTCCCGCCGAAGACTGCTGTTCAGTCGCGCGCTGCGCCGCGCCATGTTGACGGTCATTGTCCTCAGTGCAACCAGTGCCTGTCAGCGTTCCCGAGGCAGCGCCGACGCAACCGCGGTTACTCCAGTCATTGAGCGCGTCGCCCCCAATCCACTGCTCATGCATGCCGGCGCCCCTGCAGAACTGGAGATCACGGGGCGCGGCTTCGCGCTCGATTCCAATACGGTTTCGTTGGGCCCACACCGAGTGGATGGGCTCCGCTCGACGCTCAACGGCACCCGCGTCCGACTGACGGTGCCCGAGCGCATGCCGGGTGCGGGTGGGATGGCGCCGCCGCTGTGGGTCTCGGGCACGTATGCATTGGTAGTGCAGACGAGGCATGGTCGCTCCGACAGCGTGCTCGTGTCGATTGAGGAACGTCGATGAGCGCGGCGATGTGC
>CAYWCJ010000168.1:0-9856 GCA_964456595.1 uncultured Gemmatimonas sp. | reverse complement strand
GCTTCGGTCAGCGCGGCGCAGAAGGCGCGTTCGATCGCCGCGGACACCGTCCCGTCACGCAGCGCGTTGATACCGGAGCCGAGATAGCGACGGAGCACCATGCCCAGTCCATGGCCGGACGGGAAGTCGAGTTGACCGGCGACCGAGTCGAGGGAGCGCGCGCGCTCGTCCAGCAGGGCGCCGGCCACCAGCAGACGGCACCACGTCAGGAAGACCCGGGGCCGCGGCAGGCGATGTTCGACGAGGTGATTGAGCAGTGTGCGTCGC
This sequence comes from uncultured Gemmatimonas sp., assembly GCA_964456595.1. GTDB lineage: Bacteria > Gemmatimonadota > Gemmatimonadetes > Gemmatimonadales > Gemmatimonadaceae > Gemmatimonas. The sequence continues at coordinate 9,589 of CAYWCJ010000168.1, read as the reverse complement.
GTGATGCCGAACGTGGATGCAACTTCGTCCACGCTCAGCGGCTCGTGCGCGTGTTCGAGGCCAAAGCGAAAGAGCGGCCGCATGGGTGCGGCGATGAGGTGCCGAAAACGCTCGTCGAGCAGACGCGCGCTGGAACGCTGGGTGGCCGATGCCAATACGCGCGAAAGCACATGCTGCATGTCCTCGACGTCCCGCAACACCAACTCCGTAACCCCCGCCTGTGCGATGTCCAGCAGGAGACGTGACGGCGACTGTCGGAGTTCGCACCAGGCCACCACGGCATGGGTCGGCGAGGCCGAGCGCAGCTGCCGGATATGGCGCAGCGCCACCTCCGACGCCTGCTGGTCTACCGCCACCACCGTGGCGTCGATTTCACCGCGCAGGATCGGAAGCAGCGCCGCCGTGGCGTCCGGATATTGGCGGACACGACCCTCCTTCCCGACCGCGGCGCGCAGTCGAGCCAGGAGCACTGGCGATTCGGGGATGCACGCGACCTCGAAGCCAATCATGCGCCTTTGGTCCCTATGCCAGGCCTTATGCTAGAGCTCGCTTCCCGTTTCGTGCGCTGGTTTCCCACGGTGAGATGGTGGCGATTCTGGGGCCGATGTACCGAGTAGCACCCTCTCAACGGAGTGCTCCGAAATGCCTGCTCGCCGACTTTTGGTTCTCGCAACGCTCGTGTCCAGCGTCCTCGTCGCCGCTTGTAGCTCCAATCCTACCGGTATCGACGACGTGACGCCCGCAACGGCGGACACCCTTGCGTTGCGGAAGGATCATATTCCTTGGCACTGATCGGGTCGAGAGCCTACGTCGGAAAGCACGTCAGTCGATGAATACCGTTGATGAAGGTTTCTTCATCCCACGCACCGGCGGTGGCAGATGGCCAGACAGACTGCTGACGACCGCCAGCGGGAGCTGTGGCCATCTGCAGGCGCGCGCGAAGCGCATCCGCACGCATGGACAGCTCGTGGAACTGATGCTCCTGCACCAGCGCGTTGACGCGCTGGAGACGACGGTCGGCCATGCGACGATCCGGCACGGCGAGCCACGCCTCGCTCGCCGACAGGTAGAAACTAGCCACCTCGAAGGGTGTGTTGGCGCGTTCCGCTTCCGAAATCGCCGCATCCTCAAGATTGGAGAGTCGATCGCGATCGCCCAGTCGCGCGGCGGCACGCACCGCCCCACCAAATGCCGGAAGTCGAATGCGAATGATGTCGGTCAACGTGAGGACATGCTGAAAACCTTGGAGCGCCGCTTCCAGGAAATCGGCCTCCAGCGCGGTCAGCGCAAGATTGGACAACACCATCGCCCGCACCTCGCTCCCGTCAGGCGCAAGGTCGTAGACGCGCCAGCCATGAATCAGCGCGTCGGCAAGCCGACGCTCCGAAATGGCCGCGTTCATCAAACCCTGATGCGCCGACCGTTCGGCGATGCCGCCGGGTTTGGCACACTCCAGCGCTTTGCCGTACAGTCGCCGCTCCTCCGGGCGATTGCCGCGCATGCGGGCCAGTCCGCCGAGTCCTAACAGTCCGAGCGCCTGCAATGGGCCGTCTCGCTCGCGCATGGCTTCGTTGACGACGGACGCATAGCAATCGTGGGCGGTCCGCACATCACCCAACTGTCGCGCAATGCGTCCCAGGTGCGCGATCGCCAACATGCGCGTGATCTGATCGCTGTCGGTGGTCAGTCGGCAAACGGCCGCCACCGTCGCGAATGCCATCTCGAAGCAGCCGGCGCGCTCCATCTGCTCCGCCTCAACCCGCAGCCGCTCCGCCAGTCGAGCCACAGCATCAGTTGGCGGCGCAAGATCGTCGTGCACGAGTGTCGGTCGCGCATCCAGCGGCGGCAACACGGCGGCCGAGACTGCCGCCAGATACATCGCACGTTCGGCCAGAGGCAGGGCGGACAGACGCTCCGCCGCTTTCGTGACTGCCAACCAACCGCCAAGCGACGCGTCGCCGTCCCGGGCACTGGCGGAGACGGCCTGGGCGTCCAGCGAAAAGGCTTCGAGAGCGGAGAGTGGATTACGCATGATTGTTCATTCCAATCAATACATTGAATGGCAGCAGAGGCGATGGGAAGGCGCGCGAGCGAATCATCTTGCGACGGTACGACGCCGGCACCACCCCAACCTCACGCCGTGGGAAATCACCGCACGCCGTGGGAAACCCTCAACCTCGTCCGCGACACCACGCGCCATCGCCGTAACGCTTCCGGCCCCGCACGGCACTCGTTACTCTTCCGCAGCGCGATCTCATTCCGACCCTCCGCAAGGCGACTTCATGCCATTCTTCTCTGCGCCGGCCAACGCCGACTGGTTGCTCCCGGTCATCAGCCTTCCGCTGGGACTGATCTCGTTGATCTTCAAGGCGGTGTTTGCCGTCGGACCCTTCGGACAGATCGCCTTCGTCGCCATTGTGATCGCGCTCTTTTCGCGCAACATCATGGGTCCAGCGCGCACCTAGCGCTGCAACGACGGTCACGGAACTTTGCACGCCCCGCCGCGATAGCTCGCGGCGGGGCGTTGTGCATGCCGACGCGTGCAGCCGCTGCCGTGCTGCGCGAGCGGGTGAACGTGGCGCGCCGCGCACAGTCTTTGCACCAATCCAGCACTGCCGTCGCGTCGTACTCTGGGCTGAATCGCATGTCCTTCCTTCCCCGCGCGCACATCCACGGATCACGGTTCCTCATGCACCAAATGCTGCGCACGCATCTGCGTCGTCTCGCGTCGCTCACCGCGCTCCTGACGCTCGGGGCGAGCGTTGCCTCCGCGCAAGTCGCCGTTACGCCAGCTGCCACGCTCAGGGGCACCGTGCGTGCGCAAACAGGGCGACCACTCGCCGACGTCGTGCTGCGCGTCATCACCGCCGCAAACGCCGAGAATGCGACGGCGCGCACCGACTCGCTCGGCCGATTCAATCTCGTCCTGGCGGCTGGCGTGCGAACCACGCTGGTCGCACAGTTGCTCGGGTTCGCCGCCGAAACGCTCAGCGTCGCGCCGATCGTGTCGGGGAGTCTGCGCGATGTCGCCATCTCTCTCGCGCCGTTGGCTCAGCTCGCTGTGCAACAGGTCGTCGCGCAACGCGATCGTCCGCTGCTCAATACCAACGACGGCACGACCGGTGGCGCGGTCGAACGTGCAGAGTTGCGGGCGCTTCCCACCGACGCGCGCGACCCGATCGCGCTGGCCTACACGATCCCCGGCGTGGCACAGGCGCGCGCATTCTTTGGTGATGCGCCAAAGCTGAGCATCAACGGGACAAACGCGCTCTACACGCAGTACACGCTGGATGGGCTCGAGAACAATGAGGGCTTTCTCGGAGGGCCGCGTGTGGAGTTTCCGCTGGCGGCGCTGCACCGACTCGACGTCATGGCCAACAGCTACACAGCAGCGACGGGCCGCAGCCCCAGCGGTGTGGTGAATTACGAAAGCCGTGCGGGCGGTGATCGTTGGACCGGTGAGCTGTTCGGCTACAATCGCCCGGGACTGCCGCTGGATGCGCGTCCCGCGATCGAACCGACAGGCGCGGCGCGCGTGGATTTTCGGAAGGCGCAGGAAGGTTTTCGTCGCGCGCAGCTTGGCGGGGCGATCGGCGGACCACTTGTCGCGCAGCGCACCTACCTCTTTGGCGCACTCGAATACACCAATGAGAACGAGGATCGCATCAGCTCGACCGCACGCGCGACCTTTCTCGGCAGAGAATTGCGCGAGACCTACAAGGGCTTCGGTCGAATCGACCACGGCTGGAACGACCATCAGACCACCACCCTGCGCGTGGCCATGAGTCATCAGGCGCGCGCCGGTGAGGGGAGTGGCATTGTGGCTCCCGAGGCGGATATCACCACGATCCGATTCGGCACCCTCTCCTCATTGACACATCGCAGCGGCTGGAACGAAAGTCGCACCAGCAACACCGCGTCAGTGCAGATGTCCACGTATCGCTGGGATTTCCCGCCGACGCGCAGCGATTTCAGCAAACCGCAGGTGACCATTCTCGACCGAGACTCGTTGCCGATCGGCGTGGTCGGATCGAGCAATTTCATCTTCGACGAAGCCGAGCTGCAGTTCCAGTTTCGCGATGTCCTCGAGACGCAGATCGGTTCGCGTCACACGCTCAGCGTCGGCGTCGATGTTGCCGCGTCGCAGTTCAAGCTCACGGGATCGTCCACCAATCCCTCCGGCTCCTACGAAGTGATCAACACCGGAAACATTCCGTCGACAAACGGTCGTTACCGTTTCGCTGATATTCCGGCCGATGTCGTGGTGCGCAGCTACACCATCGATGCGGCGCAGAAGCAGGTCGATCTCACGCAGGCCCTGTATGGTGCGTTCATCGAAGAGCGGTGGCGTCCGACCTCGACGCTTTCCGTTCGCGCGGGGTTGCGCTGGGACTACGATGACCTCACAAGTCGTGGTGGCAGCGACCCCGATCTGTCGAATGTGCAACCGCGACTCTCGTTCAACTGGCTGCGCAGCAGCAACAGTGTTGTGCGCGGAGGCGCTGGTCTCTTCGCGGGCAAGCTGCCGTATGCCGTGTATTCCGATGCGATTCAGTTTGGCGCCACGGGCAATCAGACGGTGACATTTCGCGGCGCGCAGACCCCGGTGTTTCTGCAAGGGCCACTCGCCGTCAACCTGAATCGGGCAGCGCTGCCCGCGCGCGAGATTCGCGAGACGTTCTCACTCGGTCTCAAACAGCCGATCTCCCGTCAATTCACACTCGGATATCAGCAGCAGCTCGGCGATCGTATGTCCGTGAGCTTCGATGGCGTGTACGTGGACACGCGGCGCCTTCCGCGCTCGTGGGACCTCAACGCACAGTCGCGTACGATTGGTGCGGCCGACTCGGTCGGGATCTCAACCGCACTCGGCGACACGTCGCGTCCGATAATGCCGGTCATCGGCGGCCATCGTCGCCTGACAACCACCCAGTCGGGTGGACGCAGCACCTATGCGGGACTGTACACCGCGCTGCGCTATCGGGCGACCAGTCAGCTCCTCGTGGACGCCAACTGGACATGGTCACACGCCATCAGCAACACCGAAGACATCAACTTCAATGCCTCGGTCGGCAACGACTTCGCACTCGATCGCGCCGACGCCAACAACGACCGTCGTCACAAGGCAACGGTGCGCACCACCTGGACTGGGGTGCGCAACCTGACGCTGAGCGGGATCGTGGATGCGCAGACCGGTACCCCGGTCAACCGCGTGGCCTTCTTCCGCGACCTCACCGGCGCGGGCGGTGCGTACGGCGACGGCTTCATCGGCAACTACCAGCGCTTCGCCGGAGTACCTCGCAATGGCGAGCGATTGCCGTCGGCGCTGTTCGTCAACGCGAGCGCCGCGTACGATATTCACGTCGGCGCCACATCACTGACCGCACGAGCCGATGTCTTCAACCTGCTCAATCGCGTGAATGCATCAGGTTTCGCGACCGGTGTCGGCGGCGGAGGCTCCGCAACGCAAGTCGGTCGGCCCGGCGATCCGATCACGTACAACACCGCAGGTGCGCCGCGACAGATCCAGCTGTCGATCGGCGTGCGCTTTTGATCGCACGCCAGACGAGGTCGGTGCGGAGGCTGTGGGCGATCGCGGTGGCGATCACTCCTGGCGTGTCGGCGTGTGCGGCGCCCAGCGATCGGGCTGAGTCGGCGACCGGCGCGCGCAGCGCCACGGAGATGGCCGCCCTGCCGTGGGATTCCGTGCTCGTCCACGCACGCGGCACCTCGGTGCTCTGGCGCATGTGGCGTGGAGACCCGGCCATCAATGCGTACGTGGATGGCTGGGTCGCGCCACGACTCAAGTCGCGCTTCGGAATCACCCTGCAGGCAGTGGAAGGTCAGGGCGCCGAGTTGGTGAACACGCTGGTGACCGAGCGGGAAGCGGGGCGGGGCGTCGGCACCGCGAGTCTCATGTGGATCAATGGCGAAACGTTTGCGCAATTACGCCGGGAGAATCTCCTTGCCGGGCCGTGGTCGGGGCGATTGCCGAATGCACAGTATGTCGACAGCGGCTCCGCGATCATTGCGCGTGACTTCGAGCAGGACCCGGCGGGCTTCGAGTCGCCTTGGGGCACGGTGCAGTTTGCGCTGATCTATGACACGGTGCGGACGCCGAGTCCGCCTCGGACCGTCAAGGAATTGGCCACCTGGATACACGCGCATCCGGGTCGTTTCACGCACGATCAGGCGTTTGGCGGTGTGACCTTCCTCAAGATGCTGATGTACGCGCTTGGCGGCGGTGTCGAACAGTTTCAGGGCGGCTTCAGCGAAGTGAAGTACATCGCCGGACGCGACAGCGTGTTCGGATGGATCAAGCGCCTCTCGCCCGACTTCTGGCGCGGCGGCGAGACCTATCCACCCGATGTCGCAGCGATGCATCGGCTCCTGGCGAACGGCGAGATCGATTTCAGCATGTCGTTGAACCAGAACGAAGTGGTGACGAAAGTCCGGCAGGGTGTGTTGCCCACGACGGCGCGCGCGCTGCTGCTGCGAGACGGCACCATCGCCAACGCGCACTATGTCGGCATTCCGTTCAATGCGCCAAACGTGGCGGGCGCCATGGTGGCGGCGGACTTCCTCCTCTCGCCGGAGGCGCAATTCGAGAAGCAGCGCCCGGAGGTGTGGGCCGATGGCACTGTGCTGAATCACGTGCGCGTTCCTGGCGAGTGGCGTGCGAAGTTCTCATCGCTGGCGCAGGATCGGTATGCGCTGTCACCCGATTCGTTGCGCCGCTACGCGCGCCCGGAGGTTGCGCCGATGTACCACGAGCGCATGCTCGCCGACTGGCGCACGATGATCCGCCGCGCAACACCGTGAGTCGCTTGGCCATGAGTCGTCGCGACGGAGCGGGTGTCTTCGCCGTCGCACTCATGGCGGCGCCGGTGGTGGCCGGTGGACTGTACTCGCTTGCCGCAGCAGTCGGTCTCGCCGGAGCGGGCGCGAACGGATTGAGCGCCGTACGACTCGTCGATGTCATGCGCGATTCATCGACCTGGCGCAGCATCGGCTGGACGTTCTACACCGCGGGCAGCGCCACACTGCTCGCGACTGCGGCCGCGCTGCTGGCGAGCGTGCAGTTGCAGCAGAGTCGCGTGGGGCGTGCGCTGGCGATCCTGCCCCTGGCGGTTCCGCACGTCGCAGCCGCACTCGCCGCACTGCTCCTGCTCGGTCAGAGTGGACTGCTGTCCCGCATTGCGTTCGCGGCAGGACTCATCGCGCAGCCATCAGAATTCCCGGTGCTCGTGTATGATCGGCCAGGTGCCTCGCTCATCATCTCATTCGCGTGGAAGGAGTTCCCCTTTCTCACGCTGACGGCGCTGGCCGTGCTGCAGACTGCGGGTAGTACGCTCACCGAAGTTGCGCGCACGCACGGCGCAGATGCGCGCGCCATCTTTCGACGCGTCACGTGGCCGTTGCTGTGGCGGGGCCTTGCGCCCGCTGTGATCGCCGTCTTCGCGTTCCTGATCGGGCAGTACGAGATGGCCGTGCTGTTGGCGCCGAGTGATCCGTTGCCGCTCTCGGTGCTGACGTACGAACGGGTAAACGATGCCGATCTCGCACGTCGCGGCGAAGCCTACGTGCTCGGCTTGCTGGCGCTGCTCCTGGCTGCCGCGCTTGTCGTCGTGCACGAACGGCTGCGCGAGGACGACAGTGGACATGTCGGCGCAGGTGGTCGCAATGCCTGACCCTGGCGCGCAGTCGCGCAACGCCGCCAGCGCCAGGTCCGCGACCGTTGTTCGTCCGCCCAATGTTGATCAATCGACAACGGGCGGGTTGAGCGCGACGTTGTTGCTTGCCGCGCTCGTGGTGATCTCGCTCGCGCCACTGGCCACGCTGCTCATGACGGCGCTGCTACCGGTCGCACGCTTTCCGACGATCTGGACGGTTGAAGGCGACCTCGATCAAGTGATCTCCGTGGTGACGAATCGGATTGTGTGGCGCTCCATGGCGACCAGCGCGATGCTGGCGCTGCTCACGGGGGTCTCCGCAACAGCACTCGGCTATCTCGCGGCGCGCGCCATCGTTCGCGCTGGCGATCGCGTTCGACGCATCGCCTCCGCGGTTGCGTTCCTGCCGGTGATCGCACCGCCCATCGCACTTGGCGTTGGCGTGCAGGTGATCGCGCTGCGGGCAGGATTGGGCGGCGCGACGTCTGGTGTGCTGCTTGCGCATGTCGTACCTGCAACTGGTTATGTCACGCTCTTCCTGTTGGGGGTGTTGCGCACGTACGATCACCGCATGGAAGAGGAGGCACGATCACTTGGCGCATCGCCGTGGCAGGTGTTCGTGCGAGTGACCATCCCTGCATTGACATCTCCACTGGTTGTCGCGATCGCACTGGGAGCGCTCGTCTCGTGGGGGCAGCTCGCGCTGACGTTGCTCGTTGGCGGTGGCGCCGTGCGCACGTTACCGGTGGAGTTGCTCGCCTTCGTACGCGCGGGGGACGACCGGCTCGGCGCAGCCGCGGCGCTGCTGCTGACCGTGCCACCAGCGATTGCATTCGGGTTCCTGCGAACCGGCGCTCGCCAAACGGGCGCGATCACGTGACCACCGACGCGACGGCGGCGCCGTCGAACGCCGCGCTCGAGCTGCAGCATCTCAACGTTACGTTCGGTCGCAACGTCGGACTGCGCGATCTCTCCATCTCACTGCGCCACGGTGAGCACCTCGCATTGCTCGGCCCCTCAGGTGTGGGGAAAACGTCATTGTTGCGCGCCATCGCAGGCCTGTCGTCGGTGGACGGCGGACGCGTGGTGGTGGAGGGACGTGACGTGACTGCGGTCGCGGCTGAACGTCGCGGCGTCGTGTATCTGCATCAGTCGCCCGCGCTCTTCCCGCATCTGTCCGTGCTCGACAACGTCGGGTTCCCCCTGGAGGTGCGCGGTGTGTCGCGGCGGGAGTCGCGTGAGCGTGCGCGGGCGTTGCTGGACCGTGTGCAGCTCGGGGCGTGCGCGTCGCGCGCGCCGGACACCTTGAGCGGTGGCCAGCGGCATCGTGTTGCGCTCGCGCGTGCGCTGGCGGCGGAGCCGATGGTGCTTCTTTTGGACGAACCCTTCGCCGCGCTCGATCCCGAGCTGCGCGCCGATGTGCGGGGTGCCGTGTTCGATTTGCTGCGCGGACCAGACACGGGCACGCTTACTGGCAGCCCTGTCGACGGCGCCAATCGGTCGCGTGCATCGAATTCCCCCGCCGTCATCATCGTCACGCATGACATCGATGAAGCAGTGGCGTTGACCGATCGGGTCATCGTGCTGCTGGACGGCGCCGTGGCGCAGGATGCGGCGCCCGCCGAGTTGCTTACGCGACCACGCTCGTTGTCCGTCGCCCGATTCCTCGGACTCCCCAATTACGTGCCCGGCGTGCTCGAGGCGAACGGCACCTTCACCAGTGCACTCGGCTCGTTCGTCGTCGATGCTCCGTTCTTCCCCTCACGCACCGAGATGCCGTCTGCATCATCGTCGGTATCGTCGTCCGCGTCGTCGTCTGTATCGTCAGCCGCTTCGAGCGGATCGTCGCAAAACGCGTGGCTCGTCTCGCGTGCCGACGCGTTCCTGGTGGGCAACGACGTGGCCGCGGTGCGCGC
>CAYWCJ010000167.1:0-9913 GCA_964456595.1 uncultured Gemmatimonas sp. | reverse complement strand
GCTCGTCACCCTCGATGAGCAGGGGCGGCTCCTGGGCCACCCCTGCTCATCGAGGGTGACGAGCATGGCGATGCGGATGTCCTTGATGATCTCGCGAATCTTGTCGACGCCTTCGTCACGCGTTGGTTCACTCATGCGGTACTCCGTGGTTGCGGGCGCAGATCGAGGCGCAGATCGAGGCGCAGATCGAGGCGCAGATCGATGTGTAGTTCATGGAACCGGTGCGTCTTCGAAGGAAAAGGCCTCGAGCTTGCCCTTGGCATCACGGGCCAGCACGATCGAATACGTCTTGCCGGCCTCCAGCGAAACCTTGGGCATGGCCAACAGCAGCCGCTGGCCATCTTCCGTGCGGAACTCGAGCGTGCCACTCCACGGCAGGATGTCCTTCAGACCAGCTTCCGACGTGAAGTTGATGCCGTCGAACAACTTCTCGCCGCCGCGCGCAATCACCGTCACTTCGTCGATGCCGGGTGCAGCGTGAATCACGCGCAGATGCGCACGCGTCATGTCGCTCGAGATCTCGTCGCGCAGCACGCGCGTGCGATAGCCGGTGCCCTGTTCATCGCGAATCACGATGAGCGAGTAGCGATGTCCGTCGGCCAGCATCTCACGATTGGTTTCGAGCGGCAGGTACTCTCCGCCCGACATGCCACCGACCTGGAACTTCACCCAGTTCTTGTCGATCAGTTGGTATTGCGTGACCTTCTTGTAGCTGACTGCCGGCAGGGCGTGCGTCTCATCCGAGCGCACGATGAGATTCTCCGTCATGGGCGACGCGTTGACGACGCGCACCATGGCTTGCCCGCGCGTGTCGGCCGAGTCGCCCGACATCGAGGTGGCGAGCGAACCATCGGCAGTTGAGGTCGCCACGGCTTTGTCGGTCTGAGCATCACCGCCACATGCGGCGAGCAGCAGCGCAGCAGCAGCGAGCGCAATCGGAGAACGTGTATGAATCGACATGTTTGACTACTCCATTGGAGGATGTACCCAACCAGAAGGCAAGCGCCGTGCCGTCGTCACGGCGAGCGCGAAGGTTCGTCGTAACCGTGCTGAAGCACGTCACGACACTCGCCCGCTTTATGGCTGAGTGACTGCTACTTCTCGTTTGCGGCTTCGCTCTCGGCCGACACGATGGCATCGACATTGACGGTCATTGCGACCTCCGTCAGCAGCAGATCGGTCGCCTGCTCTTCATCAAGCGTTCGCTGCAGCAGCGCGGCCTGCGCCGGATATCCGAGCAACTGCGCGTACGTGCGGACGGTGCCGTACCCTGCCATTTCGTAGTGCTCCACGTGCTGCGCACTCGAGATGAGTCCTGCATCCAGCACGTCAGGATCCGCATCCTCCTTGATCAGGTCGGCGCCCTCCGCAACAAGGCCTTCCATGCCCTTGCAATGTTTTCCACTCGGGCTGACATCGAGTTCTGTGCAGATCTGCTCGAGCCGCGCGACGTGTTCCTCCGTTTGCGCGATGTGCGCCGCAAACGCCTCCTTCACTTTCGGACTGGTTGCGGCTTTGTGCAGTTTGGGCAGTGCCTTGAGGATCTGACCTTCGGCGCTGTAGAGGTCGCGGAGTCCTTCGACGTACAGTTCGTGCAGGGATGCGAGTTCCATGATGCTGTACCGTGATGTAGTGAGCCGTCTCGTATTCCGCATCGAGCGTCGGAAGTCGATGAGGCGCGCCGATCAACCGGTCGCGTGGCGTTTTTTCGAGGCAGCATTCGTGCCAGAATTCTCCACCGTGTGACGCGCGTTACGAACCTTCGACCGCCCGGTAAGCGACAGGTGGAGATGCCGCGCGCACTGTTTCCGGACGCGCACAGTATTTGCCGAGGTGACGGGACGTCGCACGTCCATGCGCGCGAGCCGCGCGTCACCTCTGCTTGCCTCCGGCCCTGACACTCATGCCCAAAAAGACGGAATCGCCATCGAAGTCGCGTGCACGCAACGCGTCGCATTCGCCGTCGCATTCACAGGACGCGACGTCCACTCATGCCGATGAAGTGGAGCAGCTGGCTTCGGCAATGCCGAGCAATCCAAACACGCCGCACGAGCATGACCTCGGCGATGCACTGACTCCTCGGGAGGGCGCGCGCGTTGCAGCGCCATCCGCGACCACGACGGCCAGCACCATGTCCGAACGGAACGCATCCGGAAAGACTGGCGAGCCAGCGACATCGGGAGGGCCCGTGCGCTCGCCGTCGCTCGCGCACGCGCGCTCGAATGCGGACGGCCAGCGTTTGACCACCAATCAGGGGGTAGCGGTCGGCGACAATCAGCACTCGCTGAAAGCGGGGCTGCGCGGTCCAACGCTGCTCGAGGACTTCATTCTTCGGGAGAAGATCACGCACTTCGATCATGAGCGTATCCCCGAACGGATCGTTCATGCTCGGGGTTCCGCAGCGCATGGCGTCTTCGAAGCCTACGAATCACTGGCCGAGTTGACACGCGCAGCGCCCTTTGCCGCAGCAGGTAAACAGACGCCCGTGTTCGTCCGCTTCTCTACCGTGGCCGGCGAGCGCGGTTCGGTGGATACCGCCCGCGACGCGCGCGGATTTGCCGTCAAGTTCTATACGGATGAAGGCAACTGGGACCTCGTCGGCAACAACATTCCCGTCTTCTTCATTCAAGACGCGATGAAGTTTCCCGACTTCGTGCATTCAGTGAAGCCGGAGCCGCATCACGGCATGCCACAGGCTGCATCCGCCCACGACACCTTCTGGGATTTCGTGTCGCTCATGCCCGAGTCAACGCACATGCTGATGTGGGTGATGTCCGATCGCGGCATCCCCCGCAGCTACCGGATGATGAAGGGCTTCGGAGTGCACAGCTATCGCTTCGTCAACGCCATCGGCGAATCGCACTTCGTGAAGTTCCACTGGTCGCCGATGCTTGGCACGCACTCGCTCGTGTGGGACGAGGCCGTCAAGCTGCAGGGCGCCGACGCGGACTTCCATCGACGCGATCTCTGGGACGCCATTGAATCGGGCGAATACCCGGAGTGGGAACTTGGTGTCCAGATCTTCACCGAAGCGGACGCCGAGACCTTCAGCTTCGACGTACTGGATGCGACGAAACTTATTCCCGAAGAGCTGGTGCCGGTGCGGCCCGTCGGTCGTCTCACGCTGAACCGCAATCCAGACAACTTCTTCACCGAGACGGAGCAGGTGGCCTTCTGCACCGCGCACGTCGTGCCGGGCATCGACTTCAGCAACGATCCATTGCTCGCCGGACGTATCCACTCGTACACGGACACCCAGATCTCGCGACTCGGCGGTCCGAATTTTCACGAGATCCCGATCAACGCGCCCGTCGCGCCCGTGTTCAACAATCAGCGCGACGGGATGCATCGGCAGACGATCAATCGTGGCCGGGTCAACTACGAGCCAAACTCGCTCGCCGGCGGCTGTCCGTATCAGGCCGGCGCCCAGGGATTCGTGTCGTTTCCGCAGCCGGTCGCTGAAGACAAGCTGCGCGGCAAGCCCGAGAAGTTCGCCGAGCACTACGCGCAAGCGCGACTGTTCTTCGAGAGTCAGACTGCGGTCGAGCAGCGGCATGTCATTGCCGGCTTCCGATTCGAACTGTCGAAGGTCACCGTCCCGGCCATTCGCGAGCGGATGGTCGCTTCGCTGGTGAACGTGTCCCACGTGCTCGCGCGCGGAGTGGCCGATGGTCTTCGGATGGCGCTCCCCGCCGCGTTGCCTCGCGCAACTGACGTGGTCGTTACACCCGAGGTGACGAACTCGCCTCCCCTTTCGCTGACGGCGCGTCCGGGGTCGGTCACGGTTCGCACGCGAAAAGTTGCGATCCTCGCGGCCGACGGCGTCCGTGGTCAATCGATCACCGCCGTCAAGTCTGCACTGCTGCACGCTGGCGCGCAGCCGCGTGTCATCGGACGCACCGTCGGCGCGCTCGCAACCAGCGACGGCGAACCCGTTGAGACCGACGGCTCGATGGAGAACTCGCCCTCGGTGCTGTTCGACGCCGTCATCATTCCCGACGGCGAAGGCTCGATCGCGTTGCTGCTTGGCGATGCGCGCACACTGGACTTCGTGAAGGATCAGTACCGGCACTGCAAGTCGATCATGGCGATGGGCGCCGGCCAGACCGTGCTGGAAGCTTGTGGCATCCCTCTCACGCTTCCGTCAGGCGAAGCAGATCCCGGCATAATTCTGAGCGCCGAGTCGACGCACACCGACATCGACCAGTTCATTGCCGCGATCGCTCGCCACCGTCATTTTGAGCGCGACAGCGACCCGCCGCGCGTCTGATGCTTCACCGGGAAATCCACTGCAGGCGCTTCGCTCGCGTCTGCAGAGGCCTTCCCGACGTGCTCCGCTCGCACGCAGCACGTCGTCGCACTCATTGCGCGGTCACCGTGACTTCTGGTCGCGAAGCGCCTGAAGCACTCGCTTCGTAAGCCGCTGACGCGACGCCGCCATGTCAGCCCACGGGTCGACGCGCCTTTTCGCGGCGACTTCCCGGACTTCGGCCAGACACGGTACGGGCAGCGTCTTCATTGCCCGCAGTTCGCGCCACGTGCGTGGAATGGAAATCGGTCCGCACTCCCGTGCGCGCGTGGACCACGGTGCCACCGCGGTCGCACCACGACTGTTGCGCAGGTAGTCGATGAAGATGCGCCCGGGTCGGGCCGCCTTGGACGCCACGTCCACCAACCCCCGTCGATCGGTCGCCACCAGTCGAGACGCGATCATGCGCGCGAACTCGCGGACCTCCTCCCACGTGGAGCGCCGCACAATCGGCACGACAACGTGAATCCCCTTGCCGCCCGTCGTCTTGACCCAGGATTCCAGCTCGCACGCCTGCAAGACCTCGCGAACGGTAAAGGCAGTATCGACGACACGATGCCAAGTGACATCGGGGGCCGGATCGAGGTCGAAGATGATGCGATCGGGCGCCTCGACATCGTCCACGCGCGAACCCCAGAGATGGAACTCCAGCACGCCGTACTGCACCAGACTGACGAGCCCCTGCGCGTCCGACACATACACGTACTGTCCGCGTTCGCCGTCCGACTCCACGATGTCGATCGACTTCACACCCCTGGGCAGCGCGCCCGTCCAATGCTTCTGATAGAAACACGGGGACGCGGCGCCCTGCGGACAGCGCATCAGCGAGAGCGGTCGATTGGCGACGTGCGGCAGCATGCGCGGGGCGATCTCGTCGTAGTAGGAGGCGAGCTCGCCCTTCGTGATCGACGAGCGCTCGAACAGGATGCGCTCGGGATGCGTGATCACGATGTTGCTCACCTGCATGGGGCTCTGTGCGTTGCCATCGCCACGGCGTGGTGAAGTCCGCTGGCTGGGCATCACGGCTCCCGACGGATCTGCGTGGCGTCTTTGTCTTCGCGCACACCTTTGAACACCGGCTGCCGCAACAACTGATCGTCGGTCCATTCCGCGAACGCGACTTCGACCACCAACACCGGCTTCACCCAGTGCGTCGACGAAGCGGGAATTCCGTTTCGCGGCGCGATCGGGCGAGTTCGGGTCTGCAGCGCGTCCAGTCGCCGACGAAGATCGTGCAACGTCGATCGATCAAACCCTGTCCCGACCTTGCCGGAATAGTGCAGCACACCGGCACTGTCGTACACGCCGAGCAGCAGCGCGCCGAATCCTTCGCGTGTGCCGTCGGGATCCGTGAAGCCGATGACCACCATTTCCTGCCGACGCCCGGCCTTCACCTTCAGCCATCCGCCATTGCGTCCACTCACGTAGGGCGCATCGAGGCGTTTGCAGATCACTCCTTCGAGACCGCGCGCCCGCGCCTGCTGCAGTGGGTCGCCTCCAGTGAGCGCAAATGTAGGCGTTGCACGAATGACAGACGCGCGCGGCTTGTAGCGCAGCAACGCACGCAGCGCTTGTCGTCGGACACGCAGCGGCTGTCGGCGCAGATCCATGCCGTCGACCGCAAGCAAATCGAAGACGTGATATCGCACGCCGACCGTTGACCCCGCGTCGATTCGCTGCTGCAGACGTTGAAAGGATGCCGTTCCTCGACTGTCGACGGCTACGATTTCACCATCGAGCGTGGCCGACGTGACCGGAAGCGTGGCCAGCTCGCTTGCCACTCGCGAGAACTTTGCGCTCCAGTCGTGCGCATTGCGTGTAAACAGCTGCACGGCGCCATCCCTCAGCACCGCTTCGATCCGGTAGCCATCGAGCTTGTGCTCGTGCAACCACTCCCGCTCCTGCGGCGCCGCTTCGACCGAGCGCGCCAGCGAGAACGGAATGAACGGCGCGCTACGCACTTCGGCGTTGGCGCTTTGCCGGCTTTTTGGCGGCCTTCGCTACCGCCTTCACGGCCTTCGCGGCTGGCGCGGACTTCGCGGCCTTTGCCGCCTTCGTGGCCGTGGGTCGGCGCAACGTGGTGGACTTTTTCGCGCCGCTTACTGGCCCGTGCGCGCTCCCTGATTTCGATCTTGCTGCCAGACTACGCTTGAGCGCGGCCACCAGATCGAGCACGCGCGGCTCATCTTCATCATCCGGGCTGACCGGCGCCGCCGGCGCGGCACCGGCGGCACGCGCTTCGATCAGGCGAAGCAAGTCCTCGTGATACGTATCCCTGAACTCCGACGGATCCCACGTGGTGCTCATACTTTCCACGAGCTGACGCGCCATCGTGATTTCGGCGGGGCGGATGCCGCGTCGCGCCGCACTGTCTTCGGACACACCGAACTGCGACGGTGCCCGCACCTCGCTGTCATAGCGCAGCAGATGGACCACGATCGCCTCCTGATACGGATACAGGGCGGCAACATGCTGCGCCGTCCGGATCACGATCTGCGCGAGGCCGATCTTCCCGGTTTCTTCGAGTGTTTGCACGAGGAGCGCATATGCCTTTTCGCTCCCCTTGAGCGGCGCGACGACATAGGGCTTGTCGAAGTAGATGGTGCCAATGGCATTCGCGTCCACGAAGCCAATCACGTCGATCGTGCGCGTGGACTTTGGATTCGCCTCCGCCAGATCCTCCGTGGAGAGAATGACATATTTCCCTTTCGAGACCTCATACCCTTTCACAATATCCGCCGACTCGAGTTCCGCGCCCGTCGTCTTGTTGTACTTCCGATAGCCCACCGGTCCATGATCGCGCTTGTCGAGCATGTCGAGACTGAGTCCCCCGGGCGACTCCGCCGAAAACAGCTCGACGCCGATGCTCACGAGGCCGAATCCGAGTGTGCCTTTCCAGATGCCGTGCGGCATGAATCGCTCCTGATGAGGAACGGGATTGCGTGCGGACAAGCCAATTTGGTTGTCAAGTTCCGTGCCAATCGCGGGATTGCACGATCGCACGTGCACTGCGTACCAATGCAAAGCCCCACGCGACCAAGGGTCGACGCGGGGCCAACGACTGCACAGTGGGCCTTGTAGGAGTTGAACCTACGACCTCACGCTTATCAGGCGTGCGCTCTAACCACCTGAGCTAAAGGCCCAGGAGGAACGACGAAGCCGCTCCACCAGAACCGAGTAATTAAACGCCGGCACGCCGAAGCGTCAACGGCCTGCCGTCACTCGTCTTCAGTACTCGTCGTCGCTGGCGTCGACATCTTCATCGGCATCGGCGTCATCATCGAGATCATCGAGGTCATCGACATCATCGTCGTCCTCATCGTCGAGATCATCGTCGTCCTCGTCGTCCTCGTCATCGTCGTCATCGTCATCATCATCGTCATCATCGACATCATCGTCGAAATCGACATCGTCATCTTCGTCGACGTTCTCGTCGTCGAGTTCTTCGTCGTCAACATCGTCTTCACCTGCAAGTGCAAGGACCGCGGGTGCGGACCCAAACGACGAGACGGCCGGCGACAGCGACATCTCTTCGAGCGCGTCCAGCGACGACGACCCGAACAGCTCCAACATGGGACGGATCTCCTGCGAGATGGTGTAGGGGAGGAGCTGCATGTCAGCTCCGCGAAACAACGCACGCACGAACCTACTACGGTGAGGCAATACGAAGCAATTCCGCCGGACGTTGGCGCCCGACCTGTCTCACGCGCTGCGGTGACGACTCGGGGGAGTATTGACCGATACCGGCACGGGCGCAACCGCCGTTATTGCGCCCGGTACCGTTTTCCCGCCGATTCGTTCCTAGTCGCGATCCCGGTCCCGCTTTGCTTCGCGATTCGTACGCTTGCGGTCGCTGGTGGCCAGCAGTCGCTTGCGCAGTCGAATGCTCTGCGGCGTGATCTCGATCAGCTCATCGTCTTCGATATACTCCAACGCCACTTCCAGCGTGATCTCACGCGGCGGCTCGAGTGTGATCATTTCGTCCGAGCTCTTGCTGCGCATGTTCGTCAGCTTCTTTTCCTTCGTCGGATTCACGTCCATGTCACCCGGACGCGAATTCTCGCCGACGAGCATCCCTTCGTACACCGCGTCACCCGGCGACACAAACAGCGTCGAGCGGTCCTGCAGACTGAACAAGGCAAACGCGATGATCGTCCCCGACTCCATCGAGACGAGGACGCCGCGCGTACGGCCGGACAAATTACCCGCCCACGCGCCATATTCGAGAAAGCGGTGGTGCATGATGCCCGTGCCACGCGTGTCGGTCATGAACTCGCTGCGATAGCCGAACAGTCCGCGCGCCGGCACACGATAGAGCAAACGCACCAGGCCCTGACCGGGATTCTTCATCTCGACCATCTCGGCCTTACGCGGACCAAGCTTTTCGATCACCGCGCCGAGGTAGTCTTCGGGGACGTCGATGGCGAGTTCCTCATACGGCTCGAGGCGCTCCCCGTTCTCATCACGCTTGGTGATCACGCGCGGACGCGAAACCTGAAACTCGAATCCTTCGCGGCGCATCGTCTCCATCAGGATGGAGAGATGCAACTCACCGCGCCCCGAAACATTCCAGGTGTCGGTGCTTTCGGCGTCGTCGACCTTGAGCGCGACGTTGCGTTCGAGTTCCTTGTGCAACCGTTCACGCAGCTGACGCGACGTGACGTACTTCCCGTCCTTGCCCGCGAACGGCGAGTTGTTCACCTGAAAGTCGACGCTGATCGTCGGCTCTTCGACACTGATTCCTTCGAGCGGCTCCTGATGCTCGGGATCGGTGAGGGTTGCACCGATTTCGACATTCTCGAACCCGGCGATCAGCACGATTTCGCCAGCGGTCGCTTCCTGCAACTCGACCCGCTCCAGCCCCTCGATTCCGTACAACTTGGACACACGCGCGCGCTGCGGCGGTTTGTCGCTGTTGAACGGGATGTGCATGAAGGAATCGCCCATGCGGATCGTGCCGCGTCCAATACAGCCGATCGCGATTCGTCCGAGATAGTTCGAATAGTCGATCGTCGAGACGAGCATCTGGAACGGACCGTGCTCTTCCGCCGGCGGCGGCGGCACCGTCTTGATGATCGTTTCGTACAACGGCACGAGGTCGACGGCGGGAACGTCCATGTCCATCGTGGACGTCCCTTCCTTCGCGCTTGCGTAAACAACGGGCGCGTTGAGCTGCTCCTCGGTCGCTTCGAGTTCGATGAAGAGCGAGAGCACCTCATCGTGTACGCGCAGCGGGTCAGCGCCGGGGCGATCGATCTTGTTGATGACGATGATCGGCGTGCGGCCGAGCGCGAGTGCCTTGCGCAACACGAAGCGCGTTTGTGGCATCGGTCCATCGAACGCATCGACGACGAGCAACACGCCGTCGACCATGCGCAGAATACGCTCGACTTCACCACCGAAGTCGGCGTGTCCCGGCGTGTCGATGATATTTATTTTGGCGTCCTTCCAACGGATGGACGTGTTTTTCGCGAGGATGGTGATGCCGCGCTCTTTTTCAAGCGGGTTCGAATCCATGACGCGATCTTCCACGACTTGATTGTCGCGGAATGCACCGGCCTGACGGAGCATTTTGTCGACGAGGGTGGTCTTCCCGTGGTCGAC
>CAYWCJ010000166.1:0-9963 GCA_964456595.1 uncultured Gemmatimonas sp. | reverse complement strand
GAGCAGCCAATTGACCGCGACGTTCAGGATGTTGGCGGCGATCACCGCGAAGACGACTGCGCGCACGCGCCCCATCGCCTGCAGCGTCTGTCGCAGCACATTGAAGACGAAAAACGGCAGCACGCCGATCGCGCGTCGCCGCGTATAAAGCGCGGTGTCATGAGCCACTTCTGCCGGTTGTCGCAGTGTGGTCAGCAGCCACTCGCCGGGCAGTAACGCGAGCGTGACGACGACCGACAACGCGGCAGCGATGAGCAAGCCGCGTTGCACACCGCGCGCGACGTCTTCATGATCGCCAGCGCCCACGGCCTGCGAGACGACCGGGTCGAGGGCCAGCAGCAGCCCGATGCCAAAGACGCTGATGTTGAAGAAGATCATGTTGCCAAGGGCCACGGACGCAATGGCCGCGCCGCCGAGACTGCCGACCATGAGCGTGTCCACCACACCCATCGCCTGAATTCCGACATTCACCAGCACAATGGGTGCAGCGAACGCCGCCATATCGCGCAGATCCGGCCCGAAGGCCAGCGCACGCTTCAACGCGATGCAGCCCCCTTGGCGCGTGCGACGAGTTCCCGTGCTTCGCGCAGCATACGCTGGGCGTCGTACGGAATCCCGTCCTTGATCGTCCATGCGACGCCACCGCCGGATCCTGCCGCTGCGTCCGCGCGCGGCGGATAGAAGGTCTTCAGATCCTCCAGCGGGTTGCCGTTGAGCACGATCAGATCGGCGAGGTAACCAGGTCGCACGCGACCAAGCCGCGCACCTTCGCCGAGGATGAGTGCGTTGTTGGCCGTCGCGTGCTGCAGCACCTTCAGTGGCTGGAATCCGGCTTCCTGATGCAGTTCGAGCTCACGAATCAACCCGAAGCCATACACCTGATAGATGAAGCCCGCGTCCTCGCCCGCGCCGATCACACCACCCAGCTTCTCGAAATCGCGCACCGCCTGAAACCAGATGCGATAGTTCTCCTTCCAGTACGCCTCGTCCGTGCTGCTCCAGTTGGCGAAGTACGAGCCGTGATTGGATGGATCGGGCTTGAAGTATTTGGCGAGCGTGGGATGCAGATACTCATTGAACCACGGCTGCGTTTCTGCGCGCTGAAGATCGCGACTCGCTTCGTAGATATCGAGCGTCGGATTCCAGGCCACGTTGGCCTTCACTAACGCGCGCAATACGTCCTGCATCCGCGCCGGATCGGCTTCCCGCCATAGTCGTCCGGCCCAGCGGAAGCGCATGCCTTCGTCGGCGTAATTGAAGTCCGACGGAAATCGCTGCAGGCCATCGGGAATCGCGGCATCAGGTACACCATACCAATGCTCGATGCTGGTGAGCCCGGCGGCCGCCGCATCCCAGGCATTCGTTTCATCGACGGCCATGTGGTGCGCGGTACGGAGGCCCAGCTTTCTGGCTTCGTCGATCACCGGGGCATAGACGTCCTTGTCCATGCCGAACAGCTTGAGTCCATCGACGCCCATCGCCTTGAGATCACGCACGCGCTGGCGCGCCTCGACTTCGTTGCGCGGAACGGGCATGTACGCATAGCGCGCGTAGACATAGATGCGCGGCGTCGCCACCTCGCCAGCCAGTCCGCGCGCGCGCAGCTGCAGCGTCTTCGGTGTTTCGCTGGACACATCACGCACGGTGGTGACGCCCATCCCCAGCCACAACTTGAGTTGATAGTCGAGCGGCTGCGGAACACCAGCGCGTTCGTCCTGCACATGCCCGTGAATGTTGATCAGGCCGGGCATGACATACTTTCCCGTGGCGTCAATCTCGACGTCACCGGCCGCGGGACGTCGCGCGGTGCCATTCGCCGCCGCCACCGCATCGATTGCCACAATCTGCGTGATCTGGCCGCCCTCGATCACGATGTCCTTTGGTCCTTCCGCGGGCGTGCCGTTGCCCTCAATGACAATGGCGCCTCGAATGACCATGCGTGGTGCACGTCTGCCGTGCGTCGGCGTGGTGGCCGCGCGTGCGGCGGTGGCGGTCGCATTCGAGGCCTGCGCCTGCGTGGCGTGCACTGGCAGCGTCGCGCCAACCAGCACACACGCGACCGCCACAGCATGATTCACGAATCGGGACATCACACAACTCCGGTGCCGAAGGCGGCGGCGAGCGGCGGGCACGTCCCGATCCGACTCACTCCCATTCGATGGTGGCGGGGGGCTTGGAACTGACGTCGTAAACTACGCGATTCACGCCGTCGACTTCGTTGATGATACGACTGGAGATGCGACCCAACACCTCGGACGGGAACGGATACCAGTCCGCGGTCATACCGTCTGTGCTGGTCACGGCACGCAACGCAATCACATGCTCGTAGGTACGGAAGTCTCCCATCACCCCCACGGAGCGCACGGGGAGAAAGACGGCGAACGCCTGCCAGATGTCGTTGTACAAACCGGCCGCGCGAATCTCCTCGAGGTAGATCGCATCGGAGCGTCGCAGCACGTCGAGGGCATGCGGTGTCACCTCGCCCAGCACGCGAATGGCCAGACCCGGCCCCGGGAACGGATGACGACCGACCATCTCTTCCGGTAGTCCGAGCTCACGGCCGACATTGCGCACTTCATCCTTGAACAGTTCACGCAACGGCTCGATCAGCGCGAACTGCATGTCGGGCTTGAGGCCGCCGACGTTGTGGTGCGTTTTGATCGTTGCCGACGGACCTCCGGTGGCGCTCACTGACTCGATCACATCCGGATATAGCGTTCCCTGCACCAGAAACGCGGCGCTCTGTCCTGCGTCAGCCGAGGCGTCTTCGAACACATCGATGAAGGTGTGTCCGATGATCTTCCGCTTCTTTTCCGGATCGCCTTCACCGGCAAGCGCATTCAGAAAGCGATCCTCGGCGCGCACGGTAATGAGCGTGATGCCCAAATGTGCGCGCATCGTACGCTCCACCTGCTCGCGCTCATGCAGGCGCAGCAAGCCCGTATCGACAAAAATGCAGGTGAGTTGATCACCGATCGCCCGGTGCACCAGGGCGGCGGCCACACTGGAGTCCACGCCACCGGACAGCCCGCAGATGACCGGCTTGTCACCCACCAGTGCCCGGATCCTCGCGACCTCGAGATCGATGAAGTGTCCCGGCGTCCAGTCAGGCGTGCAGTGACAGACACCGAAAAGGAAATTCTCGATGATCTCCGCACCACGCGCCGTGTGCGACACCTCCGAGTGGAACTGCACCGCGTGAATGGGCTTGGTCGCGTGGCGGAATCCGGCGACGACGTGGCCACCACTCACCGTCGTGGCCGTCGGGACATAACCGGGAGGGACGGTCTCCACGTGGTCGCCATGACTCATCCACACGGTCGTCCGCTCACCTGGCTCGAAGCCGGCAAACATGCCACTCGCTTCGCCAATCTCCACCTCAGCGCGACCGTACTCACGTCGGCCGCCGCCCACCACTGCGCCGCCCTCGAGATGCGCGATCAGCTGCATGCCATAGCAGACACCCAGCGTTGGCGCGACATCGAGCAGCTCGACCGGAACGGTTGGCGCCCCCGCGTCGGTCACGGAACTTGGTCCGCCCGACAGGATGATGCCGTCCGGCTTCCACTCGCGAATCCACTCGAGCGAACGCGTGGGAGGATGAATCTCCGAATACACGCGGGCTTCACGGACTCGTCGCGCAATCAGCTGTGTGAACTGCGACCCGCAATCGAGAATGAGGATACGACTACTCATCAGAACTTCCACTCCGGTCCGGTCAACTTGAGAAACTCGACCGCCTTCGTGTCGAGATCGAGAATGGCACCCGTCGGGGCGCCGTGCAGCCAGCCACACGCCTCGCCCGGGTTCACCACCAGCGAATCACCGCGCATCTTCATCTCGGGCACGTGGGTCATGCCGTGCACGATGACTTCATGTCCATCAATGGAGCGCTGGTGCACGTCGCCGATATCGTGAATGAGCAGCACCGACTTGCCGCCGAGGTCGAAGCTGTGCGGCGATTCGTACAATTCCGCGGCGCCGAAGTCCGCCTTCGCCGCAGCCAGCAGTGCGTCCCGATCGCCGTCGTTGCGACCGAACACACCGAGCACCGGAATGGAGAGATCGTGAAAGGCATGCAAGGTAAACGGCGAGCAGTAGTCCCCCGCATGCATCACCAGCGAGACCCCTCCCGCAATCATCTGCTCAAGCAGGGCGCGTACCGCCGGTACGCGATCATGAGTGTCGGACAACAAGCCGATGCGCATCAGGCAGATCTCCACTGGAGGTGCGCGCGTTCGAGGCGCACCAGGTCTTCGTACCGTTCGCGTTCGGTGATCACCGCAAAACGATCGCCGTCAACCAGCACTTCAGCGGGGCGAGGTCGCGAGTTGTAATTGGACGCCATTGTGTATCCGTACGCGCCTGCGGTGCGCACCACCAGCAACTCGCCGGCCTGCACCGCCGGCAGCGCGCGATCCTTCGCGAAGAAGTCGCCACTCTCGCAGATAGGGCCGACCACGTCTGCCACCAACGTACCACCAGTCGCGTTGACCGGCTCGATGGTGTGGAACGCCTGATAGAGTGCCGGCCTGATCAGGTCGCTCATGCCTGCATCGATCACGACAAAATCCTTGCCGGCGGCGTGCTTGCGATACAACACTTCGGTCAACAGCACACCGGCGTCGGCCACGATGAAACGGCCCGGCTCGAGCATGAGTTGGAGCTCCGTCTCGCGGACGGCCGCACAAACCAGCCTGGCATAGTCGTGCAGGTCGGCCTCTGCGTCGCCAGGTGCGTACGGCACGGCAAGTCCGCCGCCGACGTCCATGTACTCGAGCTGATGTCCCTGCGCGCGAACCGCGGCGATGACGCCGAGCAATCGCGGCAATGCCTCGCGCATGGGGTCCGCGTTGCTGATCTGCGAGCCCAGGTGCATGCCGAGTCCCTTCAGGCGAACATGCGGCAACTCGAGAACGAGGGACGCGATGCGTTCCACATCATCCCGCGGAATGCCGAACTTCTGTCCCTTCTCGCCCGTCCTGATGTACGCATGTGGCGTCTCGACCGTGACTTCCGGATTGACGCGAATCGCCACCGACGCAATCACCTCTCGCCTGGCCGCCACCGCTTCGATCGCGTAAAGCTCCGCTTCCGATTCGATGTTGATCAAGAGCACCCGATCGTCGAGCGCCTGCTCGATCTCGCGCACCGTCTTGCCCACGCCACTGAACACCACATCGCTGCCGCCAAATCCCGCTTCGCGCGCGCGAAAGAGCTCGCCACCGGAGACGATGTCCACACCGGCACCAAGCTCCTGCAGCAAGCGCAGTACGGAGAGATTGGAGTTGGCCTTCATCGCAAAGTGAATGTGATGCGGCACGTCGGCGAAGGCCTGCTCCAGCTGTGCGTAGCGCGCGCGTATTGTTCCGGCGCTGTACACATAGCACGGCGTGCCGACCGCATGTGCGATCGCGGCGAGCGACACGCCTTCCACGCGCAACACGCCGTCGTCGCGCACGAAGGCCTCGAAGCGTGGGACCGGCACGCTCAGTACGCCCGTGCCCACACGACCTCGAACTTGGCGGGTTCACCGGTCACCATGCAGGTGGTCGGCGCGACCGGCGAGCGGAACTCGGGATCGGGAATGCAACGGATCGTGGCTTTGGTCTCTTCCTTCACCTGCTGCTCCACCGCCGGGTCGCCGTTCCAGCCGGCGTACACGAACGCGCCATCGCCGTCCATGATCTCCTTGAACCGATCGTAGCTGATGCGCTCGCGGATGCTGTTGGCTTCGAGTCGGGCACGCGCTGCGGCCAGCATATCCGCCTGAATCTGGTCGAGGACCACGGGCAATTCTGTGCGCAACGCGTCAAACGCAAGCGGACGCTTCTCGCGCGTGTCACGACGCACGAGCATGCCAGAGCTCGCGGCGAGGTCGCGCGGCCCGATCTCCATGCGCAGCGGAATGCCGCGCAACTCCCAGTGATAGTACTTGGCGCCGGGCTTCACACCGATGCGGTCGTCGACATGCACGCGAATGCGCTCATGATCCGGGCGCTTGAAGCTGCCGAGATCCTCGGCGATCTGTTTCGCCGCCTCGAACACCGACGCGCGCTCTTCCTCTGTCTTCCAGATGGGTACGATCACCATCTGGATGGGCGTGAGCCTGGGGGTCAGTCGCAGACCGGCATCATCGCCATGCGTCATCACGAGTCCACCCACCATGCGCGTGGACACGCCCCAGCTGGTATTCCAGGCGAACGATTCGGTGCCCTGCTCGTTCTGGAACTTGAGATCGAACGCCTTGGCGAAATTCTGCCCGAGATTGTGCGAAGTGCCGGCCTGAAGCGCCTTATTGTCCTGCATCATCGCCTCGCACGAATAGGTGCGCAGCGCACCGGCGAACTTCTCCGAGTCGGTCTTCTGCCCCGTGATCACCGGCATGGCCATGTACTCTTCCATGAACGTGCGGTACACGCCGAGCATCTTTCGCGTCTCGATCTCGGCCTCGTCGTGCGTCGCGTGCGCCGTGTGTCCCTCCTGCCAGAGGAACTCCATCGTGCGCAGGAACAGTCGCGTGCGCATTTCCCAGCGCACGACGTTCGCCCACTGATTGTAGAGCAAGGGCAAGTCGCGGTAGCTCTGCACCCACTTGGCGAACATCGAGTAGATGATCGTTTCCGACGTCGGACGCACGACCAGACGCTCTTCGAGCACTTTGCCGCCGCCCATCGTCACCACCGCGCATTCCGGCGCGAAGCCCTCGACATGCTCGGCTTCCTTCGATAGAAAACTCTCGGGAATGAACAACGGGAAGTACGCGTTGACGTGTCCCGTCGCCTTGAACATGTCGTCGAGCGCGCGCTGCATGCGCTCCCATACGCCGTACCCGTGCGGTCGGATGACCATGCAGCCGCGCACCGGCGAGTAGTCGGCGAGTTCGGAACGCAGCACGAGCTCGTTATACCACTCGCTGAAGTTCTCGGCGCGTGTCGGAAGCTTCTTGTCGTCAGCCATCGGCGTGTTGATCCTGGAGAAACGCGGAAACAGTCATCGTACGCTCGCTCCGCGGAGCCAGCGTCATCACTCGAACGAGCAGCTCGTCACTCGGCACTGCGCCGGACTTGATCACTGCAACCTGCGACGCACCGGCCTTCTCGGCCGCCTCCAGTTGCTTCTTGAACGACATCGGTCGGAACGCATACTCGACCGAACGCCCCTGCTCGCGCAGCGCGTGCGTCACCGTCAAGACACGCGAAGTGGCGGCAGCGTCCGGATCGGCCGACATCACCCAGTAGTCGAGCCTTGTGGCGTACGCGGGCATCAGTCCACGCTCACGCAGAAACTCGCCCAGCACCACATCCCCCATACCGAAGCCAAGCGCCGGCATGTCGGTGCCGCCAAGCGCGCCGAGCAGGTTGTCGTATCGCCCACCACCACAGATCGCCCGAAACTCACCACGCGCGTCGAACAGCTCAAAGACGATACCGGTGTAGTATGCCAAGCCGCGCACGATCGTGAGATCGACGTCAATCCACGAGGCGGTGCCGAGCGACTCGGAGTGCGTGAGATATTCCGACACGCGCGCGATATGCGGCGCCACCGATGGCGCGTCACCGTACGCTGCACGCAGCTTGGTGAAGTCAAGCGCACCGAGCCCGAGCACGATCTCGGCCACGTCAGAGGCGACGCCTGCAGCCGCAAGTTTCTCGGCCGAAACCTCGCGTGGTTGCCGCGCCAACTTGTCGAGCACGGCGTACACCTCGGTCCACGCCGACTCCGCGATGTCGAGATGCGCCAGCAGTCCGTTCAGCAGGCGGCGATCGGAGACACGGGCTCGCACATCGTCCGACGTAAGCCCGAAGCCGCGCATGATATCGATCGCCACGGCCAGCAATTCGGCGTCCGCCAACACATCCGCTTCGCCAACGATATCGACGTTCAGTTGGAAGTGCTCGCGCAACCGCCCCTTCTGCGTGCGCTCATAACGAAAAAGCTGCGGAATCGTGAACCAGCGCACCGGTTTGCGCAGCGCCTGCGCACGCGCTCCCACCATGCGTGCAAACGTCGGCGTCATCTCCGGACGCAGGGCGACGGGGCGATCGCCCTTGTCCACGAAGTTATAGAGTTGCGTGACGATTTCGTCGCCGCTCTTCTGCGTATAGAGGTCCAGTGGCTCGAGCGGTGGTCCATCATACTCCAGAAATGCGTAGCGCCGCACGATGCGGCGCCAGGTTTCGAAGATGTGGGCCCGCTCGGCAAACTGCTCCGGGTAGAAGTCTCGGAAACCCGGCAGTGGCTTTGGTGTCATCGGCGAAAGCTACCGAGCGAGAGGATCGACCTGCAAGCGCTCCATCGCGTCGCCCACGGTATGAAATGACCCCGTCACCAGAATGGTGCCGCCGGCCGCTTCCGCATCTCGGAGCGCCACATCGAAATCGTCCTCTCGCGTCGCCGCGAGTTCGTGTTCGACTGCCCACGCCACGACGTCATCCATGTTCCACACGCGCGAAGTCGGCGCGGTCGGCGCCATCGTCAGGATCACCCGATCGGCCGCCTGCGACACCGCGCGCAGCATTCCTCGCCAATCCTTGTCGCGCAGTACGCACACGACCGCGACGATGGGATGCGGCGTACCCAGCGCCGTCAGGTTCGCTGCCACCGTGGCGACGCCGTCTGCGTTGTGGGCGACATCGAACAGCCAGCGTCCCCAGCGATGAAAGCGACCCGCCAACCGCACCGCCGCCAGATGACCGGCAGCGGCGTCGCCAATCTCACGCCACGGGCTGCCGGCGCCGCGCAGCATCGCCAGAGCCACCGCGGTGTTGTGCGCCTGAAATTCGCCGATGAGCGGTGTCAGCAGTCGTGTCGAGCGATCATCGGCGTCGAGGGTGAATGCGGTGCCCGTTGAATCCACAGCCACGTCGCGAACGACCCAATCGCGTCCTGTCGCGAGAATCGGAGTCGCGTCCGCCGCACGTGCGCGTGCGATCAGCAAGTCCCGAATGGCCGGACGGGTCTCCCCGACGATGGCGGGCGCGCCCGCTTTGAAGATCCCCGCCTTTTCGCCCGCGATGGCCTCGAGTGAGTCGCCCAGATACTCGGTGTGATCGAGGCCGATCTGTGTCACCGCGGCGGCCACGGGATACACGATGTTGGTCGCGTCGAGTCGGCCACCCAGTCCGACTTCGACGATCGCCACATCCACTGCGGCGTCCGCAAAGCGCGCCAGTGCCATCGCCGTTGTTGCTTCGAAAAACGTCGCCCCCAGTCGCACCAGCTCGGGCTCCCAGTGGGTGAGCCAGGCGGTGATCGCTTCACGCGGCATGGGCACGCCGTCGACCTGTACGCGTTCGGAGAAGTCCACCAGGTGCGGCGAGGTGTAGCAGCCCACGCGCAGACCCGCGCCACGCTCTACGCTCTCCTGCGTGGCGACAGTGCTCCCCTTTCCGTTCGTGCCCGCCACGTGAAAGACGGGATACTTGCGGTGTGGGTCGCCGAGGACGGAGAGCAGCTCGGAGACGCGCTCGAGACCGAGTCGCCACGCGCCACCCGTGCGCGCAAAGAGTCGACGTAGCGCATCGTGATACGCCAGCGACTCGGGCGTGGGCGCCGCCGCGGAACCGATCGGCGGAGGCGCCAGCGGATGACTGGTCAGCTTTCCTGCGCGTGCCCCGCCGCAGCAGGGCGTCCGGTCATGTGTCGCAGCAGTTGCGACAGCGTTTTGCGCAGATCCTTGCGATGCACCACCTGGTCCACCATCCCGTGATCGAGCAGAAATTCTGCCGTCTGGAATCCTTCGGGCAAATCCTGCCCCAACGTCTGCTTGATCACGCGCGGACCGGCGAAGCCAATCACGGCGCCTGGCTCGGCGAGAATCGCGTCACCAAGCATGGCGAAACTCGCGCTCACGCCACCGGTCGTCGGGTTGGTGAGAATCGAAATGTACGGAATGCGACGCTCCGCGAGCTGCGACAACACGGCAGATGTCTTCGCCATCTGCATCAGCGACAGCACACC
>CAYWCJ010000165.1:0-9990 GCA_964456595.1 uncultured Gemmatimonas sp. | reverse complement strand
CTGCACGAGCGCGGCCTGATCGACATCGTCGGACGCAGCGAAGGGATCGGCCGCCCGTTGTTGTACGGCACCACGTCGCAGTTCCTCGAGCAGTTCGGCCTTCGCCACCTCGAAGAGTTGCCGCGCGCCGATGAGCTGGCGATCGCACTCCGGGGGGCGGGCCAGTCCGTCGTCGCGGAGTGACGCGCGACGACCGTCGGTCGAGTGGCCCGTCGAAAGGCCCGTCGAAAGGCCCGTCGAGCGGACCGTCGAAAGGTCCGTCGAGTGGGCAATCGAGAGGTCCGTCAAAGGGGCCATCCAAGGGGCCCGTCCGCGGTGCGGCGCAAGGATTGTCGAAGGGACCGTCGAAAAGCCCCCCGTCCAAGTCTGCGTCGGAGGCCCTGACCAAGCGCGCTGGTCCGCTGCGTGGTCGCGTGAAGCCCAGTGCGAACCCCAACCCCGCGTCTCGGTCGAACGCGCCGGTGACGCCGCCGCCGCGTCCCATGTCGGAGGACCGGCCGGCGCGGGCGCGAAAGCCGTCGCCCAAGCGAGCCGCGCCGGCCGTCGCCGGCTCCGGTGGAGCGGGTGGCACGCTCAAGGCCTCGCCGGAAGGACCGATGCGTGTGCAACGCGCCGTTGCCCGTGCGGGGCTCGCGTCGCGCCGCGAAGCGGATCGGGCAGTAGCCGACGGGCGCGTTCAGGTGAACGGGGAAGTGGCGGTCATCGGACAGGTGGTGGATCCGACACGCGACAAGATCACGCTCGATGGTGACGCCGTTCGCGTGAACGTCGAACAGCATCGCTGGATCGTGCTGCACAAGCCGGCCGCGGTGATGACCACGCGCAAGGATCCGCAGGGGAGAAAGACCGTGTTCGATTTCGTGCACAAGGTGCCGGGACTCGTCTATGTCGGACGCTTGGACTACATGACGGAAGGCGTCCTGCTGCTCACCACGGACGGTCGCGCGGCGCACACCCTCACGCATCCGAGCAACGAAGTGGAACGCACGTACGTGGCGACGGTGCGTGGCGACGCGGCGACCGCCGTGCGCGAAGCGCGTCGCGGCGTCCAGCTCGACGACGGTCTGGTGGTACCACGGGATGTCAGCGCGACCCCGCTGGGCAACCGGCGCTGGGCCTTCGAGGTGACGATTGCCGAAGGCAAAACGCACGAGGTGCGTCGCATGTGTGATGCGCTTGGTCTCGAGGTGGAACGTCTCGTCCGCACCAGTTTTGGTCCGGTCAGATTGGGCGACCTGCCGGCGGGTGAGACGCGCGCCCTGACGACGCGTGAGCGGGCCGTGCTCGAGGCATTGATTCCGGCGTCGTAGTCGCACGACGGGCGCGCCACAAACTTCGTATCGTGGGAGCTTCACGGTGCGTCGGGGGGTATAGCCATCCGTCGGGCCCCGCGCTCGCTGTCTCGTTGCCTCCGGTTGCGCGGTTAACGTTCACCGCGATGTCGCACCGCGTTCCCTTTCGATACGCAATTCGACTTCAGTCCCGTCCGGCCTGAGGTTTCCCAAGCACTACCGAGGAGCAGGACGACGTGACCACAAGCGTTGCCGAGAACATGACCGTGTCGGCCGATGCGGCTCTGGTGCAGGGCGTCTTGCGAGAAGTCGCGCGCCGCATCGTGGGGCAGGAATACATGGTGGAACGGCTGCTCATCAGTCTTCTCACCGGCGGGCACGTGCTGCTCGAGGGCGTGCCAGGTCTCGCCAAGACGCTGACGGTGCGCACTCTGGCCGAAACGGTGCGCACGTCGTTTCAACGCATCCAGTTCACACCGGACTTGCTGCCGGCCGACGTCGTCGGCACGCAGATATTCGATCAGCCGAGCGGCGAGTTTCGCGTCAAGCATGGTCCCATCTTCGCGAACATCGTCCTCGCCGACGAAATCAATCGCGCACCGGCCAAGGTGCAGGCAGCGCTGCTCGAAGCCATGCAGGAAAAGCAGGTGACGATCGGCGGTACGACGTACAAACTCGCGGAACCGTTCCTGGTGTTGGCGACGCAGAATCCGATCGAGCAGGAAGGCACGTATCCGCTGCCCGAAGCGCAGGTCGATCGGTTCATGTTCAAGCTGCGGGTCGGCTATCCGACGCGCGCCGAAGAAAAGGAGATCCTGCGTCGGATGGCTGGTGGCGACAAGGTCACCGTCTCGCCAGTGGCGTCGCCGGAAGATCTGCTGGACGCGCGTCGACGCATCTCCGAGCTGTACATGGACGAGCGCATTGTCGATTACATCGTGGAGTTGGTGCACGCGACGCGTGTGCCGGCCGATGTCGGCGCCGCGGATCTCAAGCCACTGATCGAATTCGGGGCGAGCCCGCGCGCCACGATCGCGCTCGGGCAGGCGTCCCGTGCGCATGCCTTCCTGCGTGGTCGCTCGTTCGTCACGCCCGACGACGTGAAGAGCATTGCCCCGGACGTGTTGCGTCACCGCATTCTGACCTCGTTCGAAGCGGATGCGGAAGGGGTGACGAGCGACACGATCGTCACGCGCCTGCTCGCCACCGTCGAGACGCCCTGAGCGGAGTGGCATCCATCACGTCGCCTCCGTCGCCGTCCCTGTCAGACGGCCCGACCGCGGCGAGCGCCGTCTCCGCCGTCGCGCCGGCGGACGTACTGCGACAGGTGCGTCGCATCGAACTGCGCACGCGTCGGCTGGTCGATTCGAGCTTTGCCGGTGAGTATCGATCGCTGTTCAAGGGGCAGGGAATGGAGTTCGCCGAGGTGCGCGAGTATCAGCCGGGCGATGAGGTGCGGTCGATCGACTGGAATGTGTCGGCGCGCATGGGACGTCCGTTCGTCAAGCGGTATGTGGAAGAGCGCGAGCTGACGATCATGCTCGCGGTCGACCTCTCCGGGTCGGCGCGCTTTGGCACGCGGGCGCGCTTCAAGCATGATCTCGCCATCGAGATGGCGGGCGTCCTCGCGCTGGCCGCGACGCGCAACAACGATCGGGTGGGCATGATGCTCTTTACCGATCGCGTCGAGCACGCGTTGCCGGCGCGCAAGGGACGCAAGCACGCGTTGCGACTCATTCGCGATCTGATCGCCACGCGTCCCGTGGGCACGCGCACGTCCATCGCGGTGGCCGTGGAGCGGTTGATGCGATTGTTGCCGCACCGCTCGGTGATCTTTCTCTGCTCGGATTTCCTGTCGGACGATCTCGAGAAGCCCTTGGCTCGCCTCGCACAGCGGCACGATGTGATTGCGGTGACGCTCGAAGATCCGGCAGAGCGTACGTTGCCGAACATCGGCCCCGCGCGATTCGAGGATCCGGAAACCGGCGAACGTGTGGAGGTGGACACGGCGCATCCGGCGGTCCGCGCGGCGTTCGCGGCGCGTGTGGCGCATGACGATGCGTCGCGCCGTTCACTCTTCGGTCGGTTGGGGCTCGACGAGATCATCGTGCATACGGAGCATGGCTACGTGGACGCGCTGATGGCGTTCTTCCGCGCCCGCACGCGTCGTCCGCACGGCGCGGTGCGCACTGGTCCGCGCGGCGTGCTGGGTGCTGCGGCCGGCCGTGATGTGTTGCCGGCGACGCCGGCTGGTCGCGCGCGGTGAGCGTGCGCTCGGGGCTGCGGTCAGCGCTGCTCGCCTCGTGCCGTGTGGCCGCGAGTGGCCGGCTGCGGTCGACGATGCGCGTCTCATTGGCGCTGGCGGTAGCACCGTTGATCGCGAGCGGCGCCGCAGCGCAGTTGCCGTCGGCGCAGTCGCCGTCAGCGCTGGTGCCGTCGCCCGCGCCACGGTTGCGCGCGGGGACGCTGGTTCGCCCTGACACGGTGCACGTCGGCGATCCGTTCGTGTTGGTCGTCTCCGTCGAAGTGCCACAGAACGCGCGCGTGGAGTGGCCATCGATCACCGATACCGCAGCGGTGGTCGGCATGCGATCGCCGGTCCGCGTGCGCACGACCGATCGCGGGCCGGCGCGCGTGGAAGTGGCGACGTACGAACTCGCGGCGTGGGATATCGGCGCGCTCGCGATCGGACTTCCCGATGTGCAGGTGCACAGTGGTTCGCGCATTCTGCGGGTGCCGTTGTCCGCGTCGCGCGTCATCGTCAAGACGGTGTTGCCGGGTGACACGACGTTGCACAAGCCGAAGCCCGCCAAGACGCTTTTCCCGCGCGTGATTCCGTGGTGGGAGCGGTGGTGGCCGGCGCTCGCGGTCGTCGCCGCTTTGCTGCTGCTCTGGTGGCTCTGGCGCCATCGTCGTCGTGCGTCGGCCGATCAGTCGCGCGTGCCCCTCGATGTCTACGCGCGCGCGATGCACGATTTCGATCGTCTCGAACGACTGTCGCTGGTGGACGCCGGCGAAGGCGGTCGGTACGTCGCGCTCGCGGTCGAAGTGCTGCGCACCTACCTCGCGGCGCGCGTCCCCGCAGCGACCCTCTCGCATACGACCCACGAGCTGGTGGTCGTCATGGCCGACGATATTCGCGTGCCCATTGCGCAGTTGCTCACGCTGCTCGAAGAATCGGACGGCATTAAATTCGCGCGACGTGTGGTGACGCCGGCCCGTGCGCGCTCGCTGGCCGGCGATGCGCGAGCGATCGTGGAGCAGATCGAATGCGCGGAGCAGGCGCGCCTCGCGGCGATCGAGGCGCAGCGCGCAGCGAACGAGAAGGCCGAACGCGAGGCCGCCGCTGCGCAGGACGATGACGCGCGTCGACGCTCGCGCAGCAAGTCGGGGGTTGCCTGAACGCGTTCGTCGATCGCCTGCGCGCTGTGGAATGGTCGTCACTGCTGTCGACCGACCTGACGATGCTCGGCATGAGCTTCGCGCATCCGTTGTTTCTGCTGTTGCTGCTGCTCCTGCCATGTTGGGCGTGGTGGCGCCGTCGGCACGTACAGCAGCAGGACGCAATTCCGTTCTCCCGCGTCGCGGCGCTGTCGGCTGGTCCTCGTCCACGCATCATGTGGCAGCGCCTGCTCCCCTGGCTGCGCATGCTGGCACTTGCCGGCTTCATCATCGCGGCCGCACAGCCACGCTCCGGCGCGCGGGCGGAGAACATCTCCAACGAAGGCATCGATATCGCGTTGGCGGTCGACATCTCGAGCTCCATGCTGGCGGAGGACTTTCAGCCGCAGAACCGCATCGAAGTCGCCAAGGAGAAGGTCAAGCGGTTCGTGATGGGGAGAAAGACAGATCGGGTCGGACTCGTCGCGTTTTCCGGGGAAGCGCTCACGCAGGTGCCGCTGACGACCGACTATCCGGTGGTACTGGCGGCGATCGACAATCTGCAGGTGGGCCAGCTCGAAGACGGCACGGCGATCGGTACCGCGATTGCGACGGCGGCGAATCGTCTGCGCACGGCACCCGGTCGCTCACGCGTCATGGTGGTCCTCACCGACGGTGAGAACAACCGCGGTGCGATCGACCCGCGCACGGCGGCGCAGGCCGCAGCGGCGTTCGGCATTCGCATTTACACGATTGGTGTCGGCACTGAAGGCATGGCGGCCGTGCCTGTCGGTCGTGGCCTCTTCGGCCTGCGCTATGAGAACCGGCCG
This sequence comes from uncultured Gemmatimonas sp., assembly GCA_964456595.1. Classification (GTDB taxonomy): domain Bacteria; phylum Gemmatimonadota; class Gemmatimonadetes; order Gemmatimonadales; family Gemmatimonadaceae; genus Gemmatimonas. Next base: position 4,487 of record CAYWCJ010000165.1, on the reverse strand, counting down.
GTGAAGATCGATGAACCGTTGCTGACGGAAATCGCGACGAGCACCGGTGGTCGCTATTTCCGCGCGCGAGACGGTGAGGCGCTGCAGAGCATTTACGAGCAGATCGACACCTTGGAGCGCTCGACTGTCGAGTCACGATCGTTCATTCGCTACACCGAGCGCTTTCGTTGGCCACTCGCCTTCGGGCTGGGCGCGCTGATGCTCGAGCTGCTTCTGCTGGCGCGGCGTGGAGTCCTGCCGTGAATCGCTTGCCTGCGCTGATCTTCGATATGCCCTGGATGCTGGCGGCCGCGTTCGCGCTGCCGCTGTGCGTCCTGTTGCTGGGCATGGCCCGGTCGCGGCAGCGTCGTGAACGTCTGGCACGGTACGCGGAGTCGTCGGCGCTGCAGCGCCTGTTGCACGCGGGCGGCGTCAGTGCTGGCGCGCGTTCGGCGCGATTGGTGACGGTGGCGCTGCTGGCTGGTGTCGCGCTGGCCGGTCCGCGTTGGGGACTGGCGCGTGGTCCCACCAGTGCGCGCGGTATCGACATGGCCATCGCGCTCGATGCGTCGCTTTCGATGACCGCACGCGATGAACGTCCGTCGCGACTGGAGCGCATGAAGCAGGAAGTTCGACGGTTGCGCGCGATGTCGCACGCCGATCGGGTGGCGCTGATCGCGTTCGCCGGTCGCAGCTACATCCTCACGCCGCTCACGAGCGACGATGGCGCCATCGAACTGTTCCTCGACAATCTCGATCCGAACGTCGTCGGACAGGCGGGCAGCTCCATTGCCCGCGCGATGCGCCAGGGCACGGAACTGCTCTTGGCCAGCGACGGGAGCGCCGATCGGGCGCTCGTGTTGATGAGCGATGGCGAAGCCTTCGAGCCGCCCGAAGACATTGAGGCGGCGGCGGCGGAAGCAGGGAAGCGCGGTGTGAGTATCGTCACGGTAGGCTTTGGCAGCACGAACGGCGCGACGATCCCGATTGTCGACGGCAGTATCGTTCGTGAAAAGCGCGACGATCAGGGCGAGATCGTCATCACGAAGTACCATCCCGAGTTGCTCAAGCGCGCGGCCGACGCGGCGGGTGGCACGTTCATTCCGGCGGAAGCATCGGACAAGGCCACCCGTGTGCGTGCGGCGCTGCGCACGCTGCGGACGGCGCGACGGCAGGTGGACACGCGGGAGGATCATGTGCCCAGATTCCTGTGGCTCCTGGTGCCGGCGCTGTTTCTGCTGTTGTGGGATACGTGGGTGATGTCACGTGCGTCGCGCAGTGCGAAGGCATCCCCGCAGATGGCGTCTCTGCTGTTGCTCGCGATGCTGCCGCTCGGTTTCATGGCGTGCGCGCGACCGCCCGATCCGGCAGTGCTGTATGAACAGGGTGACATTCCGGGCGCGCTGGCGGCGCTCCGCGCGCAACTGATGGACGGCGACTCATCCGCGCTCACACGGTACAACTACGGCTCCGCACTCATTGGTGCTGACTCGTTGCGCAATGCGTCGGAGCTGCTCGAGGCGGTCCGGCGCGCGTCCGACGGCGAGGTCCGGATGCGTGCGCGCTTCAACGCCGGTCTGGCGGCGCTCATGAGCGGACGTCTTCCGGAGAACAAGGAAGCGGAGCAGGAGCTGGCCGCCGCGCGCGCTGCGTACCGCGCGTATCTCGCCGCCCGACCGGAGGATGAGGACGCGAAATGGAACTACGAGTTGGCGCTGCGAAAGACGCCGCCGCCGAGTGGTGGGGGCGGCGGCGGTGGCGGCGGTGAGCAACCGCAGCCGAATGCGCCAGAGCCGCAGGGGCAGGGTGGACTCGACCAGCGACAGGCCGAAGCGCTGCTCAACAGTGCGGCGCGTGAAGAGCGTGATGTGCAGGGACGCAAGCAGCGGCTCGGCCGATCACCACCTGGCGGGAAAGACTGGTGAGGACTGACTCGATCCTGCCATCGGCGGGGCGACTGCGCTCACGCACGGCGACCGCGGTCGTGGCGATCGGCGCGTCGATGCTGCTGAGCGTCGCGTCACTTCACGCGCAGGCCGGACCGACCAAGATCCTCGATCGCGTGCGCGTGGACCCGCGAAAGCCAATCGATTTCCACGCGGCGGCGTTTCCGGAGACGGTGTACGTCGGTCAGCAGGCGACGTATCAGGTTGCGGTGTTTCTGAACGCCGACGCGCGTGCGCGACTGCGCCGCAATCCGGAGTTTCTGCCTCCTGAGTTGCGCGGCTTGCTGGCGTATGAACTGGGCACCCCGACGCGCGTACCACCGCGAGTCATGAGTGGCGTCGCGTATGAAGCGCACGTCTTTCAGCGGGCCATGTTTCCGGTCGCTGCGGGTGCGCTGGCCGTGCCGGCACCGCAGTTGAGCTACGCGCTGCCGCAATCGTCGAGCTATTTCAGTCGTGAAGAGCGACATGTCGTACGCGCAGAGAGTGCGCAGCTGGTGGTGCGGCCCATTCCGACGGACGGCCGTCCCGCTGCGTTCACGGGGGCCGTCGGGGTGTTCACGGTGAGCACGAGACTCGATTCCGCTGCTGCACGCGTTGGCGATCCGCTGGTGTTCACGCTGCGCGTGCAGGGGATCGGCAACGTGAAGCTGCTACCGCGTCCGGCGCTCGAGATCGACTGGGCGAGTGCGGTACCGGCCGCTGAACGCGTGCGTGTGGACACCGCCGGTCCGTTGGTGCGCGGCACCAAGGAGTTCGATTGGATTCTCACACCGTCACGAGACGGCCGCGTCGAGTTTCCGGTCCTGCGCTACAGCTACTTCGATCCATATCTCGAGCGCTTCGCTGACGCAGAATCGCCAGCCTTTGCACTTGATGTACGTCCCGGCGTGCTGGTGCGGTCGGAAGACGGCGAAAGTACCTCGCTGCTCCCTCTTCGCACACCCGGCACCGGCGTCAGCACGTTGCGTGCGCTCACCACCTCGGGGGGACCCGTTGCTACGGCCGCCCTCGCGCTGGCTGTGCTCGCACCATTGCCGGCGCTGTTGTTGGCTGTCGGACAGTTGCGTACACGCAAGCGCCGCCGGCAACCGGCGACGATCACCGCATCGCGTGTGAAGTTGGAGCAGTTGCGCGTGAGCAGCGCCGCCGGCACGGTGGTGGATGCCCGATCGCTGCGGCGCACCTTGGCCGCCGCCCTCGCCGATCGATTGCAGGTCGCACCGGCGTTGCTCGTGTCGCAACGACAGCTCATTCGCGCACTCCGTCGTCGCGGGGTGACGCGAACAACGACTGAGCGTGTCGTGGCGCTCCTCGATGAACTCGATGCCACGGCCTTCGCTGCACAAACGGCAGACGTGTCGCACGCTTCCGCACGCTCCCCAACGCGCTCCACCGCCACGCGCATCGCGCTCGCCGCCGACCTCTACACGGCCGTGGATGGCGAGGCCGTGCGCGGCGCCGCTGCATTGCCGCCTGATCGACTGTCGATGTACACGGGTTACTCCGCGGTGCTCATCGCGCTGTTGGCGATGATTCCCGTTTCGTCACTGATCGCGCAGCGTGCGCGACCGCGGGCCGATATCGGTGTGACGGTCGCGCAGCCGTCGGGTGGGGCGGACGTGTCGGCGGTGCGTCGCGATGCCGTCGCGCGCGCCAGTGAATCGTATCAACGACGCATGTTTACGCAGGCCGCAGAACTGTTCGGCGATCTCGCGCGCGCGGAGCCGAACGACGCCGATGCGCTGGCCAACTGGGCCACGGCCTCGTGGGCGGCAGGTGACACCGTGAGCGCCGTGGTGGGGTGGCAGCGGGCCACGCGCCTCGATCCGCTCGACGCCGGACTGCAGGAGCGACTGTCGCTGTTGCCCTCGGGCGCACGCGGTGGGCTGGCGGATGTGCCGATGGTACCGGTACCGCTACTCAGCGCAATCGCATTCGCGACATGGCTGTTGGGCTGGCTGGCAGTCGCGATGCACCTGCGCGGCGCACGTCCTTCAACATCCCGGCATGTACGCTGGCGTACCAGTGCGACGCTCCTGCTGCTGTTGGCCGTTGCGTCCACCGGCACCGCATGGTGGGGACATCAACTGCTCAGCGCCGATCGCCTCGCCGTGGTTGTGCGTCCTGAAACGATGCACGTGGCGCCCGGCTCGGATGCCGATGCGATGGGTGGGGTGAGCACCGGCGACGTGGTGCGACAGCTGCAGGAGCAAGACGGCTGGCGTCTGGTGCAGCACGCCGATGGACGCCGCGGCTGGCTGCCGGAATCACGCATGATCGCATTGCTCGAAGGCGTCACGAGTCGATAGCCTTCGGCATGGGAAGAATCGCCGTGCTGCCGAGTGCTGTCGCCGACCAGATCGCTGCTGGTGAGGTGGTCGAGCGTCCGGCATCCGTGGTGAAAGAGCTCGTCGAGAATGCGCTCGATGCCGGCGCCACCACGATCGACATCACGATCGAGCAGGGCGGACTCGCACTGATTCGCATCGCCGATGATGGCAGTGGCATGGACGCTACCGATGCGGTGCTCGCGCTCGCGCGTCACGCCACGTCCAAGAT
>CAYWCJ010000164.1:0-10050 GCA_964456595.1 uncultured Gemmatimonas sp. | reverse complement strand
TGGGCTCTGTTTTGGGCTCGCTCACACGCCGAGCGCGCTCAGCTCACGACGCGGCCGCGGCGCGCGCCGCGACTCGTGCGTCCTGCGAATCCAGCCACACTTTCGGTACCAGTTGACCGCCCAGTCGACGCGGGCCCTCTTGCGTACCGTGCCAGTCGGATCCGCCACTCGGCACCAATCCAAGCTTCTCCACCGTCTCCACGAGTCGCTGGACGAGATACGGTGGATGGCTCGGATGCAACACCTCGACGGAATCGAGTCCGACATCCGCGAGTCGCTGCACGCGTGTCGGCGTTGCGGATTCTCCGGGATGCGCCCACACCGCGAGTCCGCCAGCGCGATGGACGAGTGCGATCGCCTCTGCGACGTCGAAGCGCGCCTTCGCCATGTATGCCGGCCGACCCCAGCCAAGCCACTTGTCGAAGGCCTCGCGAAAATCACGCACCCATCCGCCGGCGACCATGGCGCGCGCGACGTGCGGGCGTCCAACCGCGCCGTCAGCGGCTTCCGCCATCACGGCGCTCATGGTGACCGGTACGCCGCTCGCGTTCAGCGAAGCAACAATTTGCTCGGCGCGGACGATACGACCCTTTTGCAACTCCAGCAGGGCGGAACGCATCGACTCGCGATCGGTGATGTGCAGCCCGAGCAAATGCAACTCTTCGTCATCGAAGTGTGTGCTGAGCTCAACACCGGGAACGATGCGCACACCGAGTTGCGCGCCCGCTGCAGTCGCCTCATCCAGTCCGTCAACCGTGTCGTGATCGGTGATCGCGATCGCGTGGAGTTGCGCGTCACGGGCCGCTTCGACGACGCGCGTCGGTGCAAGCGCGCCGTCCGATGCGGTCGTGTGCACCTGCAAGTCCACGAAAGCGGGCATCGACTCGCCCGGGTCAGCGGTAACCGACCCGTCGTTCGCGTCCGTCACGCGCGGTATCCCGCCTCGGGCGATCGCGCGCTCGGCTGCGAGGTGCGGAATAGCCCGACGAGCGAGGCGTCGTCGAGATCGGCCAGCGATTGTTCACGCGACCGGGTGCCGGTGGGCGAGTAGCGCGTCACGCGGACTTCGCGTTCATGGCCACGTCCAGCCACGAAGATCAGCCCGAACTCGTCACCGACGTACTGGGTCAGAAACCCGGACGGGTACACCTGCCATTCACGGCCTTCGATGGAAACACGGCGCGCGGGCATGTCAGCCTCCTTGTACTTCGCGCCAGAGTGCCACCGGCGCATCGTGACCGCGTGCTGCGACGATCGCACCGTCGGATGCAGCCTCGGTGAATTCAACGAAACGTCCGCCGTCGTCGGCGTGCTCGAAAACCCAGAAATGCGCCTGCGCCGCCGCGGCGGCCGCGCGCCTGGTAGTCAACGTCGCGAGATACGCCTCGCGTTCCGTGGCATCGACGCGCCGCTCCGCCATCGACAGCACGCGCGACATCAGAACCCGCCGTCAGGAATGGACTCGAGGGTCTTCTTGAGATCCGCCATGAAGCGATCGGCGTCCGCGCCGTCCACGACGCGGTGATCGAACGACAGCGAGAAGTACGCGCAGGTGCGAATGGCGATCGTGTCTTCACCATCGGGACCGGTGATCACCTTCGGACGCTTCTCGATCGCGCCAAGTCCAAGGATGGCCGTCGTGCCGACGGGAATGATCGGTGTACCAAACAACGATCCGAACACGCCAGGATTCGTGATGGTGAACGTCGCATCCTGTACATCGGCCGGGCTCAGCTTCTTGCTGCGCGCGCGCGTGGCGAGGTCGTTCACCGTCTTCGTCAGTCCGACCAGCGAGAGCTCATCGGCACGCTTGGCCACCGGCACAATAAGTCCCGTTGGCTCGAGCGCGACCGCGATGCCGAGGTTGATGGCCTTGCGGTAGATGATGTCCGTGCCCGCGACCGACGCGTTGAGCACCGGATGACGCTTGAGCTGCTGTGTCACTCCTTGCAGGATGAATGGCAGATAGGTGAGCTTCTGCCCCGACTGCGCTTCGAAATCCTTTCGCATGCTCGCGCGAATGCGCGCAATGCGGGTGAGGTCGATCTCGAAGAAGGACGTCACGTGCGCGGCGGTGCGGACGGCCAGCGTCATGTGGTCCGACGTGAGACGACGGATCTTGCTCATTGGCTCGACGGTATCGCCGGTCCAGGGCGTCGGCATCGGGCCATGCTGTTCGACGCCCGCAGGCGCGTGCATCGAGGCGCCGACCGACACGGCACCTGTGGCAGCGGGACGCTTGTCGAGAAACGCCTCCAGATCCTTCCGCGTTACGCGACCAGCGACGCCACTCCCTTCGAGCTGCGCGATCTCGACACCGTGCTCGGCGGCAATCTTGCGCACCAGCGGCGACGATTTCGTACGAATGCGCTCCTCGAAGCTGCCCGCCGCCGCGGCAGGGCGCGCGGGCGTGCTCGTGGCGGCCACGGCGGTGCTTGGGGTGACAACAGACGCGGCCGGAGTCGCAGGCGCAGCCGGAACCGATGGAGCGGCCACTGGCGCCGCAGGGGCCGACGCGGCGATCGCGGCATCGGTCTCGAGTCGCGCGACAATCGTCTGCACGGCGACGGTCTGCCCTTCGCCAACCAGAATCTCGACCAACACGCCGGCGCTTGGCGAAGGGATCTCCGCATCGACTTTGTCGGTGGAGATCTCAAAGATCGGTTCGTCGCGCTTGATGATGTCGCCGACGTTCTTGAGCCAGCGGGACACCGTCCCTTCCGCAATGGATTCACCCATCTGCGGCATGATCACGTCTACACGAGCCACTCGCTCATCCTCGATTCGAAGGGCTGCCTGTTGCGCTGTCCGTGACTCGATCAGAGCGCCGCAAACGCCGGAGTGCCAAAAATGGTAGGGAGAGGGCGCCAATGACGGCGCCCCAGAGGGCAAACACGTGCCAATCGCAGGCCGGCAATCCAGCCAGCGGCTCGCACCGTGAGAAGAATCCTACTGCCTTGCCGAAGAACACGCCCGACATCGCGCCGCTCGCGCCACCGATGAAGAACGTGAAGCAGCCGACGCCGATGTTGCGACCGACGCGGTCTTCGGGAAGCGGTGTACGCTGCGGTGGAGTCTGTTGATCCGACATGGTCAGTACGCGCTCAATACGCCGCGAGTCGGCGAACCGCTCGCACGACATCGGCCGTCTGGGGCAGCACGTAGTCTTCGAGGGCCGGCGCGTACGGAAGCGGGATATCAGCGGCCGTCACCCGCAGTACCGGCGCATCGAGCCACTCGAAACACGTTTCGTTGACGCGCGCCGTGATCTCGCCGGCGATCCCACCGGTGCGCGTATCCTCGTGCAGCACGAGCAGCCGATTGGTTTTCTTCACCGTGCGATAGATCGCGTCTTCGTCCATCGGCGCGATCGTGCGCAGGTCGAGCACCTCGACCGAAATTCCATGCTCGCTCGCCAGCATCTCGGCCGCTTCGAGCGCCTTCCAGGTTGCCGCAGCATACGTCACGATGGACACATCGGTGCCTTCGCGTGCGATGCGCGCCTGTCCGATCGGCACCACATGATCGCCCGCCGGCATGACGTCCTTCACGCGACGATAGAGATACTTGTGCTCGAAGAAGAGCACGCAGTCGTCGTCACGAATGGCCGCCTTCATCAGGCCTTTTGCATCGGCCGCCGTACTCGGGTAAACAATCTTGAGACCCGGCGTGTGCAGAAACGCGGCTTCGGGATTCTGGGAATGAAACGGGCCGCCGCGCACGTAGCCGCCGCTGGGTCCGCGAACAACCATCGGACACGGCAGGAAGGCACGGTATCGCGCCGTCGCTATGTAGTTGGTGAGCATGTCGTAGGCGTTCGCAATGAAGTCGATGAACTGCATTTCGACGACGGGACGCATCCCCATGTGCGCGGCGCCTGCAGCCGCACCCACGATGCCGATCTCACTGATCGGCGAATCGATCACGCGCCGCTCGCCAAACTTCGCCAGCAATCCGTCCGTCACCTTGAACGCGCCGCCGAATGCGCCGATGTCTTCGCCGAGGCAGAAGACGTTCTCGTCGCGTGCCATCTCCTCGAACAGCGCTTCGCGGATCGCTTCGAGATACGTGATCTCGCCCGCGCGCTCGACCGCGGCTGGCGCGGCTTTCGTCCTGGCGGCCATCAGCCCTTTGCTCCGTTGGCGTTCCAGGTGCCCCAGCTTTCGGGGCGCTCCGTGCCATACGCGACATCGTCCGCGTCGCGACGGAACCACAGCGGCTGCTCCACCGGCGGATCCGCGTAGACGCCAATCAGCGCATCAAGCGCCTGCGGGGTCGAAGAGGCATCGGCAATATCGGTCGCCTCATCGATCTCCCGCTGAATGCGCGTGTCAATCGCGACGATCTCTTCATCCGTCACGTTCAATTCGTCTCGCATAACGCGCACGTATCGATCGATCGGATCGTTGTCGGCGGCCCACCGCTCGATCTCGCCAGCCGGCACGTAGGACTGATTGTCGTGCTCGGCGTGCCCTTTGCGACGATACGTCATCAGTTCGACCAGCGTGACCCCTTCACCACGACGCGCGCGATCGACCGCTTCCCGGGTGACGTCGTAGGTCGCGAGCACATCGTTGCCATCGGCCTGCAGTCCGTGCACGCCGTAGCCGATGGCCTTGTCGACGAACTGCTTCGCCGCCGTCTGCTTGTGTGTGGGCGTCGAATACGCATAGCCGTTGTTCTCGACGATCACCACCAGGGGACACTGCTGCACGGCAGCGAAGTTGATTCCCTCGTGAAAGGCCCCCGTGCTCGTCGCGCCATCGCCAATGTACACGAGGCCGACGCGATCTTCACCGCGCATCTTGAACGAGAGTGTCACGCCCGCCATCACGGGGATCATATCGCCAAGTGGCGAGATCTGCCCGAGAAAGCCACGCGTCGTCTCCGCTGGACCGATATCACCGAAGTGAATGTTCAGCTCGCGGCCCCGCGTGGGCGAGTCGGCCTTGGCCATGTACTGTTTGAGCACTTCGACGGGCGTGGCGCCCTTCACCAGCATCGCGCCAAGATTGCGAATGAGCGGCGACATCACGTCGCGCCGTTCGAGGGCGAAGCAGCTGCCCACCGCATCCGCTTCCTGCCCGAGTGAACGGAAGAGACCACCGACCACCTTGGTCTGTCGATACAGGTTGACGAGGCGTTCCTCGAGCTGGCGCGTGAGCCGCATCCAGTAGTAAAGCTCGAGCTTCTGCGCACGCGACAGGGCGTCCCTCGGCCGGGAGACGACGGGGCGAGGCGCACGCGCCTTCGCCATCAGTACCCTGCCTCGATGCGGTGGCGCGGATCGGCGGTGCGATGCAGCGCCACGAAGAACTTCTTGACGTTCTTGTCGATCCGACTCTCGCCAACCTGATCCGTGTGTGCTTCGACGAGCGTATAGTGGCCGCCATCCATGCGCACCGTCAGCTCCATTGTACCAAGGAGTCCGGCAAAACTGCGCGGGCGCGGATCGCCGGTTTGACGTGCGAGGCGGAGCGAGGGAAAGAACTGGTCGGCGGTGGACAGCACGGCATCGGGCGCGAGCGTGGTGCGATGGAAATGACGCAAACTCAGGGCTCCTTCTTGGGCGCCGGTGGGGTGGGCTTCGATGTGGCCGGCGGACCCGTCTCCGGCTGTACCTGCGGTGCACGCTCGGACTGCGGCGTGGAGAAATTGCCCGGCTCGTCGGCGGCCATGATGTCCTGCGTCCAATCCTGGGTGCGCTGCAACGCCTTGGTGGAGTCACGACGGAACTCCATGCTCATCGCCCACATCCCTGCGGTGACAAACATGAGATTCGAGCGATACGTGCCAAGCTCGCCGGTTTCTTCGAGGCCGTTCCAGGTGGTCTTGCGATCACGGTTGGTGGCAAAGATTCGCCCCTGTCCGCCCTGAATAGGCGTGCCCGTCTTGGCATCATTGACGACGACGCGCCAGTAAATCGGTTCCAGCGCCCGCGTGGGTCTCGTTTCGGGAGCGATTCGAATGACGAAGTCGTCGGTGGTAAACCGGAGTTCGCTCTTCGAAGGTGCCGCTCCCGAGCTACAGCCCGAGAGCACGATGCTCATGGCCAGCAGCCCGGTCCTGAGGCGGCTGGCGATCGAGGCGGACGCCCCACGAATCCCACGCGTACGCGGTGCGGTCATTGGTAGTATTCAAGCCCGAGGTGAGTGATCTGCTCCTCACCCATCAGGTGGCGGAGCGTGTTCTTCAGCTTGGTCTGCTGGATGAAAAGATCATGCTCCGGCTGCAGCCCCGCAGCGGTCTGCGGCGACTTGTAATAGAAGCTCAACCATTCCTGAATCCCCTTCATGCCGGCGCGCATCGCGAAGTCGCTGAACAGCGCGAGGTCGAGCACGATGGGTGCGGCCAGAATGGAATCGCGGCAGAGGAAGTTGACCTTGATCTGCATCGGATAGCCGAGCCATCCCTTGATGTCGATGTTGTCCCAACCTTCTTTGTTGTCGCCGCGCGGCGGGTAGTAGTTGATACGCACGACGTGCGCGAAATCCTTGTACAACTCGGGATACAGTTCGGGCTGCAGGATCGTGTGCAGCACGGAGAGCTTCGACTCTTCCTTCGTCTTGAACGACGCCGGATCGTCGAGCACTTCGCCATCGCGATTGCCAAGAATGTTCGTGGAGTACCACCCTTCGAGGCCGAGCATGCGTGCCTTGAGTCCCGGCGCGATGATCGTCTTCATCCACGTCTGACCGGTCTTGAAATCCTTGCCGGAGATGGGCACGCCCTTGCGGTTGGCGAGGTCGATCAGTGCGGGAAAATCGGCCGACAGATTGGGCGCGCCGTTGCAGTACGGAATGCCTTCCATGATGGCGGCGTACGCGTAGAGCATGCTGGGCGCAATCGCCGCATCGTTCGCTTCCATCGCCGCTTCAAACGCGTCGATCGTCTGATGCTGCGGGCCGGCAACGATGTAGATTTCGGTCGACCCACACCACACCATGGCACCGCGCGATGCCCCGCTCGAGGCCATGAAGTTGCGGATATCGGCACGCAGCTGTTCGGCGAGATCGCGCTTGGTCGGTCCCGTCTTGACGTTGGTGCCGTTGATGCGCGTCACGTAATGATTCTCGAACACCGCCGGCATCGGTTTGATGCTCTTGAGGAAATCGGCGATCGGCTCGAGATCGGCTTTCTCCAGCACGCCAGCCTTGGTCGCCGCGGTGAACGCGTCGTCGTGGAACGGGTCCCACGCCGCGAACACGATATCGTCGAGCTTGGCCAATGGCGCGAAGTCACGAATCAGCGGGCTGCGCGACTCGGTACGCTTGCCAAGTCGGATCGTGGCCATCTGGGTGAGCGATCCGATCGGCACCGACAAGCCGCGACGGACGCGCTCCACACCGGCCATGAGCGTGGTCGACACCGCCCCAAGTCCAGGCGTGAAGATGGCAAGCTTGCCGGAGGCTGGGGCAATCGACGCGGCACCGCCGCTCTTCGTATCGGTCACTGAGTGGACTCTCCCTGGGATGTCGTGCGGTAGACGTAAAGCATGCGTTGCACGGCCGTGATCCATGCGGTCACGGACAGCAACGACACGATGAAGGCCAGCACCCAACCGTTGAGCGCCAGTCCGAAGAAGGCCTGCGGCGCGGACAGCAGTGTCACGCGCTCCGGCCGCTGCAGCAATCCGACCTTTGCATCGAGTCCGAGACTCTCGGCGCGGGCGCGGGTGTACGAGGTGAGAAACGTACCGATCAAACCGAGCAGAGTGATGGTCAGCAGGATCGGGTTGGCGTGCACCGGGCTGGTGGCGTAGAAGACGACGATACCGCCGAGCACCGCGCCATCGGCGACGCGATCAAGCGTGGAGTCGTAGAACGCGCCGAACACGGTGCTTCGACCGGTGCGACGGGCAACGGTACCGTCGAGCACGTCGAAGAGCGCCGTCAGACCGAGAAACCACCCGGCCGTGCGAATGTGCCCGCTGGCGAAGATGCCACCGGCGATGATCGTGCAGATCGTGCCGACGGTCGTGATCGTATTGGGATGGACACGGCGGCGCACGAGCCAGTCGGCGGCGGGCTCGATGACCCGCAAATAGCCGCGCTGAATCGCGCTCCAGAGAGATAGCATCTCGACTGACGCTGGAAAGTTAGGACCGGAAGCGCGCCCGTATGGCGGAGAGCCGTCCGGACGAACGGCCGGACGTACTGTCCAACCGCGGAAGGTAGTAGCCTATCAAGTTAGGACCGACCGCTGGTCAACGGTAGAGATGGAAACGGCGCACATCGCGCTCGAACGCGACAATGGCGGGCAGTTGACGGTCCATTACCGCATCGGGATCAGCACCGCCGAGTATGGCTTCGCGGACGCGAGCGGCACCAAGCCGCTGGTCGAAGCCGCGATCGGTGAGTTTGAGTGAATCCCGGTTCAGTCGCGTCAGCGCCCAGAGAATCGCGGCACCGACACGCGCCGGCTGCACGAGATCGCGATTGGTCACCTCGATCCGCAGTCCCGGTATGGCACGACCGGCGTACTTGCGATCGCCCGGAGCCGAGGGCGTGAATCGTTCCGCCTTGAAGCGCACGCCGGTGAGCGAGAGATCTTCCAGCAGCCGCGCCAGTGTGTCCGCACGCATCCACGGCGCGCCGATGCGCTGGAATGGTTCGTTCGTGCCGCGTCCGACGGACACGTTCGAGGACTCGAATGGCACCAGCGCCGGATAGAGCAGCGCGCTCGTCAGATTCGGAATATTCGGCGACGGCTTCACCCACGGCAGCGACGTCTGGTCAAACCACATTGCACGCCGCCAGTACTGCATGGGCACCACGGTCAGTCGTGTGCCAAGCTTGAACTGCGCCTGAAAGAGACGCGCCATCTCGCCCATCGTGAGCCCGTGGCGCAGCGGCATCGGATAGAGCGCGAAGGCGTTTGCCGAATTGGTTGGCGTGGGCTCCTCCGGATTGGCCAGCGCGGAGTCGAGCAACGTGCCTTGGACGCGAGCGCCGGACAGCGGATTCGGGCGATCGAGCACGACCACCGGAATACCGGCCCGCGCACCAGCGCGCATGGAATAGAGCATCACGCCCACGTACGTCCACGTCCGCGTGCCGATGTCCTGGAGGTCGACCACGAGTACGTCCACATCCTTCAGCAGGCTGTCCGGAGGCGCGATGGTCGTGCGCTGATAGAGCGAGTGAATGCGCAACCCCGTTTTCGGATCCGTCTCATCCGCCAGATTGGTCACGTCGGCCGTACCTGACAGGCCGTGCTCGGGCGCAAAGATCCGCACCAGCTTCACACCAGCCCTCACCGCGCGCGGGTCGGAGAAGAGGAGATCGATGCCCCGTCGCCCCTTCTCATCTACGCCGGTATGATTCGTGACCAGCGCGACGCGCTTGCCCGCGACGAGCTTGATGCTATCGTCCATGAGCACCGAGAGGCCGGGGCGTACCCTGCGATTCAGCCGCAAGGGCATGCCGTCCGGTCCCTCTTCGGGGACCGGCCGGTTGTCCGGCGCACTGTTGCCGCCGCACGCCGACACACCGACCGTCATTGCCGTCGCGGCAACTGCGACCAGCAGTCCGCGTCTCACCGTAGCCCAACCCCGCCCTTCTTCGAGATGCTTCACGCACTCCTCCCGGTGATGCCAGCACGCCGACGCGGCGCACCGGACCTGCATGTCGGCGAACACATCACAGTGCAGCCTCCCTACCCTGCCACTCCGACCACGACGGCGAGTCGCGCGCGTGCCGCACGTCCTCTCGCCACCAATCGCTCCACCAATCGCTCCACCAAACGCGCCACCGATTTCGCCAACAGTGCCGCGCACCACCTCGCACATGCCCTTCGTCGCGCGAGCCCCGCGGCCGCCGGTTTGCTGCTCGCGGCGACCGTCGGCTGTGCGGCCGCCGCATCGAGTGCATCCCCACGCACGAACGGGACCGTGCTGGCTGCCCCGGGACCCATCTCGCTCAATCCTGCCGTTCCGCTCCCCGCCCAACACCGACGCTGGATCGACAGCACCCTCGCCGCGCTGTCGCTGCGTGAGCGTGTCGCGCAGATGGTGATGGTGTGGGTATTGGGTGACTTCACGAACGCACG
>CAYWCJ010000163.1:0-10116 GCA_964456595.1 uncultured Gemmatimonas sp. | reverse complement strand
CCAAGGGCTACACCTACGGCGCCGGGTCTGGTTTTGCGATGCGCCGCGACGCCGGCCCGTTCGTGGCGCGCGCCGAAGTCGTGGCCGCCAAGACCGACTCCGCGCTGATCGAGTTCATGAAGGAGCTGGATGGCATTCGCCAGCCGATGACGGCGACGGAGCTGGCCAAGACGAAACGCTATCTGCAGCTCGGATACGCCGAAGGCTTCGAGTCGACCCGCGATATCGCGTCGCAGGTGGCGGCGCTGGTGCCGTACGGTTTGCCGCTGTCCACATTGGCGGCGTACGGTCGCGGTATGGGTGCCGTCACCGCGGCCGACGTGCAGCGCGTCGCCACGCGCTACCTCGATCCGAAGAGGTTGGCCATCGTGATTGCCGGCGATCGGGCAAGCATCGAAGCGGCGCTCAAGGCGACGAAGATCGCGCCAGTCGAGCTGCGGGATGCGCGCGGTCGTCGTCTCATCGTGCCATAATTCACGGCATGAATACTCTCCCGAAGGCTTGGACGACGCGTATGCTGATCGCGTCGCTGATGTTGGCGACGGTGGTTGCGAGCGCGTGTCGTCAGGGGGGCAGCGTGAACGCACGCTCGTCCGCTCGTCGCGGCGCGCGGCCGGAGATGCTCGTCTCCACGGCGTGGCTCGCGCAGCATGTCACCGATGCCAATCTCGTGGTGTTGCATGTCGGACGGCGTGCGCAGTACGACAGTGGACATATCGCCGGCGCGCGATTCGTTGCGCTGGCGGATGTCTCCACGGCGGCCGGGCCGGGAAAGCTCACCTTGCAACTGCCGCCGGTGGAGCAGCTATCGGCGTGGGCGAAGGACAACGGCATCACCGACCAGTCGCGCATCGTGGTCGTGCCGCACGACGACACGTTGCAGTTGGCGACGCGCGTCTTCCTCACGCTCGCATACCTTGGCACGCTCGATCGCACATCGCTGCTGGACGGCGGTTACAAGGCGTGGAAGTCTGAGGCGCGCGCGAGTGTCACGGTGGCACCTGGCGCTGCCGCAGCGGGCACGTTCACGCCGCGTCCGCAGCCCGAGCTCATCGCGACCATCACGCAGGTCGAACTCGCCACGCAGAGCGGGAATCTGTCCATCGTCGACGCGCGCCTGCCGCGCTTCTACAACGGCGATGGCGGCGGCTTTCCGCGCCCCGGGCACATTCCGACGGCGGTCAACATCCCGCTCACATCGGTCGCCGACAACGGGCACTTCAAAGCCCCGACGGAGCTGCGTCGACTCTTTACCGATGCCGGCGTGACTGACGGCAAGCCCGTGGTCACGTATTGCCACATCGGACAGCAGGCCTCGCTGCTCTGGTTCGTGGCCACCATGCTCGGGTACGACGCCCGCCTGTTCGACGGATCGTTCCAGGAATGGAGCGGCACCGAGCGACTCCCTATCGTCGCGCCGAAGAAATAGCAGCGCACCGAAGCACTGTCGTCCCCCCTTCTCCCGGAGCACGTAGTGAGCGCTGCCACCGACAGCACGGTGCTGTCCGCCAATTCCGCCGTCACTCCGCTGGTCGGCGTGGTGATGGGAAGCGCCAGTGACTACGACACGATGGCGCCGGCCTGCGAGATTCTATCGGAGCTCGGCATTCCCTACGAGGCGCGCGTCGTGTCGGCGCACCGCACGCCGGACTGGCTCTTCGCTTACGCCGAACAGGCTGCGGGACGCGGACTGCGTGCGATCATCGCGGGCGCGGGCGGTGCGGCGCATCTGCCGGGCATGCTCGCCGCCAAAACGCTCGTGCCAGTGCTTGGCGTTCCGGTCGTGGCGACCGCACTCAACGGCATGGACGCGCTGCTGAGCATCGTGCAGATGCCGGCCGGAGTGCCGGTGGCGACCTTCGCCATCGGGAAGCCGGGGGCGGCGAACGCCGCCCTCTTTGCGGCACAGCTGCTGGCCGCGCACGACGACTCGCTGCGTGAGCGGTTGGCCGCGCGACGTTCGGCCAAGGCGGACGAAGCGCTCGCCCGCACGCTTGCTGCCCCCAACGCCATCTCCTCATGACCGTGAGCGCCGACGTGCACGCGCAACAGGACGCCTCCGCGCTGCTGCCTGGCGCCACCATTGGATTTCTGGGTGGCGGACAACTCGGTCGCATGACCGCGTTCGCTGCGCGTTCGATGGGCTACGATGTGCACGTGCTCGACCCCGATCCGGCGTGCGCCAGTCGCGCCGTCGCGTCGCGCACGATCACCGCGTCTTTCAAGGACGTGAGTGCGGCCATCGATCTCGCCAAGCAGTGCAACGTGGTCACTCTCGAGATCGAGCAGATCCATCCGGACGTGATGGAGGCGGTGTCGCAGTACGCGCCACTCCGACCCGGCCGTGATGCGGTGTTCATCATCCAGGACCGTATTCGACAGAAGGAGTGGCTCTTCCGCGAGGGC
Source organism: uncultured Gemmatimonas sp. (assembly GCA_964456595.1). Classification (GTDB taxonomy): domain Bacteria; phylum Gemmatimonadota; class Gemmatimonadetes; order Gemmatimonadales; family Gemmatimonadaceae; genus Gemmatimonas. The sequence goes on along the minus strand of CAYWCJ010000163.1, from coordinate 7,710 downwards.
TTCCCCCTTGGCGCATTCGTGGCGGCCCACTCGAGCGACGACGTCGCCGATGCGGTGCGCACGTTCGGTCCATGCATCGCCAAGTCCACCCACGGCGGCTACGACGGACGCGGTCAGGTACGAGTGGCCGATCCGGCGCTCGGCGATGAAGCCTGGCGTGCGCTGGGCGGCGAGACGTGCCTCGTCGAACAGCGGGTCAGCATCGCCTACGAGATCTCGGTGTTGGTGGCGCGTCGTCCGTCCGGCGAACTGGCGATCTATCCGCCGTCGCGCAATCACCACACGAGCGGCGTTCTCACCTGGGCGGTGGTGCCGGCCGTGATCCCTGATTCGATGACGGAACGCGCCCGGTCGATGGCCGCCGATATCGCATCGCGACTTGGCATCGTTGGTTTGCTGGCTGTCGAATGCTTCGTCACGCACGACGACGAACTGCTGGTGAACGAGCTCGCACCGCGTCCACACAACACGTATCACCACAGCGAACGCGGCAACGCCACGAGTCAGTTCGAGCAACTCGTGCGCGCGGTGTGCAACCTGCCCCTCGGCAGCACCGAGCTGTTGGCACCGGCAGCCATCGTGAACCTGCTGGGCGATGTGTGGCTGCAGCCATCGCCACCGGCCATCACCGACGCCTTGATGGTTTCGGGGACGCGCCTGCACCTGTACGGCAAGACCACGGCGCGCGAAGGGCGCAAAATGGGCCACTTGTCCGCCACCGGCATCAACGCGCAGGATGCGCTGTCGCGCGTGCTGTCGAGCTATCGCACCTTGTCGCCCGACACCACCGATCGATTCGACGTGCACGAGCCGATGCTCGTGCCGTCTTCCACCTGAACCAACCCACTCATGTTCCCGCGCGACTTGTACGAGATCATTCACGTCATCGGCCTTGCCCTGCTCTTCGTCGCTATCGGCGGCGTCGCGGTGCATGCCGCGAACGGTGGCACCAAGGCCAACACACGCACGCGCGGCATCGTGGGGCTGGCCTTCGGACTGGGCTCCTTTCTCGTGCTGCTTGGTGGCTTCGGCATGATGGCGCGACTTGGCCTCGTGCGCGGCATGCCGCCAGGCTGGTTGCTGGTGAAGATGGTGATCTGGTTGCTCCTGAGCGGCATCGTGCTGTTGCCCTATCGCAAGCCGGAGCTGGCCAAACCGTTTCTCGTCATCATGCCGCTCCTGGCCGGCGTGGCCGTGTACATGGCTGTCTACAAGCCCATCTGAACCACGATTCGACGGCGCACGGGGGTTGACGTAGCCGCGCAGCGCTTCGATACTGTGAGGTGCGCGGCGAGTTCCCCGATTTGACGGGCCGCGCACCAGTGCCTGAGGCACTGCACATCCGTCTAAGTCGTGGTCCTTGCGGCCCGCGACGAGAAATCGACGTGGGCCGTTTGCGTTGTTGCCCACGACGTGATCGATCGTCGCCCGGACGCAGGTCGAGTTCGTATCACCGCTCCAGGACAACTGAAGACAAACGGTGCATTCCGCATCCGTGGTGATTTGCCGCCGCTTGCCGCCACGCAAAATAAGGAGCTAAATAGCGATCATGCGCCCGGCGGCCCTCCGCTTCGGGCGCGTTGTTGCTTCTGGCGGCACTCACGTGTGTTCACACCGGAGTGCCCGATGTCGAAGAATCCGTCGCCGTCGCAGTCGCGCATCAACAATCCCGCCACCGACGTCTTTCTCGGTCGAGCGCTCGCTGCTGCCGTGGCCACGTCGCACACCACCACCGCGAGGACGCCGCGCAACGAGCACGCCGCATGAGCACCGCGGTCGCTCCCCCCAGCAACGTTCGTCCGCCAGCCACACGCGCCTTGTCTGCCGAATCCAGCAGCGCCGATTCGCTCAGCGCCGGATCGCTCGACAGTAGCGTGACAACACCGCACGAATCGGTCGCGCGCACCGGTTCCGCGTGGCCGGTGCGCGACGAGACGATCACCGTTCACGATGTCGTGCTGGAAAGCGGAGCGCTCGTCCAAACCATCGACGTGCACTATCGCCTCGAAGGTGCACTGTCGCCCACACGCGACAATCTCGTGCTGGTCGTCCACGCGCTCACTGGCACGACGCACGCCAGCGACTGGTGGAAGGGCGTCATCGACGCTGGTGGCGCCATCGACCCCACGCGACATGCTATTCTCTGCGCGAATCTGCTTGGCGGTTGCGACGGAACTACCGGTCCGACCAACGCCAATCCGACCGCGCTGCCGCGGTTTACCACACGCGACCAGGCCGTCATCCTCGCGCGCCTGCTCGATTCGCTCGACGTGGAGCAGCCGCTGCTGGTGTGTGGTGGTTCTCTGGGCGGCATGGTGACGCTGGAGTTCGCGGCGACCTTTCCTGAACGCGTGCGTGCAGCGGTCGTGTTGGCCGCACCAGCCGCGCAAACCGCGCAGGGCATCGCCTGGGGCGCCATCATGGAGCGCGCGATCGCCATCGGCGGTGTGCAGCACGGACTTGCCCTCGCGCGCATGGTCGGCATGCTGAGTTACCGCACGCCGGAAGGCCTGGAGCGTCGCTTCGGACGCGCGCGCCGCGCGAACGGCGAGTTCCTGGTGAAGGAGTGGCTGGCCAGTCACGGTGAGAAGTTGGTGCAGCGCTTCGACGCCACGAGCTTCACCGCTCTGCTGGCGGCGATGGACTCGCATGACGTCGGCCGTGGACGCGGGGGCATCGCAGCGGCGCTGGCACCAGTGGCCGATCGACTCACTGGCGTCGGCATTCCTGGTGACCTGCTCTATCCTGCGGAGTCGGTTCGCGAATGGACGTCGGGTACCGGCGCGACGTACCTCGACTTGCCCTCCGTGCATGGACATGACGCGTTCCTCTTGGAGACCGCGCGGGTGAGTGCGTTCGTTGCCGACGCCATCGCGCGAGCCGAAGCGCGCAGCGCCGTCGCCCGGGATGCGACGCAGCAGACACGTCGCAAGGAGTCGTCGCCGAGCAGTCTGGCAGCGACGCAGAGCGCGCCCGGTGCACGCTGGACGCGCGCCGTCGTGACGCCGCGCGCGCTTGGTTTCGAAGCTCGTGGACTCGACGTCCGTAATATCGACGTGCGTGGTCTCGACGTGCGTGCACTGGAATCTCGAAGCATCGACAATCGCCGCTCCGGGGCACCATTGAGTGATCATCGAGCTGGCGCGGGTCGCGACGAATCGACGCGCGCGTTGCGGGTGGCGCTGGCTGGCTGCGGGCACGTCGGCGGAAGCCTGCTCGACCTGTTTGGCGAATGCGCAGGTGAGCGGCCGCCGGGCAACAGCCCGCAGGTCCGGGTGGAACGCGTGCTGGTGCGCGATGGTCGTCGCCCGCGACCTGCACTCGCGCAGGCGATCGCACGAGGGCTCGCACCAGCGAATGCCTGCATCACCGATCCAGCATCGCTGGTGAACGACGATATCGATGTATTGGTGGAAGCGATCGGCGGCACCACCACGGCGCGTACGCTGGTGGAGACGGCGCTTCGACGCGGCATTCGCGTGGTTACGGCGAACAAGGCGCTGCTCGCTGAGCGTGGCGCGCACCTTGCCGCGCTCGCGCGCACCAACGGCACGCGCATTGACTTCGAGGGTGCGGTCGCCGGCGCGATTCCGGTGGTGCGATGCCTGCGCAGCGGTGCAGCCGGCATCGGCATCACGCGCTTTTCGGGAATTCTCAACGGCACCAGCAACTTCGTCCTTGACTGCGTGGCCGAAGGCGCATCACTCGCCGACGCCATAGCCACCGCGCAACGACTCGGTTACGCCGAAGCCGATCCGACACGCGATCTCTCAGGCGAAGATGTCGAGGACAAGTTGCGCGTGCTCGCCTGGCTTTCCTTTGGTGTGGATCCCGCCTCGCTCAAGGTGACCCGACGCGGCATTGATGCAGAAACGGCGGCGTGGGCCGCGCAAGTAGCCGCCGAAGGCGATCGGGTGAAGCTGTTGGCGACGTGTAGGAGGGAGCATGACGAGTACGTGGCGCAGATCATTCCCACGCGTGTCACAGCGGACGATGCCTGGGCGAACGTAACGGGCGCGTTCAATCGCATTGTGATCGAGAGCGCCTCCGCCGGCTCGATCGCGTTTCAAGGACCCGGCGCGGGAGGTCGCCCGACCGCGGGTGCGGTGCTCGGAGACGTGCTGGCGCAGGGCTGACGCAGGGAGGAGGCCTGGTATCGGCGGCGGTGGAGGTGCCGCAGCAACGAGGACCGTTGCGCCGATAGGTCCGTTCGGCAGCGGCTCCAAGGCCAGAATGAGCGTCAAAATGTAACCACCCTGCTGCAGACGCTGCCTTGCCGCTGGAAGCAGTTCGATGCAGAGCGGAGAGTCTCGCGGGGCGGGGCGGGATTATTGAATTGGCGCCGTTGTCGTGGGAGGAAGTGACCGGAATTGTCGCGTGCGACTCCCTGTTTTCGCGAAAAGCGAGCGACGATTCGAGCTGCGCGAGCAAGCACCGGAGGTCATGCGTCCGGCACGGCGGTTCCGGTGCGTTAGTACGCATAACCAAAGATGATCCCCATTTCGTCGGAGCTCTTGAGACCCATGGTGATGACCCGGTCCGTGACGTTGTTCCACGTGATCACGGAGACCAGTGCATCGCCGGGTTGAAGCACGATCGCGGTACTGTAATTGGTGAACGCCGGATGCTCCCAGTCGGTGCTCGTGTACACCGTGGACTCTGTTCCACCGGCGCGCCGCACGCGGATCTCGAATCGCTCGCCCATGGAGTGCATGTGGGAGGTGAGCGCGAGGACCGTCGTGCGCACCGTGACGGGGAATGCCCGGGTGAGCGTCGTTCGCTGCTTCGGCGGCAGGAAGATGAGGGCGTTGTTGAGGTTCAGCGTTCGCGCCACCGTCTGCACTTGTGACTTGTCGACGGTGGAGAGGTTCGTGGCTGCCTCTCCCGGAAACTCCGCTGGGGAGCGATTGACGTAGTGCAGATTGAAGTCGAGGGCCGCGTTGGCTGGCAACCGGAGCGCAACGCCCGGCGGAAACTGGAAATCCGCCTCCGACGAGAGCGCGAGACCAAAAAAGATGTGACAGCCCATAAACGCGGTGGTCGACGCATTCAGTGCGCCATCGGGATTGCGAAGGTCGCGGATCGCGTTCGGCGCGGGGCGTGTGTTGCACGGGGCCGTGGTCGCCGATTCGTCGTACGTGTAGAGCACGAGATGGTGACTGCCCGGGCGCATCTTCGATTGGATCCGCGTGACATACAGCTCGTTCGCATTGCCGAGCTGGCGGTAGACGAAGATCTCTCGTTCGGTAGACGGGAAGATCGCGAAACTGTCGACCTTGAGTTGCAGGCCGTTGGTCGTGGGCGCGGCGAGCGGCGTGAACGTGGCGGCCTGCACGCGATTGTCGCGCAGCACCATGGTGTCGGCTACGTGCCCGACGCGCGGCGCGCCGGCTTCGATCCAGCGTCGCACGTATTCCAGTTGCCCGGCCGTAATCCCCTGCGTGGTGCCCGACGGCATGAGCAACCCGTAGTCGCGCGCGTGATGGCCCGGAATCCAGGCCAGCTTGTGAAAGAGGAGCGAGCTGTCGCTCTTGAACGGGCGAATACGCGACATGCCATCGGCTCGCGCCACCTGCTGTAGCGACGGCACCCCCACCATCTGCTGATACGACGAGTCTCGCGTGAGCACGAGTCCCGACTGACGTGCCGACGAACTGCCGGGGCTGTGGCATCCAGCACAGCCGGGATCGAGAATGTCGCGTTGAATGCGCGCGAAAGTGCCATCGGCGATCGCTGCGGTTGTCGTGGTACCGGCGTTGGCGCTGCCGTCGGCGCCGCGGCACGAGGCGAGCAAGGCGAGCGACAGTACGGAGGCGACGACTCTTTTCATGTGCGGAACGGGGAAGGAATCAATTCAGGGCGCCGCATCAACCGCCCGGCACCATGCTTCGGAACGCGTTGATCAGACGCCGCTGCGCCGGCATCGTTAATCACGTTGGTGATCCGGGGGACGCCGCTCGCCGACCGCGGAAACATACGCGACGCGTGAGCGGCGCGCGGTCGTAGTTTCTGATCGAGGGTGCTGACGCCGCCGTCAGCGGCCCGCTCCCGACGAGCTCACCCGGGGCACGCCGGCCCGAAAGAGATAACTCAGTTTCACGAAAGCGCCGTCCGACACCCGTTCGGCCTCGAAGGGCCGCATGGTGAGACTCGCGTCCAGCGCCGAGCCGTATCCCACAAACAATACGGTGCCGGGACTCGGTAAATAGGACACCAGCCAATCCGCACGTCCAAGCAGCGTCCGACGGCGACCGATCGTGGTATACGTCCCGCTCGCCGCTCGTGTGAGCAGCGGACGCTCGGTGCGAGGATCCCGCAGCGCATCACGGTCGCGCGATTCGACCTGCACGATCAGCCGAGCAAAGAGCGCCCGGGAAAACTGGTACTCCGTGCGCAGGCGGGGCACCACCTGCGTGCTGAACACGGACCCGTCGCGGGCGCGCAGGAATCGCTGATAGCGTACGAGCGACGAAAGGCGTAACTGCGGCGACGGACGCAAGTCGGTCGACAGCTCCATCTCCGTGCGGGTGGCGGTGGCGGTTTCAAAGAACTCGGGTTCGGTCCCGCGCCGTGCGCTGAGGGAAGCCCCGCCGCGTCGCCACTGTGGCGTGTTGACCGAGAGCTGGAGCGCGCGGGTGAACTGCCGGCCAGACGGGACGAAGGCCACCGTGTCGGCCCGCCCGCCCGTCGTGGGGCGCAGCGTGGCGATGGCGGCATAGCGTCGCGCGTCGAACGCGACCGCCTGCAACTCGGGGGAGACCGACGCGCGCCAGCCGCCGCGCAACACGAACGAGTTGTCGAGGGCGGCCGTGACTTCCAACGGCGAACCGCGCTGTTGAAATCCATCGTACGACCACAGTGCCGACGTGCGGACAAACTGCTGCTGCTGATCCCACCAGCCACCCTTGCGGCCGAAGCGCGTCCATCGCTGAAAGACCTGGGTACGCACGAAGTCGGTGCGATTGACAAAGCCGCTTTGCGTCTCGAACTGCGGCGAAAAGGAGGCCAGCGAGGTGCGGTATCCCCACGCGCGTCCGGTGCGGCCGTGATTGAGCTCGAGAATCTGTCCGCTGCGCGTGCCGACGCTGTCGCCAGTCAGACTGGTCGCGGCGCGGAGCTCGACGTTGTACACCCCCGCGAAATTGAGGCGTGAGTCGACCCCAGCCACGCGGTTGAAGCGGCGCCCCTCCGTGCGGTCGGTCAGCAGCAGGCCGGCCGAGCTCTGCGTGCCCAGGTCTCGGCGCACCCGTAGAATATTGAACACCGGGTTCGTGCGTCCGTCACGACTGGTGCGCGCGGCATCGACGGCGCTGAGGAACCCGACGTCGACGCGCGGAATCTTGCCGGTGACCTTCACTGCCCCGAGCGGTTGAACGATGCGGCGCGTGTAGACCAGCTGATTGGGGGCGTCGAATTGCTCACTCCCTTCCACGAAAAACGGGCGGAGTTCCGGAAAGAAGAGGGCGAATCGAGGGTCGCCCGGGATCTGCCCCACGTCGGTTTCCACCTGACTGAAGTCCGGATTGGCCGTGCCGTTCACGGTAAAATTCGCCGTGGCCCCCCAACGTACATCGCCGCCAAACTGTCCACGGGACCCGTACTTCCAGCCGTCAGCACCGTTGGGCGCGCCGGTGGCAAACGTAGTCGACGTCGGTACGAGGTCGAGCACCAGTCCGCGCTTCATGCCCGTCATGCCGCGGAGGTAGCCTG
>CAYWCJ010000162.1:0-10142 GCA_964456595.1 uncultured Gemmatimonas sp. | reverse complement strand
CAAATGGTGCGCCTGGTCGATGATCTCCTCGACGTGAGTCGCATCAGTCGAGGCACGATCGAGCTGCGACGCGGGCGAATCGAGCTGACGTCTGCCATCTATCAAGCCGTCGAAGTCATCCGACCACTATGCACGAGTCTGGACATTGCGCTGACCGTGGCGATGCCGTCGGAACCGATCTACGTCTCTGCTGACCCGACACGGTGGGCTCAAGTGCTGGGCAACCTGCTCAACAACGCCTGCAAGTTCACCGAAAAGGGGGGCCAGATTTGGCTCACGGTTGAGCAAGAAGACCAGGTCGCCGTAATCCGCGTGCGGGATAACGGAATCGGGATCGCCGCTGAACAGTGCCCCCGCATCTTCGAGATGTTTGTTCAGTTGGATACCTCGCTGGAACGTTCGGTCAGCGGGTTGGGTATCGGTCTGACGCTCGTCAAAACACTGGTGGAATTGCACGACGGAACCGTGGAGGTCGAGAGTGCAGGACTCGGGCAGGGCACTCAATTCACTGTTCGCCTCCGGATTCTCGACGAAGTGCCGCCGTCCCCCATTTTTGCGGTCAGTCCGCCGACCTTGCTGCCACCCCGCCGTATTCTGATCGTCGACGACAACCGCGATGCCGCCCTGTCGCTCGCCATGCTCATGGAGCTCACCGGCAACGAAACGCACATCGCGCACGACGGGCAAGAGGCCGTAGAAGCGGCGGCGCGATTGCGGCCCGACGTGATCCTGCTCGACATCGGCCTGCCGAGGCTGAACGGATTCGAAGCCTGCCGCCAGATCCGCGAACAGCCGTGGAGCAAGACCATCGTGATCGTCGCGCTCACCGGATGGGGACAAGATGACGACCGGCGGAAGTCCCTCGAAGCCGGGTTCGACGGCCACCTCGTCAAGCCCGCCAACTATGACGAACTCACCAGACTCCTCGACACGCTCCGATCGATCCCGTCGGGATAAGGCCTGTTTGATAGCCGATGCCGGTGACCTGCGCCGCAGGTTCCAGACGCCGTCCCGATCGTCGTTGCCACGCTCCAACGTCAGAGGCTCGCCGTCCGATATGGCGCCGTTGGCATTGGGGCGGGAGTAGCAGCCGCTGGGTTTCTCCTGCAGCCCATCCAGCACATGACAGCCGTCATCCCGTTCCTCATCCTGGTGCTGGTGCTGGTGGGCATAGCCTGGGGCTTTCGGACGATGCTGCTGGCGGTGCTGGCGCAATCGGCCGAACGCGGCCACGTGATCGCCGTGTCGATGACGCTGGCGCGCGTGCCGGTCCCCGTGAGTGAACAGTTCGTGCTCAGCCTCCCGGCCCGGCGTGACGGCGAGCCGCTGACGCAACTGGGATCGTTCGTGCTGACCTCGCGGCGTGTGCGTCTGATTCGCCGCGGCACCGTCCTCAGCGACGTCCCCCTGGCGCAGATCGCACACCTGACCGTGCAGGGAGGGGCGCTGCGCCTGACAATGCGCGGTGAGTCGGGACCCCTGGTGATCCGAATAGCGCAGCCGACCACGATCGCCCGCTACATCCGGACGCTGGCGGTGCGGAGCGCCTCACTCGGCGGCCGCTGACCGGGACTCTCTGGTATCTTTGGCCCAGTACCCCGTCACCGCGAAACGAAGAGGAACAGACAATGGGCATTTCCTGCGACACCATGACCGCACCGATACGCACCGGCGCCGACCGCGCGCGCCGGTGATGCGTCGACTCCTGCTGTATCTCGCGGCCGCGCTCTTTTTCGTGTACGAACAGGTGGCGTTCTACACCTGGATGCAGACGTACGGCAGCGTGTCCGGGGGATTGGCGCATGCCTGGGCGTCGCTGCGTGCCGATCCCATGGTGTTCATGGCGTGGAACGACATGGGCGTGTTCACCGTGATCGTCTTGATCTGGCTGGCGCGGGATCTGCGAGCCAGCGGACGATCAGCGCTGTGGTGGCCGGCGACGTTGGTGTTCGGGTGTCCGCCGCTGCTGGTGTATCTGGCGAGGAATCCGGACGCATTGCGGCCGATGGCCAGGGCGAAATCCGAAATCAGATAACCGCTAACCGATATCGGAGATCGTCGGTACGCGGTCCGGGTGACGCGTCAGTCGTCTCGTCTCGCCATGTTGCATCACCGTAAATCGCTCCGGATCCAGCGCGCGCGCTGCCACCGCTGCCGCGAGGTCCTTCGGCGGCTGATCCAGTGATTCGTCGGCCAACGGAAACGTGCCCCAGTGCACGCCGATCGCCGCGTCGGCATCGACATCGAGCATGACCTGGACGGCCTCGTCGGGGTTCACGTGCTGCGTACGCATGAACCACCGCGGCTCGTACGCGCCGATGCCGATGGCGGCGAAATCGAAGCCGCCGAATCGCTCGCCGATGCGCCGAGGATCGTCGGAGTACCCGAGATCGCCCGAGTACCAGAACCGGAACGATGGGTGCACGATGGCCCAGCTGCCCCACGGCGTGTCGTTGCGCCGCAGGGCCGAGCGACTGCTCCAGTGCTGCACCGGCAGGAAGTGCAACTCCAGATCGCCGGTTGGCGTCTCGAGGCGATGGGTGTCGTGCCAGTCGACGCCAACCGCAGAAGAGGTGCCGGCGATGGTCGCGCTCGGCACTTCTCGTGCGAACCACGAATCGACGCCGCGCGGTACCAGAAACGCGGGTGGGCCACCGGCCTGTCGGGCCACGCCACGCACCGATGGTCGGTCCAGATGGTCGTAGTGGTTGTGTGAAATCAGCACCACATCGATAGGCGGCAGCTGCGCCAGCGATAGTCCCGGTGGCTGATGACGTCTGGGCCCCGCGAAGGCGACCGGTGATACGCGTCGGCTGAACACCGGGTCGATGAGGATGTTGCGCCCAGCAAGTTGCAGCAGCAGCGACGAGTGGCCGATCCACGTGAGCGTCGTGTCCGTGCGATTGGCCCGCAGGTACTCGACATCCGGCGGCACGCCATGAATTGGCGCTGCGGGTGGATGGGGCAGACCGCGCCGCAGGCGGTCGAGAGTCCATCGCGCGACGCCCGCGGGGTTTACGTCGATGCCACTGGGGTTGCGATACGAGGGAGGCATCGGGTGGAGGAGGTAGGAGGGGCGCAAGCAAGCACGAACAAAACATGAGCCTGGTGCGTTTTACCGAGAGTGCCCAAACTCTTCTGTCCCGCACCGTTCGCTCATCAATGCCTACCTGTATACGTCATAGCACGTTCCTTCTGGTCTTCCTGGCGCTCAGCGCGTCACTCGCGCTTGCACCGTCCGCTGTCGCACAAGGCGGTCGTCCGCCGATCGCCCCCCCCCGGTGGGCCGCCGCCGGGGCTGACGGGACGACCAAGCGCACCCGATTCATTGACGCTGCAGTCGCAGGCCATTCGCGTATTTCTGGACTGTCAGGGCCGCGTGCGTGGTTGTGATCGCGACTTCATCGTGACTGACGTGAACTTCGTGAACTGGATGCGCGATCGATTCGATGCCGACGTCCAGATTCTCGTATCAGGACTGACCAACGGCGGTGGCGGATCGGAGAACACGATCACCTTCATCGGGCGTCGCGCCTTTGAGGGGATGGCCGACACTCTGGTGCTGAACACGCTGCCGAATGACGCGGACGCCGTCATCCGCCGCGAGCTGGCACGCACCTTCAAACTGGGGCTCGCGCGATATGTGGCCCGGTCGCCGCTGGCGAAGCGCCTGCAGGTCGCGTACGTCGCGCCGGCCGGCATGCAACAGGCATCGCCGGCCAATCTCAAGGACAAGTGGAACCTCTGGACGTACACAACCAACTTCAACGCGTTCGTGCGCGCCGAGGAGCAGCAGCAGTCGGTGAACGGTTCATTGTCGTTGGCGGCAAATCGTTCGACGGCGACCTGGAAGTTGAACACGTCGGTGAGTGGCAACGTGAACACGCAGAACTTCAAGATCGCGGCCACGTCGACGCGCCCGGCGATCACGGTGCGGAACGAACAGCGCACGTACAACGCGAACACGCTGATCGTGCGGTCACTGAGTTCGCATTGGTCTGCCGGCGTCAAGGCAGGCGCCGGCTATTCGGACTTTCTCAACCAGGACCTCGCGCTGCGGTTGCAGCCGGCCGTCGAGTACAACGTGTTTCCGTGGACGGACCAGACCCGCCGCCAATTGACGTTTCTGTACAATGTCGGTCCCAACTACTACAACTACCAGCGCACGACGGTGCTCAATCGCGATGAAGAAACGCGATTCAGCCAACAAGCAACCGCTTCATTGGTCGCCCGTCAGTCGTGGGGATCTTCCAATGTCTCGCTGGACTGGTTGAACTACCTGCACGATGTCAGCCGACATGCGCTTACGCTCAGCGGGAACGTCGATCTGCGCATCGGTCGCGGCTTCTCGCTCAACATCGGTGGCTCCGCCGCCCGCGTGAACGATCAGATCTATCTCCCGCGTGCCGGCAACACCGAAGAAGAAATTCTGTTGCAACGTCAGGCGCTGCAGACCGGATTTCGCATCACAACCAACATCGGCGTTCGCTATACCTTTGGATCGATCTACAACACCATCGTGAACCAGCGCTTCAGCAGCCTTGGTTCGAGTGGCGGCCGATTCAACTTCAGCTTCTTCTGACCCCAGCGACAACAAAAGGCCGCCGGTCACCCGGCGGCCTTTTGTTGTCCGTCAACGGCGTGCTACGCGAATCGAACGCCACCGTCCTCGAGTGGCGTACTGCGAATGCGCTTGCCGGTCAGCGCAAAGACGGCGTTGGCCAAGGCCGGCGCCACCAGCGGCACGCCGACTTCACCCATGCCGCCCGGCTTCCCGCCCGATTGGAGCAGCTCGACCTGCACGGGCGGAACCTGGTGCATGCGGGGAAGCTGGAAATCGTTGAAGTTGCTCTGCTCCACCCGGCCGTTCGCGAACGTGATCTTGCTCCGAAGCGCCTGAATCAGTCCGGTGACGACGCCCCCCTGCAGTTGGGCAATCACCTGATCCGGATGCACCGCCACTCCGCAATCCGCGCACACCGTGATACGCTCCAGCTTGATGCGCTGCGCGGTCCCCGACACGGCGCACACCAACGCCACGTTGGTGTCGTAGCACTCCATCGACGCAATCCCGAATGCCCGTCCCGCTCCTGGCGTGGCCGTGTAGCCCGCGGTCTTCGCGGCCCGCTCCAGCACGGCCTGCTGCCTCGGCAGCTTCGACAGATGTGCGAGCCGGAAGCTGAGTGGATCCCGACCCGCCGCCAGCGCCAACTCATCCACGAAGCTCTCGACCGCAAAGGCGTTGAGCGCGTGACTCACTGAGCGCCAGAAACCCACGCGAACGCCGACTTCCTCGATGATGGTGCGCAGTTCGAGGTTCGGAATGTCGTACGTCAGGTTGACGAGCCCCTCGACCATGAAGGGATCGTTGCCGTTGTTCACGAACGTCGGGAAGGCCCGCGCGGTGATCGATGGGGAAACGAGTGTGGCGCTGAGGGCGGTGAGGTTCCCGCCGGTGACTGCCCCACGCATGACGTGGATGCTCGGTGGCCGGTAGAAATCGTGGCGCGTGTCGTCGGGCCGATTCCAGATGAGCTGGACCGGCGTGTTGGGCACCGCCTTCGCAATCGCGACCGCCTGCCCTACGTAGTCGTTCTCCAGCCGTCGGCCGAAACCGCCGCCGATGAACGTGCAGTTCACCTTGACCTGCTCCGGCTTCACACCGGCCACGGCCGCCGCCGTGCCCTGAGCACCCTGCGGGAACTGCACGCTCCCCCAGACCTCGACGCCGGCCGAGGTCACGAGCGCGGTGCAGTTCTGCGGCTCGAGCGTAGCATGCGCGAGCATCTGACAGCGATACTCCGCCTCGATCGCGCCGGAGGCGAGTGCCCCGGTCACGTCTCCCGCTTTCTTGACGACAAAACCCGGCCGACCACGGGCGGCGGAGAGCGTCGCCAAGATCGCATCGGTACTCAGATTCGCGGCGGGACCTTCGTCCCATTGAATTTTGAGGGCGTCGGCGCCCTGCCGTGCGGTCCAGTAGTGGGTGGCTACCACGGCCACTCCTTCACCAAGATTCACCACGGCCTTGACGCCCTTTCGCTGCCCGACTCCGGCCTCGTCCACCGACACGACTTTCCCGCCAAAGACGGGGCATTGCACAAGCGCAGCGTACCACATGCCAGGCCGCTTGATGTCGATGCCGTACGTCGCCTTGCCGCGGGCCTTGATGGCACCATCCAATCGTGGAAGCGGCTTGCCAATCACGGTGAACGCGCCGGGGTCCTTCAACGGTACGTTCGTCGGCACCGGCAGCGCGGCCGCCGCCGCGGCGAGTTCACCGTACCCCGCCTTGTGCGGTCCGTGGGTCACCATGCCGTTGGCCGCCACGCAGTCGCTGGCCGGCACGCCCCAGCGCGTCGCGGCCGCGCTCACCAGCATCATGCGCGCGGTCGCGCCAGCTTTCCTGAGCGGCTCCCACGCCTCACGGATGCTCGTACTGCCACCCGTGATCTGCGCACCGATGGCGGTGTTCACGTAGGCCGGGTCGGCCGGCGCGTGCAGCACCTTCACCCGCCGCGGATCGACGCCGAGTTCCTCGGACAGCAGCATGCTGAGCGACGTGTAGACGTCCTGCCCCATTTCACTGCGACCGCAGGTAAAGGTCACCGTGCCGTCAGCGTCGATGGAAATCCAGGCGTTGGCCTTGAAGATCGCGGCATTGGGCGCCATCGCGTCGAGTCGGAACCCGAGCAGCATCCCGCCGCCAATCACGGCCGACACCGTGAGAAAATCCCGTCGGGTGGTTGGGATGGTGCTCATCGCTTTGCCCCTAACTTGGCGGCCGCATCGTGGACCGCGGCCTGAATGCGCGAGTAGGTCCCACAGCGGCAGAGGTTTCCCTGCATCGCCTCGACAATTTGGTCGTCGGTGGGCTTGGGATTCCTCGACAGCAGGGAGGTGGCGGCCATGACCTGACCGGATTGGCAGTAGCCGCATTGCGGGACCTGATGCTTGTCCCACGCCGCTTGGACCGCGGCCCCGATTCCGCTGGTGAGGCCTTCGATCGAGGTGACACGCTTGCCAGCGACCGCCGAGAGTGGCAGCTGGCAGGACCGGGCGGCCACGCCATCGATGTGCACCGTGCAGGCGCCGCAGTATCCGGCGCCGCAGCCGAACTTGGTACCGGTCAGCTGCAGGTGTGATCGCGCAGCACCCAGAGCAGCGGTGTGTCCGCTGGGGCATCGACCGTGACCGTCTTGCCATTCAACACAAGCGATTGCATACGCTCTTGCCTCGTTTCGTGTGATGAAGCCCGAATGTGGGATGTAAATCGGGTGCCGGCAATACGTATCGCATCGATCGACCCGACTTCGTCCTCATACTTCGGTTGGGCGGACCTCGAGGGTATCGTGGCAGGCCGCCGGTGACTCGCGGCGGCAAGGTTCAATTCGCGCTTACGGTGACAGCGTCGCGATCTGTTGAAGGTATGTGCGAACGGTCGACCCCCAGCGTCCGTTGTTCGCGTCATTCGGCAGGCCTCCGGCCGTGCGGAGGGCAGACCGATCGGACTCGTCGTCTTTCCAGAGTCAGGCCACAACGGTTCCCCGCCGCGCGGACATTCCTACCAGTTCGCATCAGCTTCAGTGCAGTTGTAGGCGTCATTCAGTTGTTGCTACTTCTTCACTGTGAACGCCGCGCCACTCCTCATACTGATCGCACGCCTGCTGGCCAAACATCGGCTGGACGTCGTGATGATCGGAAATGCGGCGGCGGCCATTCAGGGCTCGCCGGTAACGACGTTGGATGTGGACTTCATGTTTCAAAAGACGAGCACCAACCTCCGGAAATTGAAGGCGCTGGCCGACGACCTTGATGCCATGGTGCTGCGACCGTTCTACCCGGCATCTCAGCTTTACCGCGTCACCCGCGATCGCGACGGCTTGCAACTCGATTTCATGGCCAAGATCGATGGGATCCGTTCGTTTGAATCCCTGCGTTCGCGCGCGCGTCCCGTGTCATTTGGCGGCCATGACCTCCTCGTGGCCGCGCTGCGCGACATTATCAAAAGCAAGGAACGCGCGGGGCGTGAGCAAGACCTTGGCGGTACTTTCAATTTTGCGAAGGACGTTGGATGAGCAAGAAAAAACCTGAGCCTCCGAAAAAGAAATCGGCGCTGCGCAAAGAAAGTGATCGCGCGCTCGTGCAGCAGATTCAGCGACTGCTGGCATTGCCGCCCAACAAGCGGACGCACTTTTTGCGCGTGCGACTCCCCAACGGCGGTTCTGGGTTGTAGCACGCGCGCGCTGTTCAGATAAACAGTCCGTGACGGCGCCGCACCACGAGCATCCCGACGATTCCGATACCAACGAGTGCGATCGTTGACGGCTCGGGCGTCACGACGGCAGGATTTCGACGTCCAGTTCTTCCAACCCAGGCACATATGTCCATCCATCGCTTGATCGCACGGTCGTCCCTCACGATTGCCCTGTTGTCCGCAATGGCTGGGGTGCCGGTCGGTGCGCCGGTCGGTGCGCAAGCTCCGGCCGAACACGCCCGGACACGATGGGAACGGCTCTGTCAGATCCGGCGCGATCAGTTTGACCTGATCCTGCCCGCCGCGATGCGCGATCACGGAGTGGATATGTGGATCGTGATGCAGAAGGAGAATCAGTACGACCCCATGTTCGACGATCTGGGACGCGGCTACGTGGGCAGTGTCGGGTATTGGATTTTCACCGATCGCGGTGGCGACCGCATTGAACGGGCGACGATCGGCGTGTCGGGCTATCAGTTGGACAAGTGCGGCTACGATCTGGTGAAGGCGTTTGCACCGCTCAAGCCCTTCGTCGCCGAACGCAATCCCAAGCGGATTGCGATCAACATGTCGGAAGAGATCGGGGCTGCCGACGGTCTCTCCAAGACGAGTTATGATCGCCTGGTCAAAGAACTCGGTCCGGAATTCGCGGCGCGACTCGTGTCCGCCGAACGGGTGGTGTCGGACTTTCGCAGCAGCTTTCCGGCGTCGCGGTTGGTCGCCTTTGGTGAGGCCGGTGAGCTGTCCCGCCGCCTCGCCGACCGCGCGCTGTCGAATGAAGTGATCGTCCCCGGCGTGACCACGCTCGAGGATGTGTCGTGGTGGATGACCGACCAGCTCCTGCAGCGCGGCCTGGGGTCGAGTTTTGAAACGCCATCGGTGTACATCACCGGCCCGCGCGGCATCGAAGCCACCTCGAACGATCGCATCATTCAGCGCGGCGATCTCCTCATGATCGATTGGGGCGTGGGCTACCTCAATACGTGGACCGACGTCAAACGCATCGCTTACGTCCTCAAGTCCGGTGAAACCGCAGCGCCGGCGGGGCTGCGGGCGGCGTTCGACAATGCCGTCAAAGTGCGCGATGTCATTCGTCGTACGATCAAGCCCGGACCGACCGCGGGGGAGATGATCACCCAACTGTCGACGGCGATCACGACCTCGACCGGTTACCGCATGCAGGGCACGTTCAACGAAACGCTGGGCGACAGCAAGATCGAGGTGAATATCGGCTGCCACTCCGTCGGTGACCGTGGCCACGGCAGTGGTCCATCCATCGCGTGGTTCAATCCGCGGCAGCAAGCGTTTCCGATCAAGCCATTCAATCCGTTTTCGATTGAGCTGTTTGTCTGGACGCCGGTGCCCGAATGGGGCGGTGCCAAGGCGCGCATTCCGCTGGAGGACGACGCCATCGTCACGTCACGGGGCGTCGAGTGGCTCTACCCGGTGAACGAGCGAATTCGCCTCATCAAGTGAAGGTTGCCGTAAAACAAGGCGGCCCCAATTCCAGTCCGGCGCGGCAACGGTGACGCGATGGTGATTGCGAGGCGAACGCGAGCGCCCCATACTGGGCCCATGCTCGTCGAACCCTCGTCTGCGGTCGGCACCGGCCGGCCGTCATTGCTGCGCATCGCGCGTCTCGCCTTCCTGGCGCACTTTGCGCTCAGTGCCTTTTCCGGCATCGCGTTCGCGACGTTCCTCATCCCGCCGATTCCGGCGTGGATGACGACACCGACGAACACGAAGATCATGACGTTCAGCTTCGTCTGGGGTGGTCAAGCCACCGTCGTGCTCGGGGCGATCGCCGGTCTTGCCTTCCTCACGTGGGCGGTCGGGCAGCGTCTGGCGCTCACGGCGTTCGTCGTGAGCTTCGTGGTGTCGCTCG
>CAYWCJ010000161.1:2228-10147 GCA_964456595.1 uncultured Gemmatimonas sp. | reverse complement strand
CAGCTCCGCGTGTGGGCGCAGCGCTCCGACGTGGATTTCGTGGGTGGCGCGGCCGGTTCCGATCCGGCATCCGTCGCCTTCGATGCGGTGGACGCGGGCATTACGCGGGGCGTGGACGTCATCATCGTGGACACGGCGGGCCGGCTGCACACGAGTGACGATCTGATGACGGAGCTGCGCAAGATCAATCGTGTGATCGCCAAGCGACTTCCAACGGCGCCGCACGAAGTGCTGCTGGTGCTCGATGGCACGATCGGGCAGAACGCGCTCGCGCAGGCACGCACCTTTTCCGCTGCGGTACCGGTCACCGGTATCGTCGTCACCAAACTCGATGGAACCGCGAAGGGCGGTATCGTGGTCGCCGTGCATGAAGCCCTGAACGTTCCAATCAAATTCGTCGGACTCGGCGAGCAGGTGGGCGATCTCGCCCCGTTCGACGCAGCGGAGTATGCGCGGGAGCTCGTCGACTCGTGAGTGAGAACGAGAGCGATCGACGTCGGAAACCGGCAGCGCGCCCGGCACCGCGTCTCGCTCTCGACACGCCGGTCACGTACCTCAAGGGCGTCGGCCCGGTGCGCGGCGAGATGCTGGCGCGGCTGGGCATCAGGGTCGCGGGCGACCTGCTGCGCCACGTACCGCATCGTTACGAAGATGCGACGACCGTCACGCCCATCGTGCGCGCCGACATCGGGCAGGACGTGACGGTGCTCGGGCAGGTGATCGCCAAAGGGGTGCTGCCCACGCGCAAAGGGCTCCGGGTCTTCCAGGCCGTACTGCAGGACAGCTCGGGAATGATGGAAGTCGCGTGGCCCGGTCAACCGTTTCTCGACCGCACGATCGGAAAAGGTGACTGGCTGCTGTGTACGGGCGCGGTGCGCTTTTTCCACGGTCGACGACTGCAGCCGCGCGAGTTCGTCAATCTTGGACCGGACGAAGAAGGCACCGGCGAAGGCCGCGTACTCGCGGTGTATCCGAGCACGGACGGGCTCTCGGTGCGCGTGCTGCGTGCGCTGGTGCAACAGCATATCGATGCGTTGCTGCCGCTGGTGACCGAGCCGCTGCCGTCAGACGTGCTGGTCGACGCCGGCGTGCCCTCGCTGCGCGAAGCGCTGCGACGCGTACATCGCCCGACATCAGTCGCTGAGGCACTCGAAGGGCGTGCGCGTCTCGCCTTCGAGGAGTTGCTCTGCGTGCAGCTGCTGCATCGACGCGCCAATCAGCTGGCCCGATCGGCGCACGGCGGACGTGTCTTCACCAACAAGCGACAGCTGACGTCGCAGCTGCGCGCCTCGTTGCCGTTCACCCTCACCGGTGCGCAGGTGCGGGTGCTTCGCGAGATCGTCGCCGACATGTGCAGCGCACGTCGCATGCACCGCCTGCTGCAGGGGGACGTGGGAAGCGGAAAGACCGTGGTGGCGCTGTTCGCGGCGCTGCTGGCCATGGAGAACGGTGCGCAGGTCGCGCTCATGGCACCGACGGAACTGCTCGCCGAGCAGCATCTGCGCAGCATCAGCGCAATGCTGCAACCGCAGGGCGTGTCGCCGGTCCTCATCACCGGGAAGCTCGGCGCGAAGGACAGGCGCGAGGCGCTGGCGCGACTCGCGTCAGCGGAGGCCGTGCTCGCCATCGGCACGCACGCACTGCTCTCGGAGAGCGCGATTTTTTCCGACCTCGGACTCGTCATCGTCGATGAGCAGCATCGCTTTGGCGTCGAGCAGCGCGCGTTGCTCGGCCAGAAGGGACGCACGCCTGACGTGCTTCTGATGAGCGCCACACCGATTCCACGATCACTCGCACTGACACTCTACGGCGACCTCGATGTCAGCATGCTCGATGAGCGTCCACCGGGCCGCCGGCCGATCACGACGGTGCATCGGCCGGAGACTGCACGCGCGCGCGTGCTGGAGTTCGCCAATGCGCAACTCGATGCGGGTCGCCAGCTGTACATCGTGTATCCGCTGATCGAATCGTCGGAGAAGGTGGATCTCAAGGCGGCAACGACGATGTTCGAGGAATTGGCGGCCGGCCCGTTTGCATCGCGGCGAGTGGCGCTGCTGCATGGTCGCCTGCCATCGGATGTACGTGACGACGTGATGCGCGCGTTTCGCGATGGTACGCTGGACGTACTTGTGGCCACGACCGTCATTGAAGTCGGCATCGATGTGGCCAACGCGACGGTGATGATCATCGAGCATCCGGAGCGGTTCGGCCTCTCGCAGTTGCATCAGCTGCGTGGACGTGTCGGACGAGGCGCGGAGCAGTCGTACTGCGTCCTGCTGGGCGATGTCGGCGTGGAGTCTGGGGAACGGCTGGCGATGTTCACTGCCACCGAGGACGGATTCGCCATCGCGCGCGCCGATCTGCAACTGCGCGGGATGGGCGATCTGTTTGGCGCGAAGCAGCATGGTCTGCCGGGATTTCGTGTCGCCGATCCGCTGCGCGATGAGGAGCTCAACGAGCGCGCACGCGTCATCGCCGATCGCTTGCTCGCCACCGATCCTTCCCTCGCGGCTGTCGAACACGAACCACTGCGACAGCTGCTTGCTGTCGGCTATGCGCGCGCGCTGGAGCTCTTTCAGGTGGGCTAGGCGGCCGACGGTGGATCACAGCGCTGATTAGCTTCATGTTGCGAGGCTGTCGGCGACGCCGACGCCGAGCTGACCGATATCGGATGCGGTTTGGACAGCGCGGGCAATGCGACGTGCCGCAGTCGCCGAACATTCAGCCGAACATTCAGCCGAACTCTCAACGGTGCACCAACGTGCAGACTGCACATGGAGCGTGAAGTTCCCGCAAAGTCCACGCGGCGTTCCGCGCTCCTGGCAGCGGCGATTGCCACCGTGCTCGGCGCGGTCGTCGCGGTAGCCTTCGACGTCTGGTACAGCAATCTGCTCGTCTCTCGTGAGCGGGAACGCCTACGGGCGTTGGTCACACCGTATGGCAGCGCCGTCGAGTCCGCGATCGGCCGTCGCGTCTCGCGCCTGTCCGGGTTACGCGCCTTCGTCGAAACGCGTGGTTCGCGCCGGCAATTGGACGAAGAGTTTCCCTCGTACGCCGAGGGCTTGCGCGTCGGCGTCACCGGCATCCGTGCGCTCGAGTTGTTGCGCAACGGTCTAGTGACAACAGTCGTGCCGCGCGAGGGAAACGAAGTCGTCATCAATTACGATCTCTACCGCGATGCGCGCCCGCTGGTTTCGGCCGACGTTCGTCGGGCGCTCGCGACTGGAGGAATCACGGTGAGTGGTCCGCTGCCGTTATTGCAGGGCGGACAAGGACTGGTGATCCGACAATTGATCAATCGCACGAATCCGGAATTCCCGGATCTTGTCGCGATGGTCCTCGACTTGCCTGCGCTGCTCGCCGAGGCGTACTCGTTCGCGCCAACGTCAGACGTTCGCTTTGTGCTGCGTGATCGCCAAGGCAGGATCCTCGAGGGACCCGACAGCGCGATCGTGGATGGCGTGCGCATCGCCGTCCGCCTCGCCGATGGGCCCTGGAGCATCGAGGCCGCACCTACGGACGGGTGGCGGGCGGCGGTACAGTCCAACGTGCGTCCGACCCGGATTGCGTCGGTGCTCATTCTGCTGCTGCTGACGTGGGCAACGTTCCTCTTCGTCGGACGACAGGCGCGCCTGGCCGACGTGGTGGATGCGCGCACCGCTGCGTTGCGCGATGCCAACGATGTGCTCACGCGCGAGGTCAAAGATCGTCAGGACGCCGAACTTCGACTTCGTGAGAAAGAGGAGCGGCTTCGCCTGGCGCTCGACGCCGGGCGCATGGGGCCATGGGAGTTCGATCCGCGCACCGGCCGGTTCAGCTGGTCGGCGAGCGCGCTGGCGATCATGGGTCGCGACGACAGCTCAGCACACGAAAGCGCTGAGGCATTCTTCGATGCGCTCACGCCCGAGTCTCGCGAGGCGGTACAGGGCGCCATTCGCCAGGCGATCAAGGGCAAGGAAGGACACGTCGAATATCGATGGGTGACTCCGGACGGAACGGAACGCTGGCTGTACGGCGTGGGCGAAGTGCAGCGCGATGAAACGGGCGAGTTGTTGCAGCTCATCGGCATCCTCGCCGATGTGACCGATCGGAGACAGTTGGAAGAGCAACTCCTGCATTCGCAGAAGATGGAGGCGGTGGGAACGCTCGCTGGTGGTATCGCGCACGACTTCAACAATCTCCTCACGGCCATTCTTGGCTTCACACAGCTGGCGCAGCAACAAGCGTCGTCGCTGCCTGCCGGTGACCGTGGTGAATCGTTGCCGACCCTCGTGGACGAGTTGAGTGTCAATCTCGACGAGATCCAGAAGGCGGGAGAGCGCGCGGCGATGCTGACCGCACAACTGCTGGCCTTCAGTCGGCGGCAGGTGGTGAATCCGAAACCGATGGACGTGAACGTCGTCGTGCAAGATGTGGAGCGCATGCTCCGTCGGCTGATCGGCGAACGACTCACCCTGCAGACGGCGTTGTCGACCGACCGACTTCCGGTTCGCGCGGATCAAGGCCAGATAGCACAAGTGATCGTGAATCTGGTGGTGAATGCGCGCGACGCGATGCCCGCCGGCGGAACGATCCGCATTGCCACTGAGCTGGTGGTGCTGGCGGACGTTGCGGACGCCCCGCTGGCGGGACTGCCCGCAGGCGAGTGGGTGGTGCTGACCGTTGGCGACAACGGCGTGGGAATGTCGCCCGAAGTACTAACGCGCGCGTTCGAACCGTTCTTCTCCACGAAGCCGGTGGGCGAGGGCACTGGCCTCGGACTCTCGACGGTATACGGTATCGTCACGCAGGCGGCGGGCCGCGCGTTCATGGAGAGCGAACCAGGTGTCGGCACCACCGTGCGCGTCGCGCTCCCGTGCCTTGTCGGTGATGAGCGTCCGATACGACATTCTCCCACCTCGGTCGCCAGGATCACGCGCGGCGCACGCGTGTTGGTGGTCGAGGACGAGGGTGGACTGCGACGCCTGATTGACCAAGTGCTGACGCGACGCGGCTACTCGGTCACCGTCGCTCACGACGGCGCGCGCGCGCTGCAGGCACTCGACGACGAGCCCGAGGGCTTTGACCTGGTGCTGTCCGACATCGTCATGCCGAGGCTGGACGGACCGACATTGGCGATACAGGTGCGGCAGCGCGGGTTGCAAGTGCCCATCCTGTTCATGTCGGGCTATCCCGCCGTCGATCCGTCACCCGAGGGCGAGCAGTTTGCCTTCATTGCGAAACCGTTCACACCCGCATCGCTCGCCGAAGCGGTGCACGAGGAGATCGAGCGCGCGCGTCGCGCTCAGGTACCTGCTCGCCAACCATCACGGTGAAGTGACCGCTATCCCGTTCCGAGGAAGGCGAGAGCCTGCACAGGATCGCGCTGCCGGTGGACATCTGAGCCTGCGCCTCGTCAGCGGTCCTTGACCGCCGAAATCAGTTGTGCGAGATGCGCGAGGTATCGATCGAACGCACGTCGGCCGGTTGCGGTCAGTCGGTACGTCGTGCGGGGCGTGCGACCGGCAAATTCCTTCACGCAGGTGACGTAGCCGGCGTCTTCGAGCTTGCGCGCGTGCACACTCAGGTTGCCGTCCGTGAGTTGCAGCAGTTCGCGCAGTTCGGTGTGCGAGCGCGCCTCGCCGGCGGCCAGCGCGGTGACGATCGCCAAACGCGCGCGTTCATGAATGACGTTGTCCAGCGACGGCACCGATCCGGCCGCTTCGCCGGCAATCGCTTGAAGGCTGCGCGCCGCGCGCGGCTTCTCGACGTCAGCGGCTTTACGACGAGGCGTTGCGCTCATGCTCAGCCTCCGTGCCGACGTGCGACAATCAATCCGGCCACGATATGTCCGAGTCCGAAGGCGAGACCGAGCCAGATGTCAGCCCACGACGATGGTGTGGCGACCGCGAGCGCGCCGAAACCGAGAAACGCCGCGCCGAGCGTCGGCACGACGCGCGCGGCCGAGACCGCGCCGCCGCCGAGTACGGCGATGCCGTAGCAGCAGAGCCAGAGAGGCGGCAGGAGCGTCCATGCGTCGGCCCGCAGGCAGGCGAAGGTGAGGACGCCACCAGCGAGCAGCGGCGGAAACAGTCCGAGTGCAAAGCGTCGGGCTGGTGTGCCGCCCAGCGGGATGGCGGTGCGACGCGCCTTGCGTACGAGCATGAAGGCACCGATGGCCGCCGCGATCACGGCATCGAGCAGCCAGACCGTGAGCCAACGCGAATAACTGGGCTGGGCGTAGGCCACGATCGCGGCGATGATGGCGCTGCTCCCCATGAGGACGCCGCCCACGCCGGGCACCGCGGTGAAGTGATGACTGCGCTCCAGCACGCCGCGCATGAACGCCAGATCAGATTGCGCGCGCTCGTGCAGGGCGACGGGGGGTCGGTCGTGCTCAGCGCGGGTTGCGCGGCGCGGAAGGGCAGGCGGCATGCATCGAGCTTAGCGCGTCGGCAGGATTGGTGTCAAGTACTTTGCTTTGCAAAGGAACAGCGACGGCGGTTCCTGAACGTCGGGCGGGTGCGAGCTTCGCAGTGTGCTCGCCGAACGAAGCGTGTTGTGCGGTTGAAGTCAATTCGTAGCGCCCCTACCTTGCCTGTCCGCCTTCACCCTCGGATGCCCATGCGCGCCTCTTCCGTTCGAATCGCCGACCTCAAACACCACGTCGGCGCCGTTGTCACCGTGCGCGGATGGGTCACGCACCTCCGCTCCTCCGGCAAGGTCGCCTTCGTCGTCGCGCGCGACGGCTCCGGTGCGCTGCAGGCGGTGCTCGTCAAATCACAGGTGCCAGTCGAATCGTGGGAGGCGTTCGCGGCGCTGACCACGGAAGCGTCGATCGCGCTGACGGGTGAAGTGCGGGCGGACGCGCGCGCGCCGGGTGGATACGAGATGGGCGTGCAGACGCTTACCCTGATCGGCGCGAGTCCGACGGACTACCCGCTGCAGCCCAAGGAGCACGGCGTCGACTTCCTGCTCGACCATCGTCACTTCTGGCTGCGTACACCGCGGCAGACGGCGATCATGCGCGTGCGCAGTGAGCTCGAGCAGGCGGTGCACGATTTCTTCTACGCGCGCGAGTTTGTGCGCTGCGATTCCCCGATTCTCACGGCTGCCATCGGCGAACGTTCAGGGCTCTTCGGCACAGAGTACTTCGAAGAGGGGACCGCGTACTTGGCGCAGACGGGACAGCTGTACGGCGAAGCGTTGGCCGCCGCGCACGGTTGCATCTACACGTTCGGTCCGACCTTTCGCGCCGAAAAGAGCAAGACGCGTCGTCATCTCACCGAGTTCTGGATGATCGAACCCGAGATGGCGTGGTACGATCAGGACGACAACATGGATCTGCAGGAGGCGTTTGTCCGCTATCTCGTTGAGCGCGTACTCGAACGTCGGCAGGAAGAGCTCAAGGTGCTGGAGCGTGACACGTCGAAGCTCGATTGCGTGGCACAACCGTTCGTGCGACTCGATTACGGCGACGCCGTCGCGCTCGCGCAGTCCAAAGGCAGTGACGTCACGTGGGGTGAAGATCTCGGTGCGCCCGACGAGGCGCTCATCGTCGATCATCATGAGCGCCCGGTGTTCGTGGTGAACTACCCGAAGGAAGCGAAGGCATTTTACATGAAGGAGAACCCAACCGATCCACGCACGGTGCGATGCGCCGATCTGCTGGCACCGGAAGGCCGAGGCGAGATCATCGGCGGCTCACAGCGCGAAGATGATTACGACAAGATTCTGCATCGGCTCACGGAAGAAGGCTTGCCGCTCGACGCGTACGGCTGGTACCTCGACCTTCGCCGATACGGCACCTTCACGCACTCGGGGTTCGGGCTTGGACTCGAGCGCACGATCGCCTGGATCTGCGGGATCGAGCACATCCGGGAGGTCATACCGTTCCCGCGGATGATGGGGAGACTGCGCCCATAAGACGGACTTACTCG
>CAYWCJ010000161.1:0-2218 GCA_964456595.1 uncultured Gemmatimonas sp. | reverse complement strand
GTGGTTGCCTTTTCACCGCATCGGCTCACTTTCGCTGCTTCCCCGCTCCCCGCGCTTGACCTCCTCCCACACCACGTCCTGATCCTCCAGTGACATCGTGGTGAGTTCGAGCGCCCGCTCCCGCGCGATTTTCTCCATCGCACCGTACCTCCGCGTGAACTTTTCGTTCGCCCGGTCCAGCGCGAGCCCCGCGTGTACTCCGGTCTTGCGGCAGAGATTGACCACTGCGAACAACAGATCGCCAAGCTCTCCCTCAAGGGCGTCGCGATCGACCACGGCTCCGGCCGCGTCCACATGTTCGGCGACTTCCGCGACCTCTTCACGCACCTTCTCAAGTGGACCGAGTGCGTTCGGCCAGTCGAATCCCACACCGGCAGCGCGGTCCTGCAGTCGGTGCGCGCGGTGCAGCGACGGCAGCCCGCTCGGAATGCCCTCATCCAGCGACGAGCGCTTGGTCTTCGCCGCCTTCATCGCCTCCCATGAACGCTTCACCCCGTCGCCGTACAGGTGCGGGTGGCGCGCGTGCATCTTGGCGACGAGCGCGCCGGCCACCTCGTGAATGCTGAACGCGCCTCGCCCTTCGGCCACCACCGAGTGAAAGAGCACCTGCAGCAGCAGGTCGCCCAGTTCATCGCGCAGCACGGCATCATCGCCGAGTGCGATTGCATCGTCCACTTCGTGCGCCTCCTCGATGAGGTACGGGCGCAGCGAGTCGTGGGTCTGTACGCGGTCCCACTCGCACCGAGCGCGCAGATCCCGCATCAGCGCCAGCGCATCGTCCAACGAGCGAGGCGGAACAGTGTGCGACGCTTCGGCCGGCGTTGTGGGCCCAGTCACTTCGGGTCCGTCCATGTGGATCGCTTCTCCGTGCGACGTGGCGTGCTTAAAGTCCGTGGATGACCGCGTCAATATACTTGTCCTCGGCAGCCACTCCGGCATCGCGCGCAGAAACTGCGCCCGACGCGTCGGCGCGAGCGGACGAGACGACGCTCGAGTCGATGCACGCGTGGATCGAGGTGGACGTCGCGTCGCTGCGCGAGAATGCCGGACGACTCCACCAGCGCGCTGGCGTCCCCCTGGTCGCGATGGTCAAGGCGGATGCGTATGGACTCGGCGCTGTGGCCGTGGCGCGTGCGCTTGGTGCCACGTTTTCGGACGAGAACTCCGCGATCGCGCGCACGAACGACGTGCCGCTCTGGGGGCTGGGTATCGCGACGATCGACGAAGCACGTCAATTGCGCGCGGCGGGATGCACGTCGCGCATTCTCTGCTGCACCCCGTTGCTGCGCGCCGAGTTTGGCGACGCGATCGCGCTGTCGGTGACGCCTGCGCTGCACGTCGCGCACGACATCGAACAGTGGGGAACGCTGGGCGGCGGCGCGTGGCATTTGGCGATCGACACCGGCATGGCGCGCGCCGGCGTGCGATGGGATGCGGTGGCGCCGCTGCGAAGCGCGGTGCGCCAATACGCACCCGAGGGTGTGTTCACGCACTTTCATTCGGCGGAGATGCCGGACGGAACACGCGCGCAGCAGGAGTCGCGCTTTGCTGATGCGCGACAGTCGTTGGCAGACGCGTTGCCGCACACGCTGTTGGTGCACACGGACAACAGCGCCGCGATTGCCGCACGCGGAGCCAGTGACGCCGATCTCGTGCGACCGGGTATCGCACTCTATGGCGCACAAGAGCAACCGGACCTCCCGCTGATGCAGGTGGTACACCTGCGCGCGCGCGTCGTCGATATTCGCGATCTGCAGGCGGGCGACGGCGTGGGCTATGGCGCGACGTTTGTCGCCGCGCAGCCGCGGCGCATCGCGACGGTGCCGGTTGGATACGCCGACGGCTATCGTCGGCATCTCTCCAATCGCGGCGAGGTCCTGCTCAACGGCGTGCGCTGCCCCGTAGTAGGGCGCGTGTCGATGGACATGACCACGATCGATGTCTCGGACGTCCCCTGCGCCGTGGGTGATGTCGTGACGCTCATGGGGAGCAGCGACGGCGTGACGCTGACCACCGACGATGTCGCCGCGCGTGGGGAGCTGTCGCCCTACGAGCTGCTCACCGGTCTGCGGATGCGGCTATCGCGCGTGTACACGCACGCATCGCCCGGAGCCGGCTGATGCCCGATGCCCTGTCCCGCGTTGCCGATCGGCGCGCCCTGATCCTGGTGCTCGATGGTGTTGGTTGCGGCGCAGCGCCGGATACGGCGGCCTACGGA
>CAYWCJ010000160.1:8762-10167 GCA_964456595.1 uncultured Gemmatimonas sp. | reverse complement strand
CGAATGGCGGGGCGCATGTAGTCGGAGAAGACGAGAAAGGTGCCGCCGTACGGAATGATGCCACCGTGCAATGCCATCCCGTTCATGATCGCGCCCATCGCGTGCTCACGAATCCCGAAGTGGAAATTGCGGCCACTCTGTACCGTCGGCCCGAAGTAGTCCGCGCCCTTGACGTTCGTGAGATTGGAGCCGGTCAGGTCGGCCGAACCACCAACGAGTTCCGGGATGTGCGGCGCGATGGCATTGATCACCATGCCAGACGCTGCGCGCGTCGCCACGTTGCCACTCTGCGCGTCAAACTGGGGGAACGATTCCTTCAACTCGGCACGGCGTGTACCCGCGAGGCGACGCTGCAACTCAACGGCGAGTTCGGGATGCGCGACTTCGTACGCGGTCCAGCGCGTGCTCCATTCGGCGTGCGATTCGGCGCGCGCCGCAACCTGTGCCTGCCAATGCGCGCGCGCTTCGTCGGGCACATGAAACGCATCGGGGTACGGCCAGCCATACGCGGCCTTGGTAAGCGCAATCTCGTCCTTGCCGAGTGGTTCACCGTGCGCCTTGGCCGTGTCCTGCCGATTGGGCGAACCAAAACCGATGTGCGTGCGCGTGATGATCAGCGTCGGCTTCGTAGTCTCCGCCTTGGCGCCCACGATCGCGACATCGATCGACGCGAGATCGTTCACGTCGGCGATATGCAACACTTGCCATCCGTACGCGGTGAACCGCATGGCGGCATCATCGCTGCAACTCAACGACGTGCTGCCATCGATCGTGATGCGATTGTCGTCGAAGAAGCCGATCAGCTTGCCGAGCTCGTTGTGTCCCGCGTACGAGGCCGCTTCGTGCGAGATACCTTCCATGAGGCAACCGTCGCCAGCGATGAAGTACGTGTGGTGATCGACAATGTCGTGTCCCTCACGATTGAACTCGGCGGCCAGCTGCGCTTCAGCGACCGCGAAGCCGACCGCGTTGGCAAGGCCTTGACCTAGCGGCCCCGTGGTTGTCTCAACGCCAGGCGTGTGGTGCACTTCCGGATGGCCCGGCGTGAGGCTCTTCCACTGGCGGAACTGCTTGATCTGCTCGAGGGGCAGCGCGTAGCCCGCGAGGTGCACAGAGCTGTACATCAACATCGATGCGTGACCGATGGAGAGCACGAAGCGGTCGCGATCAAACCAGTCGGGCGCCGCCGGATCGTGACGCATATGCCGTGCGTACAACGAATAAGCGAGCGGCGCGAGCGCCATCGGCGTACCGGGATGCCCGGACTCCGCCGCCTGCACCGCATCCATCGAGAGTGTGCGGACGGTATCGATCGCGAGACGGACCGTCTCGGGGGTATCAGTCGGTGCAGGTGCAGAGGTCGGTGCAGAGGTCGGTGCAGAGGTCGGTGCAGAGGTCGGTGCAG
>CAYWCJ010000160.1:0-8662 GCA_964456595.1 uncultured Gemmatimonas sp. | reverse complement strand
GGTGCAGAGGTCGGTGCAGAGGTCGGTGCAGAGGTCGGTGCAGAGGTCGGTGCAGCGGACACGAGGGCTCCAGTGGCGTCAGTCAGGGGCCGGAGCATCCCGCATCCCGGGGCGCTTCGGCAGGGGAAAGTTAGTGCGCCTCGCAGAGCCCGTCAGCCAGCAGCGTTGGCGGCGAGGTAGCGATCGCGCGTGATCATGAGGTGGTGTGCAAAATGCCCGGCGATGATCCACGCCAGCGCGCGCACCGAAACCGTCGCGCCCGAAGCGGTGCCGGTGGCCATCAGGGCGTTTGCGTCCAGGGACTCGACCAGCGCCAGTGTCGCGCTGCGCACGGCATCCAGCTCGTGCAGCACACTTTGCAGCGTACGTGCTGCAGCGCCGCTGTTGGGCACCCACGCATCCTGATCGAAGCCGGGCAGTGGCGTCTGGTCGCCACGCGCTATGCGCACCAGGCGATAGCTGAAGACGCGCTCCGAATCGGACACATGCAGCAGCGATTCGCCCAGCGTCCACTTGCCGGGGGCGTACGTTTGCTGCGCCAGCACGTCGCCAGCGCCCGCGAGCAGTCCACGCAGCGCCGCAGGCTGTGTCTGCAGCAACGTCAACACGTCGTCCGAGCCTTGCTCGACGAGTGCCGTGGCCGTCGCCTCGATATAAGTGAGCGCGAACGGCGCGTGTTCGGCGCTGGTGGGGCGAGCGATCGGGAGTGTATGAGACATCAATCGAATCCGAGAGTGGTGGCGAGTGTGGCGAGGGAGTTCATATCGGGCACACTGCCCTGCGCGACGCGGGGCGAACCGCCGCCCCGCCCGCCAACCGCAGCAAGTGCCGCGCGCAGCGTCTGTCCCGCGTCGATGCCCGAGTCTTCCGCCGCGGCAAACAGGACACCGGCCGGTGCGCGGGTGGACGCGAGCACGACGCACGCACCCAACGCGATCAGCGACTGCGCGAGCGGTTCGATGTCGCGCACCGCGCCCTGTTCGAGATTGATGCGAATGCGACGCAACCCGTCGGCGTTGGCCGTAGCTGCGTCCCACTGCGAACGCGCCTCGTAGCGTGCGAGCTCGTTCGAGAGCCGCCGATGTTCGCGCTCGAGTTCAAGCACGCGCTGCTGCTGTCGTTCCACCAACAGCGGCACGTCGTCGGGTGCGGCGGTGAAGTGACGCGCGGCGGTGGACAGCAGTGCCGCATCGGCGCGCGCACGGGACACGGCCCGATAGCCGGCGAGAAACTCGATGCGCGTGTTTCCCTTGGTGCGTTCGGCACCTCGCAGCAGCACACTCCCGATCTCGCCGGTGCGTCGCACGTGTGTACCCCCACAGGCGCTGCGATCGAGCTCGGCGATGGTCACCACTCGCAACGTGCCTCCCCGATCACTCGACTTGCGCAGTCCGGCGGCCGTGGCGGCGTCTTCGAAGCTCACCGTCACATCGCGATTGGAAAAGACCAGCGCGTTGGCGCGCGTTTCGGCGTCTTGCAGTGCGTTGCTATCGAGACCGGTGCCCTGTACGTCGATAGTGGAGTAGTCCGCCCCGAAGTGCACGCTCACTGTCGGCGATCCGTACTGATCGGCGAAGAGCGCCGAGAGCAGATGCTGGCCCGTGTGCTGCTGCATGAGATCGAAGCGACGCACGGCATCGATGCGTCCGTCGACGGTCGTGCCGACCGGGCGTGCAAGTGGCGCGGAGAGCAGATGTGCAATACGCGCATCCTCGTCGATGACATCGATCACTGACACGCCACCCAGTGTGCCCAGATCGTGTGGCTGTCCGCCTGACGTGGGATAGAACGCGGTACGATCGAGATAGACGCGCTGCGCATCGTCGCTCAGTTCCTGAACGGTCGCGCTGAATGACGTCTGGTATGCGTCGGTGTAGTAGAGGCGTTCGGTCATCGTGTGGTGTGGTATGTTTGGCAATATGGCGCCCAACCCAACTCTCTGTCGCGTGACCCGCGGCACCGGCGCGCTCATCGTAGCGGCCGCCATGGCGTCGAACGGATGCAGCGGCTTCTTCAAGGTGACGCCGGAAGGCGCTGCGGCGCCGGTATCGGGTGCGGCAACAGCAGGCGCCCCGACCACGGCCGAACCAAAGACGTCAACGCCAAAGCCCGCGGCGCCGACACAGACTGTCCCCAGGTCGCCCGAGACGCCGCCCACCAGATCCGCACCCGCTCGTGGACGCGGTGCCGCGGCGCCGGTGCGCGTAGCGGATACGGTCATCGCGCCGGTTAGGCCGCCAATGCCCGAGCCAGAGGCCGTCGCATCGGACTCCGCCGGCGTGCAGCGCCTGCTGCGCGTGGCGACGGTGTGGCAGACCGTCGCGTTGCATCACCCGTACGTCGCCTCGCGCGGTGTCGCGTGGGACTCGGCGCTGATTCGTGCGCTGCCAGGCATTCGCGCGGCCAAGAACGATGAACAGTTCGCCGCGGCGTTGACGGCACTCGTCGCGGTGCTTGGCGATCCGCTCACACGCATCGAACGTGGGTTGACGACGGACGGCATGACGGCTGGCAGTACGGCTGCCGCACCGCGCGTGCGTTCCGAGACGACGACCGATGGCGTGCTGGTGCTGCAGTTGCCACCAGCGGCTCGTTTCGACTCGCTCGACGCCGCGATCGTAACACGCGCGTTGTCGGTCGGTCCGACACGTGTACTGATCGACTTGCGCACTCCGTTCGGCGCACGCGACGACCGGCCACGCGCGGAGACGGAAACAGCAAGCGGCGCCGCGCGCGTCAACGCGTTCGTTGACGCATCGGGAATGGCGGGTGTGCTCACGCCGGTATCGCTACTGGCGCCGACTGAACGCGTGCGACATGTCGGCGGTGCAATCATCGCCGAGTCCGCAGGTGCTGACATTGGCCCGACGGGGCGTCCGTTCGCCGAAGGCGCCGACGCATGGCTCCGACGCGACGGCGCCGTGGTGGTGGGCTCGGCGCGCAGTGCCCCGCGTATCGTGATTGCTGTAGACGGTGCCTCCCTCGTGCCACGGAGTCTCCTCGCGCTGGTCTCGGCGGGACGCGCGACGCTGCTCGCGCAGCAGACTGCGCCCGCCGCCGCATCGAGTGCGATGCTCGACGAGTCATCGATCGTGTCGTCGGTGCGCATTCCGATCGCGGCCGGCATGTACGCGCGCGTTCGCACTGGAGAATTGGTGCACGCCGACGGCACGATCGGCCTGACGGCTGACACGGTGGTCGCGGTGCCCGCGAGCGAGGCCGACAGTGCCCCGGCATTGCGCGCCGCGATGCATATGTTGCGATCGGGCCGTATGCCACGCGCACGGCGGATGGCGTCGCTGAACGTGCCGGCGGCCATGTTCCCCGTCGCCATGGACAACCAGAACTATCCGTCGATGGGCGCGCGACTGCTGGCCGGGTTCCGATTGTGGAGTGCGATGCGCGCGCGACACGCCAATCGCGATCTCTACGACGACGACGTGGACGCGGCGTTCGAGCGAGTCCTGCCCAAGCTGGAAGCTGCGCGCAACGAACAGCAGTACGCCATCGCCATCGGCGATCTGGCCACCACGCTCGACGATTCCGAAGGGCGACTCCTTGGTCCGTCATTTCAAACCTGGCTTGGCACGAGCAGCGCGCCGTTTCGCGCGCGACTGGTCGACGGCCGAGCGATCATCACCGATGTTTTGCGCGATGCCACGACCGCCGCACTGGCGCTTACCGTCGGCACCGAGATTTCGTCAGCGGATGGCTACCCACTTCCCGCCTGGCTGATCGAGCACCGGCGTATTGGTCCGTCGTCGAATGAGTGGACGCGCAATCGCGAGCAGATGCGCCTGCTCGCCCGCGGCGCAGAGGGCACGGCGCTCTTCAAGGTGCGTGACGCCGCAGGCAAGGAACGCTCAATCGATATGCCGCGCCGCGCGACGTATACCGAGCAGCTGCCGCGCCTC
This sequence comes from uncultured Gemmatimonas sp., assembly GCA_964456595.1. Taxonomy (GTDB): domain Bacteria; phylum Gemmatimonadota; class Gemmatimonadetes; order Gemmatimonadales; family Gemmatimonadaceae; genus Gemmatimonas. Next base: position 4,748 of record CAYWCJ010000160.1, on the reverse strand, counting down.
GAACGACCGGAAGCGGCAGCGTCGCGTCGCATGGACGGCGGTGTGGGCTATGTGGACGTCGAGCGGTTTGATGCACGTCGTCTCGACAGCGTTCTGACATCTGTGCGCGATACGCGAGCGTTGCTGCTCGACTTGCGCGGTGCGGCGCGCGCCGGTGACAGCGAGGAGGTGGCGCGGGTGGCCACGACCGCACTGCGGCATCTGGCGACGCAACCACGCTTTATTGCGGCGCGCGAGATCGTGCGCGCCTACTCCGCGCCGTGTCTGGCGCCTACGCTGCGGGAGGCGGCGCTGCTGTGCGCTGATGAACGTGTGCAGCGTGCGCGTTGGCAGTCGGTGGATACCAGCGGTCACTATCGCGGGCGTGTCGTGCTGCTGATCGATGAACGCACACAAGGCACGTTCGAGCGACTCGCGATGGCCCTCGAGGCCGCAACCACCGTGACCTTCATCGGGAGTGCCACCGCTGGCGCGGCGTCGCCGGCGGTGACGCTCGAACTGCCGGGCGCACTCTCGGTGGGGATTCCGCTGGTGGAGGTACGTCGAAGCGACGGCGGTCAGGTGCAGCGTGTGGGAATCACGCCGCACGTCGATGTGCGCGTCACCGCGCGCGGCATTCGCAGTGGACTGGACGAAGTGCTGGAGCGCGCCCACCAGTACGTCGTGCAGCAACTGGACCCGCCTGCCAAGCGCAGGCGATAGCGCCATCCGCATGGGCGAATCCGTCGTGCTGCCGATCGACGCGGTGCTCCCGCAGGTGCGCGCCGTACTCCAGCGACACACGAGCGCGGTGCTCGAAGCGCCGCCGGGAGCCGGCAAGACGACACGCGTTCCGCTGGCGCTGCTGGACGCCGAATGGCTGGGCGTTCGACGCATTCTCATGCTCGAACCGCGACGACTGGCGGCGCGCAGTGCGGCGCATTTCATGGCCGGCACACTCGGCGAGCAGATCGGCGACACGGTCGGCTATCGGGTGCGCGGGGAGTCGCGCATTTCGTCGCGCACGCGCATCGAGGTCGTCACCGAAGGGGTGCTGACGCGACTGCTCTCCTCCGATGCGTCGCTCGACGCGTACGGGCTGGTCTTGTTCGACGAGTTTCACGAGCGGTCGCTGCAAGCGGACCTTGGACTTGCGTTGGTGCTCGAGACGCAAACGCATGTGCGCGACGACCTGCGCATTCTCGTCATGTCGGCGACGCTCGATGGTGTTGGCGTCGCGCAGTTGCTCGGCGGCGCGGCGACGCCCGCGCCGGTGGTGCGCAGCGATGGGCGCGCCTTTCCGGTCGAGACGCTGCATCGTCCGCCGCGTGCCGGTGATCGTCTGGAAGCGACAGTCGCGCGCGTGGTGCGCGAGGCGATCAGTGAGTCGGCGGGCGATGTGCTGGTGTTCCTTCCCGGCGCCTCGGAGCAACGGCGAGTGGCGGAGCGGCTGACCAACGACGACATCGTGCGCGATGCGCGCGCCATTGTGCACCAGTTGCACGGCTCGATGCCACTGACCGCGCAGGCGGCGGCGATCGCGCCCGCGCGTGAGGGCACGCGCAAGATCGTGCTCGCGACGAGCGTCGCCGAAACGAGTCTCACCATCGAAGGCGTGCGGGTGGTGGTGGACGCAGGCTTGTCGCGATTGCCTCGCTACGACGCGCGCGCCGGTCTCACCAGACTCGAGACGGTGCGTGTCAGTCGCGCGTCGGCCGATCAACGTCGCGGCCGCGCCGGACGCGTGGCACCCGGTCGCTGTTATCGGCTGTGGGATGCGCACGAGGATCATTCCCTCGTGCCGCGCACGCGAGCGGAGGTGCTCGAAGCCGATCTCGCGCCGCTGGCGCTGGAGCTGGCCGATGCCGGTATTGCCGATCCTGCCGCGTTGCGCTGGCTCGACGTACCGCGTGCCGGTCCCTTCGCGCAGGCGCGTGAGTTGCTGGCACAACTCGGCGCGCTCACCAGCGGCGATGCCTCCGGACGCATCACACCGCACGGCAAGCGCATGGTCTCCCTGCCAGTGCAACCGCGACTCGCGCATCTGCTGCTCGGCGCGCAGCAGCGTGGGCTCGCGCGACTGGGGGCGGAGATTGCGGCGATGCTCGAGGAACGTGACATCCTGCGCGGCGATAGTTGGAGCGGCGGCGGCGCGTTTGGTGTGGCACCGGCCGATCTGCGTTTGCGCGTGGAGCTGATGCGTCGCGTCGGTGACCATGAAGACGACGCGACGATGACGCTGGAGATGGCGGGAGCACGGGTGGATCGGGATGGCGTCGTTCGCGCGCGCGCGCTCGCCACCGATCTGCGTAAACGACTGTCCTCCGAATCGCACGGCGCAACGCGCGCCGATACCAATCCATCAGGCGATGTTGCGCACACGGGCGCGCTGCTGGCGCTGGCCTATCCCGATCGCGTGGCGCAACGACGGGCCGGCAACGAGCCACGCTACGTCATGCGCAGCGGAATCGGCGCCGCCTTGCCCAAGCATGATGCGCTCGCGGACGCCGAATTTCTCGCGGTGGCCGAGCTCGAGGGATCGCCGCCTGAGTACCGCATCGCGCGTGCGGCGCCGCTCACGCGCGAGGAGATCATCGACGATTTCGGCGGGCAGATTGTGCGTGAGGATGTGGTGGAATGGCACGAGGCGACGCGTACCGTGCGTGCGCGACGGCGCGTGATGCTCGGTGCCGTTGCACTCGGGGATTCGGCGCTGCGCGATGTGGACGGGGAGCAGATGCGTGAGGCGCTGCTCGCTGGAGTGCGGCGCGAAGGGGTGGCGGCGCTGCCATGGAGTGTCGGTGGCACACGACTGCGCGAGCGACTCGCCTTCGTGCACGCACACGACGACATGTGGCCCGATGTCACCGACGACGCGCTCACGCACTCGCTCGACGAATGGCTCGGCCCGCGGGTGAGCGGCATGCGCAGGTTCGCGGACCTCGAGCGAGTCAACTGGGGCGACGCATTGCTTGGCCTGCTGCGCTGGGAGCAGCGCTCCGCGCTCGAGCGACTCGCCCCAACGCATATGGAGGTGCCGAGCGGTTCACGGGTACAGCTCGACTACAGCGAGCCGCTGGCACCGGTGCTGGCGGTCAAACTGCAGGAGGTGTTTGGGTGGACCACGACGCCAACGCTGCTCGACGGCCGCGTGACGTTGACGTTGCACCTGCTCTCTCCGGCGCAGCGCCCGGTGCAGGTGACGCGCGATCTGCCTGGCTTCTGGCGCAACTCGTACTTCGACGTGCGCAAGGAGATGCGAGGGCGGTACCCGCGCCATCCGTGGCCGGAGGATCCGATGAACGCGGAGGCGACGAGAAGGGCGAAGCCGCGCGGGACGTAGATGGCCGCTCCAACTACCGAACGATCGGGAACGACCCAGTGGTGGGCTGTGAGTTTGAGTAGAGAGTAAACAAGTTCAGCATCCGAGCGATCTGCCTGCAGCAACGACGCGGTACTTGCTCACTCCAGAGCTCGGCCGCATGAACGCGCCCCACGACACAAGGGGACGCGGCTTCGGAGGCGCGGTGCGCGCGGCCAACGGGTGGCTGCGTGTGGTCGAAGGCGACACCGCGCAGGGAATGCACGAAGTCGAGGCGGGACGCAAGGAGATCAGCGACGAGGGTGATGGCATGTTGCTCTCGCGTCCCACGCGCATCTGGTGGACGCGCTTGCTGGCCACGATTCCGACGCGTCGCGCGGAAGCGCTCGATCGTGTGGACGGGGAAATTGTGCGGGACGAGGGATATCGACTTGCGTGGTGGCGACTCGAACGCGCGCGGCTGCTGGCGGCACGCGGTGACAACGAGGCAGCCGAACGCGAGCGCCAACGGTTCGATGCCCTCTGGGCTCGCGCCGATGACGCGCACGAATCGCCGCCCTGCAGATGCGATGGACCACGCCACAGAACGGCGAGCGAGGCGCGGAGATGCGCGTAGATTCTCAGCATCGCGCTGACGCGAAATCGGGCGTCGGCGACCGTTGCACTCTTCGTTGCACTCTTCGTCGCGCCTTTTGTTGAACCATTCGCCAGCCACCACCGTGCATCGCTCCCATCGACTTGCTGTCCTCGCGCTGCTGTGCTCCGCCGCGCCGCCGCTGCTCCTCGTGCCGAGTCGAGCCGATGCGCAAGCAACGTTCCCCACTGGTTCGATACAAGGTCCGCGGTGGCGACACATCGGTCCGTTTCGCGCCGGTCGCACGAAGAGCGCCGTTGGGGTGCCCACGCAGCCGAATGTGTTCTACATGGCCGTCACGAACGGCGGCGTATGGAAGACGAACGACGCCGGCCGCACCTGGAAGCCGATCTTCGACGCGCAGGCGACAGGTTCGATTGGTGCCGTCGAAGTCGCGCCGTCCGATCCGAACATTCTGTATGTCGGCAGTGGTGAGGGTCTGCAACGTCCCGATCTCTCCACGGGCGACGGGATGTACCGCTCGAACGATGCCGGCAAAACGTGGATGCATCTCGGTCTGCGCGATGGCCAGCAGATTCCGCGCATCGCGATCGATCCGAAGAACCCCGAGCGATTGTTCGTCGCCGTGCTGGGTCACCCGTACGGACCCAACACGGAGCGCGGCATTTATCGCTCGCTGAATGGTGGCCGCACGTTCGAGCAGGTGCTGTACAAGGACGAGCACACCGGTGGCGCCGATGTCGTGCTCTCGCCGGACGATCCGAACACGGTGTACGCGGTACTGTGGGAAGCACGACAGGGGCCGTGGGAGAACGCGGCGTGGAGCGGACCCAACTCCGGTCTGTTCAAGAG
>CAYWCJ010000159.1:0-10190 GCA_964456595.1 uncultured Gemmatimonas sp. | reverse complement strand
TTCGATCCGTCACCACCACCAGCGTCGGATTGTTCATCTCCGGCTGTTGCAGCACCATCCCCCTCGAGAGCCCGCCGCATGCCGATGCAGCAAACTGCGACAACCTTCGCGCCATATGCGGCGCCAATGGCCGCTGGAACGCCGAGCAAAGGTTCCACCACCCCACTCGTCAACGTCACGGTTGCACAACTGTTGCTGCGTTACCTCGCGCTCGAGGGCGTCGACCGGATGTTCGGTATTCCCGGTGCGGCGGTGATGCATCTGCTGAACGAACTGAAAAACCAGCGCGGGCAATTTCAGTACGTGATCTGCCGTCAGGAAACTGGTGCGGTGTTCATGGCCGACTGCTATTCGCGTGTCTCGGGCAAGCTTGGCGTGGTGGTGGTCACCTCGGGACCTGGCGCGACCAACGCTGTCACGGGCTCCATGAACGCGCTCAACTCGGGCGTGCCTCTGCTGACGCTCACCGGCGAAGTCGCCGAACAGTATTTCGGCATGGGTTACCTGCAGGAGGGCACGGACGCGAGTCTGAACGTGGACGCGATCTACGCCAACTCCGACGCGTACTCGGCGCTCGTCAGCAACGCGTCCAACTTTCAGACGCTCTTCGCGCAGGCGTTGCGCGATGCGCTATCGCTGCCGCATCACGCGTCGCACATCAGTCTGCCCGACGATGTGGCGGGAACCGCGCTGGCCAATGTGCATGTGCCCAACGCTCCGAGCAACTATCGCGCAACAACGTCGGCGATCGATCGTCGGGGCGTACAGGCCGCGTTCGAGCGATTGCTCGAGACCGAACGCCCACTGCTCTTTCTCGGTAGCGGCGCACGCGATGCGTTGCGCGGGCCAAGGCTCGAGATGCTCGAGACCATTGTCGAGAAGTTCGCGATCCCCGTCATGACGACGCCGGACGGCAAGGGGATCTTTCCGGAGTCGCACGCACTGTCGTTGCGCAATTTCGGCACCTGTTTCTGCGAGTGGACGAAGTACTACATGTCGCCCGTGCTGCTCGACCCGAGCATGCGCCGCGACTACGACGCGCTGCTGGTGCTCGGCACCACGCTTGGTGGATTGGCCACGAACAAGTGGGATCCGATTCTGCTGCCGAAGCAATCGTTGGTGCAGGTGGACATCGACGCCAGTGTGATCGGCAAAGTGCTGCCACTGGATTTTGGCGTGGTCTCCGAGATCGGTGCGGTGTTCGACGAACTCTTTGCACTGGCCATGTCGATCGAACCCGATGCGAATGTGGAGCCACGTCGGCAGTTCATCACGCAGATCAAGCAGACGAAGTCCCCGTTCCTCGATCCGGCCAACCGCCAGTCCACGGCGTCTCCGATCCTGCCGCAGACGATGATGCGCATTCTGTCGGAGACGTTGCCGGCGGGATCGGAGATTTTTGTGGACGCGGGCAACTGCGTTGGCTGGTCGTTGCACCATCTCACTGTAAATCCGCCAACGCGCATTCACTCGGCGCTCTCGATGGGGCCGATGGGTTTCGCCGTGGCTGGCGTGGTTGGTGGCAAGATGGCCGCGCCCGACACGACGTGCATTGCGATCGTCGGCGACGGCGCCTTCATGATGCATGGGACGGAGGTGTCCACGGCCGCCGCGAACAAGGTCGGCGCAATCTGGCTCGTGCTGAACGACAACGATCTCGGCATGGTCAGTCAGGGCATGAATCAATTCTTCCCAGACTCGAGCGGTGTCTGGACCGACTACTACGCGCTCGGCCAGCCGGATCTGGCGCAGATGGCGAAATCACTTGGCGCCGATGCGTACGACGTGCGCTCGCCGGACGACATGCAGCACGCGCTCGCCGCCGCACTCACGGCGTCGAGTCTGCAGAACAAGCCTCAGGTGATCGTGGCGCATATCGACACCACGCAGGTCCCGCCCTACTACCAGAACCCGGGCTTCACGCCACCAACTCCCATGCCCAACACACCGATCGATCCACCCAACTGGCCCAAGCCCATCGGCCCGTTCAATCAGGGCGTGAAGGCCGGCAACACGATCTATGTGTCAGGACAGGGGCCGATCGATCCAGCCACAGGTGAGTTCAAGCTCGGCACGTTCGAAGAGCAGGCGCGGCTCACCTTCCAGAATGTGCAGGCGGTGCTCGCCGCCGGCGGTGCCACACTCACCGACGTCACGAAGGTGGACGTGCATCTCTCCGATCTCAGCGATTTCGCGAAGCTCAATGCGGTATATCAGGAGTTCTTCACCTCGAACTTCCCCGCTCGGACGACGGTGGGCTCGGAGTTGTTGATGCACATCGCGATCGAAGTGGATTGCGTCGCGGTGATCCCGAGTTGATGCGAGCGGATCCGGCAGGGCCTGACCTTTCGGACGTTAACCCAACGACGTTTGACCTGAAGGAGATTGATCGTGAATGATGCGAACGGAATTCTCGATGTCGCGATCGTCGGCGGCGGCGTGGCGGGCGTGTACAGTGGCTGGCGCCTGATGGGTGACGGCAAGGCGTCGGACGGTGGACCACTCAAGATCACGCTCTTCGAAGGCAGTGATCGGATTGGCGGTCGGTTGTTGAGTGTGACGCCACCCGGTATGCCGGACACGCGCTGCGAACTCGGTGGCATGCGATTCATGTCGCGTCATGTGCTTGTCGCGTGGCTGGTGAGTCTGTTCAGGCTGCGAACCGTGCCGATGCCTGTGGCTGAGCCGAACAACATCGCGTACGTGCGCGGCGAGATGCTGCGGCTGTCCGATCTCAACTCACCGGCCGAACTGCCTTACGCATTGTCGCCCTTCGAGCGTAGCGTGGTCGAGAATCCCAACACGGCGTTGTTGCTCAGCGCATTACAGCAGATTGTGCCTGACTGTCTCAACGTGTCGTACGACGCGCTGCTGGACGAAATGAAGACGGCGACCTTCGATGGGACGCCGCTGCACGAGTTGGGATTCTGGAATGTGATGGCGCGCGTGCTCACACCGGAAGGCTACGACTTCGTGCGCACGACCGGCGGCTACGATTGTCTCGTCTCCAACTGGAGTGTGGCCGACGCGATTCCATTCATCCTGGCCGACTTTGGTGCGGGCGTGACGTACAGTCGTTTGCCCGACGGCTATGTCGAGGTGCCGCGCACACTGGCCGCACAGTTCACCGCACGCGGTGGCAACGTGCAACTCAATATGCCGCTGCGCTCGTTCGATACGGCCACCCTTGCCGATGGCACGAGCGGTGTGGCGCTGCGCTTCACGGATGGCTCGATCGTGTATGCGCGTCATCTGGTGCTCGCGATGCCACGCCGTTCGATCGAGCTGCTCGAACCAACCGGCGCCGTGCTCGATCCGGGCAACACCGAGGTGCGCGCGCTGATCGAGTCGGTGGAGCCGATCCCGCTCTTCAAGATCTTTCTCGCCTACGAGTATCCGTGGTGGGAAGCGGTCGGTGTGTCGCAAGGTCGCACCCTCACCGATCAACCGATCCGTCAGTGCTACTACTGGGATGTCGTACAGAAATCGCCGACCACCAACGGCAACTCGTGCCTGCTCGCGTCGTACGATGACGATCTCAGTGTGAGCTTCTGGGCGGGGCTGCGCGAAGTCCGGGCAACCACGAGGCTGTTCGAATCACGGGCGGACGCCGCGCCTGTGCCGGCGGGTTCAGACGACTGGAACAACTACAAGGCGCCGCACGCGATGGTGGCTGAAGCGCATCGTCAGATCAAGCTGATTCACGGTGTCTCGTACGCACCCGAGCCGTACGCTGCCGCGTATCGTGATTGGCAGGAAGATCCGTACGGTGGTGGTGTGAACTTCTGGAAGATTCACGCCAAGAGTTGGGAAGTGATTCCCGCCATGGTGAATCCGAAGCCGGGCGTTCCCGTGTACGTCTGCGGGGAGGCGTATTCTCGTGAGCAGGGGTGGGTGGAAGGGTCACTGCAGACGGCGGAGATCATGCTCCAGCAATGCTTTCATCTCGCGGCGCCGCCGGTGTCGGGCGCCAACGTCGGTCCGTCGTAATGCCCACGCCCGATGGTGGCGCGCGTATCGGCGTGATCGGTCATGGCTACTCCGTTCCTGCAGGTATTCGCCAGAACGACGATCCGATCTTCGCCTGGCTCCGCCAGAACGACCCGAACTTCGACAAGTATTTCTTCGGTTACAACGAGCGGCGGGTGCTTGGGCCGGGGGAACGACTGATCACGCACATGCTCGCGTCAGCCGAAGCGGCGCTGGCGATGTCGGGTGTGCTCCCCGCGCAGATCGACCTGTTGCTCGGCTTCGAGTCGGTGAGCGAGTACTCGATGCCCAACGGCATTGCGCAGCTGCACCAGATGCTCGGACTGCCAAAAAGCTGCTGGATCATTCCGCTCAATGTCGAATACTCGAACTTCAACGCGGGGCTGGTGATTGCCGACGCGATGATTCGGAGCGGGCAGGTGCGAAACGCCCTGGTGGTGAGCGGTGGCAACTGGACGCGCTATGTGGACTATCACTCGTCGCCCTCGGTGAGCGCCGGCGATGGCGCGGGTGCGGCTGTTGTTGGTCGCACGAGTGATGCGTCCACCTTCCGCGTGGTGGATTTCGAGACGATTACGCAAACTTCGTTGATCGTTCCTCCCGCCGCCGACAGCAGCGTCGCCACGGATCCGAACGCGCCACCGGTGATCGAGCCGACCTACGGCGGCATGTTCGTGGGGACGGACGTCGTGGCCGCGGGCGCCACGAAAGGAAGCGGATTGTACGACGATGCGAGTCTGACGCAACCGTACTTTCATCTCACCACGAAAGGGATGACCGAGTTCTCGACGTTCGGAGTGACCGCGCCGGTGCAGGTGGTGCAGACGTTGCTTCGTCGCAATACACTGTCAGGCAGTCAGGTCACGATCACGGCACATCAGACAAGTCAGCTGTTGCTGCAGGCATGGAACAACGCGCTTCGTCCGCGACTGTTCTACGACACGCTCAGTACGTTTGCGAACATGACGTTGGGGAGCATTCCGGTGAACTTCTCATTCGGTCAGGCGCAGTTCGACACGGACTATCTGGTGCTGCTGGGCATCGGGCCGGAGTTGCATACGAACGCGGTGCTGCTGCGGCGGAACGGGTAGCCCACGCTACACGCCAAACCGCGCGTCGATGTCGGCAACCTTCGCCTGCGCGCCCCAACGCGAGTATGCGTCGCGCGCCAGCGTGGCTTGCGCCCGCCAGCTGTCGTCACCTTGCTCCCGCAAGGCATTCGCAAACAGCTCATGCGCCAGCGCCTCGTGCTGCACGAACCTGTCGCGCGCGGCGCAGTGCGCAGCATCGGCGTAGCGCACCATGGCCTCGCTCCAGCGATCGGTGACGCGATAGAGCTCCGCTTCGACCAACGCGAGCTTGTGCTCAAAATTCGGTGCCGACAGTGCATACCAGCTGCGCAGTCGTTCGATGCACGCCTCCGCGTCGGCCACATCCGATGTCGCCAGCGTCGCGACCGCAGGGTCAATCGCAGGGTCGATCGCAGGGTCGATCGCAGTCGCACGCGTCGTACCGGCGCGACCGAGGAGCGCCAGCGCGCGAGCGAACACCAGCTCCCACTCGCCCACCTGGCCGGCGAACGCAGGCAGAAACGCGAGCGCCGTCTCGGCACTCGCAATCGCGGCACCATACTCACGATAGTAGAGGTGCAGGCGAACGCGCGACGTGTGATAGAAGCCGATCTGGTTGAAGTTGTCGCTGGCGCAGATCGAGGCGATGTCGCGTTCTTCGTCGTGCGCCTCATCGGTCATGCGCAGGCGATCCGGCGTCTGGCCAGCCAACGCCTTGGCGAACTGCAGCTCGTGCACGCAGTGGAAGGCCGAGTTGTAGACGCGACCGCCGTTGCGGGCGAGATGCATGGCTGCGGTTTCGATGACGGTGGACAGCGCGGTGCCGGCGGACGCCAGATAGACCACGTGCGCCGACAGATTGAAGCAGCCATACACCACATCGCCCACCTCGAAACCACGTTCGGCGGCGGCGAGACTTTCCGCGATGCCGTTGGACACGGGGTTGAGCCAATGCTGCACGAACCAGGTGTGGATGAACGAGACCGGCGCGAAGAGATAGCGACCATTGCGCTCGTCGAGCGCCTTCGCCATCGACGTGAAGCCGTACGCGTTGCGCGCATCACCCGTGATGCCACGGTACACGATGGCGTACATCGCATACACCACGGGCGCAGCGGGTCCGTTTCCACGTTCGAGTGTCATGCTCATGCATCGCAACGCCATCAGCGCAAACAACTCCGACTGCTGACTCTGGTGGGCAAATGGCATGATGCGCAACAGCAGTCCGATCACGGCGTTGACGTTCTCGTCGCGCAGTGCCCCGAGTGCGAGCAGATCCTCGGGTGCACGCTCGGCGAGCAACGACTGAATCTTTCCAAACTCCGCGCCAAGCAACGGCAGGATCTCGTCGCGCGCTGTCGGCAGCTCCACGCCCAGCAAACGCGCCGCATCGAGCCCGATCTCGACCGATGCCTTCCCCAGCCCGATCGAGAACGTTCGGACGGCGCTGCGCTCGAGATACATCACCGCCTTCTCGGTCACCTCGGCGCGCGTCCAGTGATAGGCCAGCATTGCCAGCAGCTCTGGCCGCTCATCGTTGAACGACTGCTCATACCATTCGGCGATGGCGTGATGCAGTTGTCGACGCTGCGCGAAGAGCATGAGATCGTACGCGACATCACGCGTGATGGCATGCTTGAAAGCGTACGCCAAGGCTGACGGTGGTGATTCGAGCAGTGTCAGGTCGGCCTGTACCAGCGACAACAGGTAGTCGTGCAGCTGTGCGACGTCCTGCGGAACCGGATGCACGGCGCGTATCGCCGGCTCGGTGAACGACGCGCCGATCACGCTGGCGACTTTGAGGGCCAGTTGCTCCTGCGGCGGCAGGCGATCGATGCGACTGGTAATCACACCTTGCACGGTACCTGGCAGCGACAAGGCGCTCAGATCTATTCCCGGCGCGAGTATGCACTGTGTGCCGTCGATGCGCAGCACGCCGACATCCCGCAGCGCATGCGCAAGTTCCGTCGCGAAGAACGGGTGTCCTGCGGAACGGGTGAGAATGAGCTGCGCGATCGAGTCAGGAAACGCGTCGATACCGAGCTGACGCTGCGCGAGTGTCAGCGCTTCAGCGCTCTCGAGCGGTCCAAGCGTCAACGTCGTGCAGGAGGGCTCGCGCGAGAGCGCCTCGAACTCCGCGAGGCTCGTGCGGAGCAGTGGACGCGTGGTCATCACAAGCATCAGTGACGGCTCGCGACGACGAACGGCAAGCGCGAGCGCCCACGACGCCGCATCAAACCAGTGCGCATCCTCGAGGAGGATCACCGTGGGTGTCGACGATGCGGTCTCCGCGAGCAGCGACAGCAGCAGCTCTTGCGTCGCCGCCGCGCGCGTCGCGCCGGAGAGTGTCGTGCTGAACGGTGTCTCGTCGAAGCCCAAGGGCATCACCGCCTCAAGCAACGGCGCACGGTCCACCATCGCGTCACCCAGCCGCCGCACCACACGCTCGCGTCTCATCACGCGGTCAGGCAGGTCGCTGAGATCAAGCAACTGCTCGAAGACGCGACGCCACACGAAGTACGGTGTGGCCAGCTCGATCGGGTCGGCCGCGCCGCGCAGCACCGACACGCTACAGGCCGTGGCCTCCTCTTCGACGAGATCGAGCAGCCGCGACTTGCCGATACCCGCTTCACCGACGATCAGCAACGTGGAGCCGAGCGAGTCATGAGCGAGCTGCTGTACAGAGGCCGACACAGTCGCTCGCTCGTGGGCGCGACCCACCATCTCGTCTTGCACGCGCCGTGTGGTACTGCGAAGTCCCCGCGGCGTGAACACCGCGACCGGCCGCGCGTTGCCTTTTACGAGTATGGGAGCAAGCGACGCAAAATCCAGGCGCGTCGTTGTGAGCTGGTGCGTTGTCGAATCGCACAGAATCCCGCTGCCGTCGCTGACGACCGAGGCAGCGGACATCAGGCGCGCCGACAGATTCATCGTTTCGCCGATGACCGCATACTCACGTCGCACGTCGGAGCCGGCGGTTCCACAGAAGCAGCGACCGGTCGTCACGCCGATGCCGCTCGTGAAGCCAAGCTCCGCGATCAACGCGCGGAGGGCCAGAGCCGCGCGCACGCCGCGCACGGCGTCGTTTTCATGCGCACGCGGCGGCACGCCAAAGATCGCCACCAGGACGACACCCTTGTCGTCGATGACAATCTCCTTGAGGAAGCCATCGTGACGACTGAAGAGTTGCGATGCGCGCTCGCCAAGCGTTCGCAGCGCTGTCGGCGCGTCGTGCGCCGTGTGATCGAGGCCCCGCACCTGACAAAAGAGCACCGTGATCCGCCGCAACTCAGCGAGCCACTGGCTGTGACCGGCTTCCAATCGTGCGCGAATGGGCATTGGCACGTAGTCGGCAAAGCGCGACGCATGTGCTGACGAGGGAGTGTACGCACCCGTGGGCCCGCGAGCAGCGCGCGACGTCGTCGAATCGACTGACTCCACCACCCAATGCGCGTCGTCGAGACGCGTTCCGACTGCGTTCGCCGACACGCTGGCCCAGACGGCGTTCGTCACGACGGACTGTCCGCGTTCGGCACGCTCGGCTGCGCGGAAGGCGTCATGCATGACGGGGCCGGCGACCACGAAATAACGCTCGTCGGTGCCGCGGACATCGAATGCGGTGGCCTCTCCAGCGGCTACGGCCACGCGCAACGTCAGCTGTGCACCATCACCGGCGTCGAAGGCATCAAGCGCCGACCGGATAGCCACGGCGCACGCGGTCGCGCGTAGCATGACATCATGTGCGTTGCGCTCGTGCGTCGACCACACTGCATACAGCGCATCGCCCGCAAACTTCACGTGTTCACCGCCAAACGCGTCCACCAATGCAAGCAGCTCGCCAAAGAACCGGTTCAGGACGCGCGAGAGTTCTTCCACACCGGCCGGACCGCGTGCGGCGAGCCGCGTCGCGAGTGGTGTGAACCCCGAGATATCCGCAAAGAGTACGGTGGCCCGAAACGTCACCGGCTCACTGTCGGTCTGTTCGAACTCGGGTCGCCCCGCGCGTTGCAGTCGCGGCGCGTAGCTGAGACGTTCGAGATCGGTGGTGCTCATGCGCCTTCGAGTTGTGTGAGAATCTTCTCGAATCGCGGCAGGCGCCTGAGCGGATCGAACGACGGACGAACGGAGATGAAGGGCAGTCCCGACGCCCGTACGGACAGCGCATCTTCGAGGTAGTTGAGTGCGCGCGTGACTTCGCCGAGCGCGACGCACACCTGCGCCAGCAGCAACGGCGACACATAGCCGCGCGAGGATTCATCCTCGAGCGCGTCAAGCATCTCGCGCGCTGCCGGTTCGTTGCCCGCGCGTCCCTGCACGTAGCCGAGGGCCGAGCGTGACTCGAGACTCCGGCCGGAAAGCAGCACGGCACGTTCGAGTGTCGTGACGGCTTCGGCGTGACGACCGAGTTCGCTGAGCGCGAGACCTTGAAACTGATGTGCGAGCCCGAACGAGGGATGTTGCGCGATGACCATCGCGAGTTCGCGTATCGCCTGCTCCGGGTCGCGCTCGTACAGCCGCAGAATGCCGGCGCTCGAGGCAATCGATGGCGAGAGCGGGTCGAGTTCTCGTGCCCGCGCGACGTGCGCGCGTGCTTCGCTGAAACGCATGCGTGGTGCGAGCAGATGCATCGCGTACCACTGATGCGTGACCGGCCCCTGTTCACGTGCGGCGAGCGCGGAGGCGTAATCGGCTTCCGCACCGATCCAGTTGAAGTCGTAGAGGGCGCGCACCGATGCGCGTGCCGTCAGGGCTTCGGCCGAACGGGGGCGAATGCGAAGGGCCTGTTCCGCCGCGGCGAGCGCCTTGGGCATCGCGTCGGCGGGCATCAGCACATCGTAGATCGCGAGCGTGAGATAGCAGTCCGCGAGACCCGTGAGCGCCAGCGTGAAGCTTGGATCGACATCGATCGCGTGCTGCAGATGATCGAGCGCGCGTCGCATCGAGGCGGCCGTGCGCTGACTCCACTCGAAACGCCCCTTGAGATACGACTCGTACGCACCGAAATCGGCCGTCGGAGTTTCAACCAGTCGTTCGGTGTCCGTGAGCAGGCGAATGCGCAGCGTCTCGACGATGGCACGGGAGATCTCGTCCTGCACGGCGAAGACGTCGGTGACATCGCGATCGAATCGC
>CAYWCJ010000158.1:0-10211 GCA_964456595.1 uncultured Gemmatimonas sp. | reverse complement strand
CGCTCGATGTCCGGCAGCCATTCGACCACGCCGTAGGAGGTGAAGACCATGTCGAGCAATCGCCGCCGTCGCGTGCGTCGTCGCCATCGCGGGCACGTGGTGGCGGATGCGCGATCGTGCACCGACATCGGCCGTGCTGTCAGCGAGTATGCAACTCACGCGTGCGGCCGGACTCGAAGAATTCCCGACGATCGCGCCTGACGGCAAGACGGTGGCGTATCTCGCGGTATCCGCGTCGGACACGGCGCGGCGTGTGGAACTTCGTCGCACCGATGGCGGCGACGCCGTGCAGATCGCAGGCGTCTCCATGCCAACGGGCTGGTCGCCAACCGGTGATCGACTCCTTGTGTACAGCCGGCGAGGTATGGAGTCCCGTCCAGCACTCGGTGGCCCCGGCACGGTGATCGATGCCGGTGCGACTTCTGCATGTTGGTCGCCCGACGGCGCACAGGTGGCGTACGTCAAAGCGGATTCGTTGTTCGTGCGCGGGTCGAGCGGCGGGACGCCGCGTTTCGTAACGAGCGCTGCGCAGATGCACTCACCCGCGTGGTCACCGAACGGTCGATTCATCGCGTTCGTGTTGGGCAACAGGAGCTACTTTTGGGACTACAATATTGCGACCAGCCAAGTTGTGCTTGTCCCGGCGAATGGCGGCGCGACGGTGGCCCTCACCTCGGATGACGGGACAAGTATGAGTCCGACATGGGCGCCCGACAGTCGACGGTTGCTGATAGTGTCGACACAATCGGGCGCGCGAGACGTCTATCAAATCAACATCGACGATGACGGACGTCCGCGCGGCGAGCCTGGACGCATTAGCACGGGGCTGAATCCCTCTCTCATTTCACTTTCGTCGGACGGCACGCGACTCGCATATTCTGTCGCGACGTACTACACCGCCGTGTACAAGGTGCCGATTCCGAAAACCGGTTGGATCTCCAGTCGCGTGGCGCAACAACCTGTCACCAATGATCGCGAGGTGATCGAAAGTATTGATATCTCACGCGACGGCGCATGGATGGCGTTTAATTCGAATCGCGAAGGCATTTCGCAAATCTTTCGCAAGTCGCTCAACGGTGGTCCGGTGGAGCAACTCACGCACGGTGCGAGGGCCGCGTTCATGGTCACGATTTCGCCCGACGGACGCGAGGTCGCGTTTCACACGCTGGCGCGAGGTCTTCGACGCGTCTTCGTGGTCGCTGCGGAAGGAGGAACGCCGACACAGATCTCCTCCGGTACGTCGCCCGATGAACGCAACCCCAAGTGGTCGCCGGATGGCAGCATGCTGGCGTGGATGGTGCCCACGCCCGCGTACTACTCGTCGGCGACGCCGTTTTATCGGGTGCAGGGTGCCACGCGCATCGCGGCTGGTCGATGGAGCGCACCGCGTGAAATCGCCTTCAGCGGTCGTCTGTTGACTCTCGCGTGGCTGGATCAGGGGAAGACCATGCTTGGCTTCGACACGGCGTGGAACGCGGTTGCTCAGCCAATTGATGGCGGCGCGGGCACGCGCCTCGCCGCATCCGCAATTGATTCGATGACCGTCGGGTTCGGAGCGGCCGTGCGCTCCAGCGACGGACGCAGTCTTTACCTCACGAAGCGATCACCGCTAATGACCGCTATGCGAGGCGCAGTCGTTGAATACCGGATCGCTGACGGTGCATTTCGAGAGGTACTGCGCTTTGACGAACCCTCGCGGCCGCACAGCAACGCGTCGATCGGAATCGCCGAGCATGATGGGTGGCTGTACTTCACGCTGAGTGATTTTCAGAGTGATGTGTGGGTGGCGACGGTGACGGGGCTGAGTAAGTGATCGGGCATCGCACCTTCGCTTCTCGCATTCGTTTGAAAAACGCCGCCTGCAAAAAACGGGGCAGGGTGAAGTGCTTTACCACCCAGGGTAGGCGATTGTCGTCGTGGCAAGCTTGCCCATACCGCGTGATATGGGTAGGCTGTATCACATGAAAACGACGATCGATATCGCAGACGCGTTGCTGGCGCGGGCCAAGCGCCACGCGCAACGATCGGGTGTGCCGTTGCGCGCCGTGGTCGAGGAGGGCCTTCGCCGAGTGCTCGCCGCAGAGGACGCACCGACGACCTACCAGCTGCCTGACCTAAGTGTTGGTGATGCGCGTGATGCGAACCCGCTCGAGAGCATGTCCTGGCCCGATCTGCGCGATGAGATATACGGTGGTCGGCGATGATTGCTGTCGATACGAACGTGCTCGTCTACGCGCATCGCCGCGAAGTGGCAGAGCACGCGGTTGCGCAGGCTCGCTTGCGGGCACTCGCCGCGGGTCGCGACCCGTGGGCCATCCCGTGGCCCTGCGTGTACGAGTTTTTCAGCGTGGTCACCAATCCAAAGATCTGGCGACAGACCGCGAGCACGTCCCAACAGGCATGGGCGCAACTGGAAGGGTGGTTCGCCGCGCCGACCCTTCGACTACTCGGCGAATCGCAGGGGTTCACCAGCGTGTTGTCGGGCTTCGTGCGTCGCCCTCGCGTGCGCGGTGCGGTCGTGCATGATGCGCGCATCGCAGCGATCTGCATCGCGCACGGCGTCGAAGCGCTCCTCACTCGTGATCGCGACTTCTCGTTGTTCCCGGAACTCGATGTCGAAAATCCGTTTGCCTAGTTCAATGGGAGACCCCCCGGCTCTGCCGGGGAGGCAGGAAGGGTTTGATAGTTCCGGGAGTAGCAACAAGACCGTCCATCAATGAATCTCTGGCCGTGAGCCGCCAAGCACACGATCAGGAGAGTCACGATGGACGGTTTGGAAAGCCTAAGTCACTCCCGGTGGGAGTGCAAATACCATGTGGTGTTCATCCCGAAGCGTCGCCGCAAGACGCTGTACGGGGCGGTGCGGAAGCATCTCGGGGAAGTGTTTCACCGGCTGGCGGGGCAGAAGGAGAGTCGGTTTGAGGAGGGGTATGTGATGGCCGATCACGTGCACATGCTGATTGCGATTCCGCCGAAGTATGCGGTGTCGCAGGTGATCGGGTTTATCAAAGGGAAGAGTGCGATTCATTTGGCGCGGGTGTACGGCGAGCAGAAGCGGAATTTTGTGGGGCAACACTTTTGGGCGCGGGGGTACTTCGTGTCGACGGTGGGGCGGGATGAGGCGGTGATTCGCGAGTACATCCGGCAGCAGGACGCGGCGGATCACCGGTTGGACCAGATGAATTTGTGGAAGGGGTAGGAGTCGGCCACCATCGCGGTGGCCGGTAAACACGGGGCCGCGTGAGCGTCCCCGCTCGCCGCCTTGGCGGCTCACCCCCCAAGCGGCCGCTTTCGCCCGCGTTCAGCCGCTCTGAGCGGCCCCTCAATTAAAGCCCCCGGCTCTGCCGGGGGATACCTTACCGTGAGTTTCCCGCGATAACGAAAGTTTTTGCTGCGCGGTGGGGCGTCAGGGGGCGTTTTCCCTCGCCAGCATGTTTGGCAGTGTGGGCATGACCCTCCCGCTGCCAACGCGCGTCGTGATCGGCATGTCGGGATTCCTCAATTCGTACTGGTGGGCGTGCATCCTCAGCATTGCGGGCTTCGGGTACTTCATCAAGCAGTACTACGCCACCAACAACGGACAGCGGGTCATCGATCGCCTGCTGCTGCACGTGCCGGTGCTGGGTGACGTCTTGCGCAAGTCGGCCGTGTCGCGCTGCACGCGAACGCTGGGTACGCTGATTTCGTCGGGCGTCAGCATCCTTGATGGCCTGGAGATCACTGCGCGTACCTCGGGCAACCGGGTCGTGCAGGACGCCATCATGGGCAGCCGAGCCAGCATCGCCGGTGGTGAAACGATTGCCGCGCCGCTGCAGAAATCCAACGTGTTTCCGCCCATGGTGATCAGCATGATCGCGGTGGGTGAACAGACTGGTGGCTTGGACGAGATGCTCACCAAGATCGCCGACTTTTATGATGACGAGGTTGATGCGGCCGTCAGTGCGTTGCTGTCACTGCTTGAGCCGATCATGATCGTGTTCCTGGGCGTGGTGGTTGGCGGCATGATTGTGGCGATGTACCTGCCGATCTTCGACATGGTGAATGCGGTGAAGTAGGGTCAGCGCTATCGTGTACGCTTTCGCGATGTATCGACAATCTCTCGAATTGTATCGACACAGTTCGCGGTAAGTACCGAGTGAGTGTGCCCCCAATACCAACGACTACACGCAGCGACGCGTGCCTGGGGGCTGCTGACAGCCGTGAACGGATTCATGCCCCTGCACCCATTCCGTACCGCTTTGCGTTGTCAGCACTGGAGGGCGCCTGCCGCTCGCCGCCGCTCTTTCGGTTGGTGTCGGACCATCTGCATCGCCTGCAGACGGTCTACGAACGACCCCTTCGCCCGCGAGAAGACCTCATGGGAAACCCCTGTTGCACAGGGGTTTCCCATCGACTACCTCTCAGTTGAAGTAGACAGCCCATAGGAGGCGCCATCGTAGGCGTTGGTGCGCACGCTGCTGCACGTGTAGAGGCACACCTGGACGCCGATGTTGTATATCTCACCAGCGTCAAGCGGAAACTCGTAGGAGCTGAAGAGGCCGCTACTGACATTGGCCTTGAAGGCGTTGCAAAGCACAGTGTTGGTACCCTGACAGCTCCACAAATAGCGGAACGGGGCGTCGGTCTGGCCGCACGACGCGGTCGCGGTCACGCTCAGGTAAAGCGTGGGGGGGGGCTGCGGGCCGGAACCCGGAATGAGTGCGAAGTCCGTCACCCCGCCACCGACGCAGACGGTCGCCATGTTGCTGGTGATCCCGCCGATGGTTGCGGTGACCGACACCAGGCCTGGGCTCACACCGCTAACCTTTCCGGTGCCGTCGACGGTGGCGATGCCGGTATTCGAGCTTTCCCACGTGACCGGGCGGTTGAGGGTGTTGCCCTGTGCGTCCGTAACCGTTGCGGCCAGCTGTCCGGGTGTCCAGGCCGGGTCGGGTACCCACCCCAGCGTATTTGACAACGCACCCCCACCCACATAGGGCACGGTGATGCTGCCCGGGGTGATCGCGATGGCCGCGACCGCAACAGTGACGGTCAGCGTGGTGGTGCCCAGCGCGGCCCCGCTGCGGGCGGTCAGCGTTACCGTGCCCGGCGCGACGGCGGTCGCTAGCCCGCTCGCGTTTACCGTGGCGATCGCCGGATTGCCCGACGACCAGGTAACCTTGCGGTTGGGCAGCGCCCTGTCCACCGGACTGTGCACGGTGGCCGTGAGCTGAACGGTCCCGTGCGGCTCCAGTGAGGGCGCTTGCGGGAGCACGCTCACGTAGCCGCCCGGTACCACCGCGAGCGCGGCGGCACCCGGTGATGCGGCGGTCGGCAACTCACGGTCCTGGCAGGCGGACAGCATGGCCAGCGCCATTGGGATGAGCAGAAGGATCGAGGAACGTCGGATGCTGATCATAATTCGTCTCTAGGCGCGGGTTTGGGTTCGGATGTGCGTGTGGCATAGCGCTCGTGTACCGCCTGCGTCCCTTGCGATTGGCAGTGGCGACAGCGTCGCCTCGAGCGCGCCGAGCTCCAGCTCGACGGCATCGGATGGCGGCACGGTGGGCGAAGCCATCGGGGGCAGGTCGGGGAGTGGGTCGCGCATGATGCCGCCTGGTTGCGGGGGACGAATGACCGGCCTGGGCGCAAGGATGCAAGAGGATTGAAAAACGTGCCACCTCATACTGGACACGCGAGTGCGCGTATTGGACACACCTCGCCCAAGTGGTGGAGCGCCAACGACTTGCCGGATGAAAACGGCTGTGTGCGGGGTGCGATGTGGCCGCGCGCGAGGGTAGCGAGGCGGACGGGAGTGGCTCAGGCGGGCGTGCGTCGCGAGGCCAGGGGGGAGGTGCCGAAGCGCGAGCGGAAGCTGCTGTGGAAGTGGGAAAGGGAGTTGAAGCCGACCGCGTAGGCGATCTCGGTGACGCTGCCGGCACCTTCCCGCAGCAGTTCGGAGGCACGCTCGACCCGCACAACGCGGATGAACTGGCTGGGCGTGGCCTCCAACTCGGCCGCCAGCCGGCGGTAGAGCCGCTTGTAGCTGAGCCCGGCCGCAGCGGCGAGCGCCTCGGGGTTGAAGTCGGGCTCGGTGAGGTTCGCGTCGATGATGGCGCGCAGTTGCTCCTCCAGCTCGGAGCGCGCGGGGGAGGGCGCGGGTGATTCGGCTCGAGCGGGCACGCCCTCCTGCCGGAAGCGCTCGCGCAGCCGCCGCCGACTCGCGATCAGGTTGGCCACTCGCGCCGCCAGCACGCCCGCGTCGAAGGGCTTGGTGATATAGTCGTCCACACCGGCACCGAGCCCC
Organism: uncultured Gemmatimonas sp.; assembly: GCA_964456595.1. Taxonomy (GTDB): domain Bacteria; phylum Gemmatimonadota; class Gemmatimonadetes; order Gemmatimonadales; family Gemmatimonadaceae; genus Gemmatimonas. The sequence continues at coordinate 3,925 of CAYWCJ010000158.1, read as the reverse complement.
TCCACCTCGTGGCCGGGCGCCGCGCGGGCGGTGAGCAGGATCACCGGGATGCAATCGGTGGCGGCGTCCTCGCGCAACGCACGCGCCAGGGAGAAGCCGTCGCGGTGCGGCATCATCACGTCGGCGATCACCAGGTCCGGCAGCGCCTCGAGGGCGCGCTCTAGTCCCACCTCGCCGTTGTCGGCCTCCAGCACGCGATAGATGGGTTCGAGCACCGAGCGCACATAGGCGCGGATGTCGGCGTTGTCGTCCACCACCAGCACGGTGGTGCGGTCGGTGTCGGCAGGCTCTTCCTCGCTGGATAGGTTCCCGTCGAGATCCCGCGGCAGCGGGTTCCCCGGCCCCGTGGCCATCACCCCGACTTCGGTCGTGCCTCGCTCGGCTCGGGTGTGAGGGCACGAAGGCAGCCGCACCGCGAAGATGCTTCCCTCGCCCGGCCGGCTCTGGACGCTCACCGTACCGCTGTGCAGCTCGACCAGCTCCCGCACCAGGCTCAGGCCGATGCCGGTGCCCTCGTAGCGGCGGTTGGGGGAGCTGTCCGCCTGGTAGAATCGCTCGAAGACATGCGGCAGCTTCTCCGGGTCGATGCCGATGCCGCTGTCGCGCACCTCGACCACTGCGGTGCCCTGCTCCTCCTTCAGCGTCACCTCGACGCGGCCGCCGGGCTCGGTGAACTTGAAGGCGTTCGAAAGCAGGTTCAGCAGCACCTTTTCCATCTGCTCGGCATCCATCTGAACCGGCACGGCCTCGGCCTCGGCGTGGAAGCGCAGCGCGATGCCGCGGCGCTCGGCGAGCGGGGTGAACGAGAGGGTGACGCCACGCGCGACCTCGACCAGATCCTGGCGCGCCGTGGAGAGGGTGAGGGCGCCGCTTTCCATCCTGGCGAGGTCGAGCACCTGGTTGACCAGGCGCAGCAGGCGCTGCGCGTTGCGCGTCATCATATCGACCTGCGGTCGCAGCACCGCTGGTGGCATGGCGTCGCGCTGCCGCGCCAGGTCCTGCAGCGGGCCGAGGATCAACGTCAGCGGGGTGCGGAACTCGTGGGTGACGTTGGCGAAAAAGTGGCTCTTGGCGCGGTCCAGTGCCTGCAGCTGGCCGGCCTGGGTTTCGAGCTGCTGCTTCTGTGCGCGCAGCTCGGCGGTGCGCTCGTCCACCAGGCGCGCCAGCTCGCGGGCGCGAGCGCGCAGGCTACGCACGCGCCAGCCGAGGCCGCTGGCAATCAGCAGCCCGGCCAGCGACACCAGGAGCACCCGGAAGGCTGCGGTCTCATGGAAGCGGGGCGCCAGGGCGAGCGCCAGCGAGGCGCCCACTTCGTTCCAGACGCCGTCGTTGTTGCTGGCGATCACCCGGAAGGTATACCGGCCGGGCGGCACCCGCGTGTAGTAGGCGGTGCGGCGGCTACCGACGTCGACCCAGTCCTTGTCGTAGGGCTCGAGCCGGTAGCGGAAGCGCACGTTGGCGGACGCAAGGAAACTGAGCGCCGTGTACTCGATCTCCAGGTCGCGATGCTCGACGCCCAGTTCCAGCACGCCGGCACGCTGCCGCAGTGGCGTGCCCCCCGCCGTCACCTGCTCGATCACTACGTTGGGGGCAAGCCGGTTGCCCTGAATGCGGGTGGGGTCCACCACCGCCACGCCGTCTTGCGTGGGGAACCAGAGGCGCCCGTCCCGCGTCTTCACCCCGGCGGGCTGAGAGCCGCCGTTGGTCTCGCGGTTCCGCAGCCCGTCTCGCTCGGTGTAGCTCGTCGAGTTGATCTGCCGGGTCCTGCCCTCGGCGAAGGCGAGCAACTCGCTCCGCGGGACCCAGAATATGCCGCGGTTGCTGCTCATCCAGAGGCGCCCGAAGTCGTCCTCGAGGATCTGGTGGATCACGTCGTCGAAGAGGCCGACCTGCGTGCGGTAGCTGACGATCTGCCCGCCGCGGCGCCCCTGCTGCCACTCGCGCGGGTCGAGGCGAGCTAGACCCCGCCCCTCGGTGCCGACCCAGAGCCAGCCGTCGGCGTCCTCGTGGAGCGAGCGGACCAGATCGAGGGGCAGCCCCTCGGCCGTGGTGACGTTGCGGAAGCGGCCCTGGTCGTAGCGCGCCAGGCCACCGCCGTTGCTGCCCATCCAGAGCGCGCCGTCCCTCGTCTGCTGGAACACGCGCACTGGGAAGACGGGCGCGCCTTCGGCTTCGGTGAAGCGATGCCAGCCGGCTCCCTCGGAGCGCAGGAGTCCATCCTCCGTGCCGATCCAAATGGCGGCGGCCGGGTCCTCGTGCATCGCCAGGATCGCGCCCTCCTGGATCGGGAGCCCGGCGACTCGCTCACAAGCCAGCCCCGGCTGCGGGCAGCGCGTGAGGCCGTCCCGCCCCCGGCCACCCACCCACAGCCGCCCGGCGCGGTCCTGCAGAAATGATCGGGCGTAGCCCTGGTAGTCCGGGAGCGTCGTGATGAGACCGCGCTCCAGCCTATTCGTTTCCCCGGCCGTGCCGATCCAGAGGGTGCCCTCGCGATCTCCATAGACGCTCAGCACGTTGCGGTGAGAGAGGCCCTCGGCTTCGCTGTACACCGTGAAAGCGGCAGGCTTGAGCCGGTGCAGGCCGGCGTCGTTGGTTCCGAGCCAGAGGCTGCCCTCGTGGTCGAGCGTGATCGCCGTGATCCACGCGTGGACCGTGGCTTGTCGAGCGGGCTCGGGCCGGAGCGAATAGATCCGGCGTCCCTCGCGGTGCAGTTCGGGCCCTAACGCGTAGAGCATGCGCCCAGCCTCGTCCGGCTGCAGCAGGCCGAACCGCAAGGAACGTGTAGCGCGCTCCAGCACACGCATGGCCCCCGGTGCGCTCTGCCGGTACACCGCTTCAAGAGTCTGGACCCACAGCTCCGCCGTCCTGGGCGAAGCCCGAAAGCCCAGCGGCCCGTCGGTCCGCAGTACGGGCTCGGGCGCATCACCGTAGCGCCAGACTCCTTTCGTCGTGCCGATCCAGAGAGTCCCCAGGGGATCCTCGTACAGCGCCGTGACCCCTTCGGCCGCCAGCCCGTTCAGCGCCGCAATCGCCTGGGCGCTGTCTCCCTGAATCCGGAAGAGCCCGCCGGCCGCAAGCCCGGCCCAGATGCTGCCGTCCCGGCGCTCGACGATCGCCGCGACCCGGCCGCGGATGACCTCCGCCGCCACTGGAACGAGCCGATTGTCGCGGATGAAACCCAATCCCCGCTCCGTCCCCACCCAGAGCGTGCCGCTTGCGTCCTGGTAGAGCGCTCCATTCGCGGGCGCCGCCACGCCGCGCTCGGCGCCGAGGTGCGTGAACACCCCGTCGTGGAAGCGAACCAGTTGACTCTGCTCGGTTCGCAGCCAGAGGGCGCCGTCCCGTGCCTCCAGCAGATTGGTGATCCGGTTGTTCGGGAGACCCGGCGAGTTGGCCGTGTTGAAGACTGTGAAACGCACGCCGTCGAAGCGCACCAGCCCGTCGTACGTCGCCGCCCAGATATAGCCGTCGCGGCTCTGCAGCAGCGCGTTGATCGAGTTGACCGGCAGCCCGTCCGCCACGGTCCACGACTCGTGGACGAAGGATTCCGGCGCGCGTGCGGCTTCGACATGCGAACCGGTCGCCTGCGCGGCTGCGGGACGTGGCAAGCCGAACAGGGCGAGGGCCAGGCCCAGTGCAGCCGCGAGCGGCGAGGTAGCGAGGAGCACGGTCGGTGAGCCTCCGCGCGGCCGGTGCCTGCGCCGACAGAACGGGTGGAAGTGCGGATACTGCGGAACCGCGCGTCATGCTAAGGTTCGCGCGGCCTCAGGACAAGCGGTCATTGCTGGCGACGCTGGCGATCATAGCCGCGCGTTGTTCGACGTCGAGACGGTGGCGTGGCTGAACGAGCGCTGTCCGGCCTGGGTCGGCGACGATTGCCGCTACTTCTGCCCGAGCTGTCAGGATAGGAAATTCAATCAGGGTC
>CAYWCJ010000157.1:5289-10248 GCA_964456595.1 uncultured Gemmatimonas sp. | reverse complement strand
GTGATGAAGCGACCGAGCAGGCGATCATCCTTGTAGTCCACATACCGGATGCCCGCTTCAGTGATCGGGCACGGCTTCTTCTGTCTGCGCATGAGTTATTCCTCGTCGTCGTCGTCGTCATCGCTGCGGCCGCGACGGGCCGCCAGCTCTTCATCGCTCAGCTTCGGTGCGCCAAGCTCGTGCTCGTGCAACGTGATGAGATAGCGAATGACGCCACCATCGAGCTTGAGGGCGCGCTCGAACTCGGGCAGCACCTTCGGCTCCGCATTGAAATGCGTGATGATGTAATAGCCGTTCTCGTGACGACCGATCTTGTACGCGAGAGCGCGACGGCCCCAATGTTCGATTTCGGCCGGCTCGGCGAGCGCAAGAAGCGACTGGACTTTGTCGAGCTTCTCGACGATGGCCGTATCTTCGAGCGCGGAATCGTAGATGTACACTGCTTCGTACCGCCGCGATGACTGGCGGCGGATCTTGAGCTTTGCCACTCGGCAATCCTCCCTATGGACTTGAGATGCCACCCGCAGTGCCGTTCCGCGGGCGGAGGGGCGCGACAGCCTGGGCTGGCGCGGTAGAACCGGGAAACATAGGCGATATCCGGTAGCGTGGGCAAGGCAGGAGAGGAAACTGCAACCACCAAGTTTCGGGCTTCGGGTTTGGGTTTGGAGCTTCGAGTTGTTCGCAAAGCCCAAAACCCGAACCCGAAGCCCGACACTGGGAGGTTGGCGATTCCGCAGTTACTCTCCGCCCCTATGTGTGGACGCTATGGCTTCGGTAACCCCGCTCGCTTTGACACCCTCGGACTTGGCGTGGCCATGCCCGCACTTGGTCCGCGGTTCAACGTCGCGCCCTCCCAGTCCATTCCGCTGGTCGCGCAGCGCGTCGACTCGCGCAGCGCGATGTTCGTGCGCTGGGGTCTCGTTCCGGCCTGGGCCGACGACCCGTCGATTGGCGCCAGGCTGGCCAACGCGCGCGGCGACACGGTCTCCACCAAGCCGTCGTTCCGGGCGGCCTTCAAGTCGCGCCGCGGGCTGATGCCGGCCGATCTGTTCTACGAGTGGCAGCTGGTGCCGGGTGAAAAGGCCAAGCAGCCGTGGTGCATTCGTCTCCCCGACTCGGCGCCGTTTCTGATGGGCGCGATCTGGGAATCGTGGACGCCCAAAAACGATCCGATCGCTGAACCGCTGCACACCTGTGCGGTGATCACGACGGAGCCGAATGCGGTGATGTCACGCATTCATGACCGCATGCCGGTGATTATCGCTTCGAATGACGCGGACGAGTGGCTGGATCCAACCACTGCTGCCGCGCGCGCGCTGGCGCTGATCAAACCTTACGGGGGGGTGCTCGAGAGCTGGCCGGTGAGCACCTGGCTCAACACACCACGACACGACGACGCTCGATGCGCAGATCCCATGACAATTGGACCGGCCGCGGACGAGTTGCGCTTTCTCGACTGAGGAGCGGATTCGACGGACGTCTTCGATGGGAGTCTTCGTCGAGCGACGACGCCTACCGGCCGGCCTTCGTGTTGTGCGCGCGGAGATAGAGGTTGAGCGAGCCGATCGAGAGTCGTGATTTGAGCTGCACGACGATGCGCGAGTCGTCATCGGAGATCCAGATTTCAGCGCGCCCGTTCTCGCTGAACAACCCCTTCGTGCGAATGATCGGTTGCAGTACGACGGTGCGGAATTTTCCGGCGGGCGTGTCGATCGTTTCGCGTCGCACGACCTTCAGGCGAACCGGATTGCCTTCGGGATTGAAGTAGCGGGAGTAGGAGTACTCCTTGCCGACTTCGAGCGAAATGGTGCGCACGAAGTACATGAACGAGACATCGTCGAGCGGGCTCGAAACGGTGGGCTGTTCCGGCTTGTCGTTCTGCTGGAACATGCCGCGCTCGGGAAACATCTCGTAGTGGCGCTTGGGCTTGTAGTTGCCCTCTTCGAGGTCCTGATAGAAGCGGCGCGTGGTGATGGAGACGACATCGAACCACGACTCGTAGCGATCGTTCACGCGATAGAGCGGAATGCCGCCATTGACGCGAAAGAGCGTGTGCCACGAGGGGCGACCACGCACGTCGGCGATGTCCAGCACTTCCATGCTTCCGGAGCCGACTTTCAGCGACCCGAAGCGCACGTCGTACTCGAGCTTCTCGCCCACAAAGAATGGCACCTTCATCGCGTTGGCCGGCAAACGCGACACGGTGTTCGCCGCGGCGAACGAATCGACGCTCTGTGCGCGCAGCACAGGTTGCACGGGCGAGCCGAGCAACAGCAGCGACGGCACTGCCAATGCGCGCGTTACGACGCTCACGCTCACGAACCGACGATTCACCAGAGCCATCCATCGGAAGCTGTGCCACCAAAGCGCCACGCACTCGCGCGATGCTTCTGTAGCAGTCAATGAAACACATTACACCCAACGGCAGCAAAAGGGCCGGACGTTACGTAATGTGACGCAAGCTACATCTCGAATAGATCACGATCTCAGACGTTGAAGCGGAAGAGGAGCACGTCGCCATCGTGGACGACGTACTCCTTACCTTCGGATCGCACGGCGCCCTTCTCGCGCGCTGTCTTCCACCCGTTGTACGCGACGAAATCGGCGAACGATGCGGTTTCGGCCCGAATGAATCCACGCTCGAAATCGGTGTGAATGACACCCGCCGCCTGCGGCGCGGTATCACCGCGATGAATCGTCCACGCACGCACCTCCTGCTCACCCGCCGTGAAGTACGTCTGCAACCCCAGCAGGTGATAACCGGCCCGGATCAGGCGATCGAGTCCAGCCGTCTCGAGCCCGAGTGACGCCAGAAACTCGGTGCGCTCCTCCGGCGGCAGCTCCGACAATTCCGCCTCGATCTTGGCCGAAAACGGGACGACTTCGGCGTGCTCGCCACTGGCCGCCACGGCCGCGCGCAACGCCAGCAGATACTTGCCTTCATCGCCCGCCAGTTCGGCATCGGTGACGTTGGCGGCGTAGAGCACCGGTTTCGCGGTGAGCAGTTGCATTCCTGACAGCTGCGTCAGCGTTGCCTTGTCCAGGCCGGCACGCGAGAGCGGCTGGCCGTCCGCGAGCGCGGTGTTGGCCGCTTCCAGCGCGGGCAGCTCCAGCAGCGCTTCCTTGTCACCCGTGCGCGCGGCCCGCCTCACCTTGTCCAGTCGCTTCTCAACGATCGCGAGGTCACTGAGCGTCAGCTCGAGCTCGATGATCTCCTTGTCGCGCGCCGGATCGGGGGAACCCATGACGTGCGTGACATCCGGATCTTCGAAGCAGCGCACGACATGCACGATGGCGTCGGTCTCGCGGATGTTCTGCAGAAACTTGTTGCCGAGCCCTTCGCCTGCCGATGCGCCTGCGACGAGACCCGCGATGTCGACGAACTGCACGACAGCCGGTACGGTGCGCTTGGGTTGGACGACGACGGCCAGCTTCGCCAGACGATCATCGGGCACCTCGACCATCCCGACATTCGGCTCGACGGTGCAGAACGGATAGTTCGCAGCCTCGGCTTTCGCGGCAGTGAGTGCATTGAAGAGCGTGGACTTGCCGACGTTGGGGAGACCGACGATTCCGAGACGAAGCATGCGGACGGGACGGGGCGGAGGACGCGAAGGAGCAACTGGAAACCGCAAACTTTACCCGCAGCTCGAAGCCGAACCCCAAACCCCCAAGGCAAACGCGAAACCGCAACCACCAAGTGTCGGGCTTCGGGTTCGAGTTTTGGGCTTCGAGAAAGGGCCAGCAGAGAAATGTAGCCACCGGCGGGAAAACGATGGTGAGGCGGGCACCAGCAGCGTGTAGAGTGCGTCCATGCAAGACTTTCGACGTCTCGTTGTCTGGCAAAAGGCGCAGCAACTCACCGCGAACGTGCATCGCGCCACTGAGCATGTTTCGAACACCCGTTCACCAGGACTGCGCAGTCAACTGCGACGCGCGGCGTCGTCCATCGCCGCCAACATCGCCGAGGGCGCGAGTTACGACGGCCCGACACAGTTCGCGCGCTATCTGCAGATGGCCATCGGCTCAGCCTCCGAGGTCGAAAGCCACCTCGATCTGGCGTCGCGACGCGACTCCCTGCCGCAGGAAGCGCTCGCCGCCCTCGCCTCCGACACGCAATCAGTTCGCCGCATGCTCATCGTTCTCCGCCGGCGCGTTCTCCTTTCCCCCCACCCCGCGCCGACGCCCACTCAACTCAAAGCCCAAAACCCGAACCCATAGCCCAACACTTGGTGGTTGCAGTTACGAGCCGAGTTTCGCGTTCGCGCCAATTACTGCTGGCATACTCCCTTCGGGTTCGGCTTCGCCTGGTCCACCGTCAACCTCGTCGCCCGGTTCCCGATCGTCACCGCCAAATCCGCCACGAACTTTCCAATGCGCGCCATGTGCGGGTAGTTCAGGTACTGCGCTTCGTCGGTGAGCTGGTGGTAGTCCGAGTGCCCGCCGGTGGTGAAGAACGCCACCGGAATGCCGTAGCGTGCGTACTCGTAATGGTCGCTGCGGCAGTAGATGTTCATCGGGTGACCATTCGCGTCGAGCGAGAGGTCGAAGTTGAAGTTGTGCTTGCCGGTGGTGTTCACCTTGTCGACCAGGTCGCCAAGCTCGGTGGACAGTCGGCGCGAACCGACCACCTGCAGATAGTCGGGTGAACCGTGCAGCACCGCGCCCTCCTTGGTGGCGCCGGTGACGTCCCACGCGTTGCCGCGACCGACCATGTCCAGGTTCAGCTGTGCGACGATCGAGTCGCGCGCGATCGTCGGATGATCCGTGAACCACGCCGAGCCCCACAGGCCCTTTTCTTCGCCGACGTGCCAGACGAACAGCGTCGAGCGCTTTGGCTTCACCTTCATCGAGGCCATGTATTCGGCGATCTCGAGCACCGACATCGAACCCGAGCCGTCGTCGTCGGCGCCGTTGAAAATGGAGTCGGCGCGCGGCGGATTCGTCATGCGCCATTCC
>CAYWCJ010000157.1:1711-5279 GCA_964456595.1 uncultured Gemmatimonas sp. | reverse complement strand
AGTTCGGCGTTGATCTGCGCCTGCTGGTCGGCCGTGGCCGACTTGTCACCGTCTTCCGCGCCACCCGGACGAACCAGGTGTGTCAGGATGCGCAGCGAATCGTGATCGACGGGCTTGCGGCTCACTCCCACGTGATCGTTGTGCGCACCAATGGCGACATACTGCGCCTTGAGTTTCGGATCGCTGCCCGGAAGGATCGCGACAACGTTGCGTGCCGGGAACTCGATGGGTGTGGCGTTCACGATGGCGTTCAGCTGCATCTTCGCGCCTGCGGCACCCAGCGTCAGCTCGCCGAGCGGCTTGGGAAAGATCCTGTCCATCGCCGATGCCGCCATGAAGAGACGCATCTCGTTCGTGCCTTTGTCGATGAACTGCGTCTGCTGCGTCCTGATGAAGTTGTCGATGGCGGGCAACACTTGCGCGGGAAGGACCAGCACAACGGCCAGCGCGCCTATGGGAAAGAATCCATCGCCACCGACCGCATTGTTGATGGCCGGACCGTTGAGCGGAACGTTCAGCACGATGATCTTGCCAGCAACCTGCGCCGGTGTCAGCTGCAGAGAATCCCCGATCGTCCCGCCGTACACCACCTCGACATCGGTCTTGTTGACGGTGGCACTTCCCATCGGCAACCAGTCCTTGCCGTACGCCAGCGAAGCGCCGCCAACGATCAGCGACGACATCGGGTCGATGGAGCGATTCTTGAGTGGTAAGGTCTGGAAGTAGGTGCCGTTCTCACCCGCCGGCTGCAGACCGATGCGCTTCACTTCGGCCGCGATGTAATCGGTGCCCATGGTGTTGCCCTTCGTGCCTGCTTCGCGCCCCATCATGGAGTCGTCGGCGAAGACATACACGCGTGCCATCAGATCTTCGACCGAGATTGCGGCCTTGGTTGGTTTGGCGGCGTACTTGAGCGGCAGCGTCGTCACCGGCGCGGGGACGACGGGAATCGGAACGACCATCGGCTTGGGAGCGTCCTGGGCGGCGAGCAGAGAGGGCAGAAGCGCCGCCGCAGAGAGCAAGAAAAGTCGGTTCATCGATGGGATGGGGATGGACAGGAAAAGTCAGGGTGAGACAGTCGGTGCCTTGTACACCACGCCACCCTTCATGACGAACGCAACTTTGGCCAGCCGGGTTACATCGTCCAGCGGATTGCCCTGTACGGCCACGAGGTCGGCGAGCTTGCCGGTGCTCACGCTGCCGATCTCCTGTTCGGCGCCCAGCAGCGTGGCGGCGTTCATCGTGCCGATGGTGATGGCCTCCATCGGTGTGGCGCCGAGGATATCCACCATGTACTTGAACTCCTCGCCGTTCCGGCCGTGGATGTCGCTGGTGGCGTCGGTGCCCAGCGCGAACCGGACGCCGCTTTGGTACGCCTTGCGCAGGCGGATGCGACGATCGCCGGCAATCGCCTTGGCCTTGGCGACGGAGTTGGCGGGAACGCCCTTGCGCGCGCCGTCGGTGACGATCTCTTCGAGGATGATGAGTGTCGGTACCAGGTAGGTGCCGTGCTCCTTCATCAGGGCGATGGCGTCGTCGTCGACGAGGCTGCCGTGCTCGATGCTCGCCACTCCGGCGATCACGGCGCTCTTGAGCCCGTCGCCGGCGTGCGCGTGGGCCATCACCTTGCGGCCCAGACGCGTGGCCTCCTCGACCACGGCCTTGAGCTCCTCGTCGCTGAACTGCTTGGCGCCAACCGCGTCGCCGACAGAGAGAATCCCGCCCGTGGCGACGACTTTGATCTGGTCCGCGCCGTACTTCACGTTGAGACGCACCTGCTTGCGGGCCTCGTCCACGCCGTCGACGATAGCGCCCGTGCCGGGAATCCTGAGATTGGGGCTCCAGCCATTCACGTCGGCGTGGCCGCCGGTGCTGCCGAGTGCAGGTCCTGCCGCATGGATGCGCGGACCTGGAATCAAGCCGCGAGCGATCGCGTCGCGCACCACCACGTCCACGTAGTCGGTGCTGCCCGCTTCGCGCACGGTGGTGAAGCCCGCGTCGAGCGTCTTTTTTGCGTTGACGGTGGCGTAGATGGCACCGTGGGCCGCGGTTTCCTTGAGCACGGCGAGGTCACCGCCATCGTTGTCGATGGAGGTGAGGTGCGTGTGCATGTCGATGAAGCCGGGGAGCAGCGTGTAGCCGGTCAGGTCAACGACCTTCGCACCGGCAGGGATCTTGATCTGCGCGCTGGTGCCGACCGCGGTGATCCGTTCGCCATCGATCAGCACCACGGGCGAGGCGATCTGTGTGCCGTCGCCAATGATGAGGCGTGTGGCCTTGATGGCGGTCGTGGCGGTGACAGCGGGGCGCTGGGCCAGCGCCGGGGTGGCGGCCAGCAACAGCGTCGCGAAAATTCGAGAGGGGTGCATACCGGGGAAGTTACCGCGCCAGGCGCTTCGGTGCGCCTCCGTGCGCCATCACTGCCGAGTAGACTCGGCGCGCCGCTTGACTGACCGTTGCAAGGCCAGCCGATGACGCACAGCTGACGGCGTGCGATACCATCCGAGCTTGACCAAGGCCGATGCAACTTCGAGGACCACCGCGATGATCCCATTGCCAGTCTCGATGAGCGCAGAAGAACTGCTCGCGAATCCGATCGAGCACGCCCGCACCGAGCTGGTTCGCGGACGGATGATCGTGCGCGAACCGGCGGGGTGGACACACGGCGACGTCGCCGCTCGCGTTCTGGTCGCGCTCAGCGAGTACCTGACCGCCGAGCGTCGGGCGCGTGGGCTGGCGGTGCCTCGTGGGCGCGTCCTCGCCGCCGAAACAGGCTTCACGCTGCAGCGGAATGCGGACACCGTGCGCGCGCCCGACGTGGCCTACGTGCGCTGGGAGCGCTGCCCCGCCGTTCCGCCGGCGGGTTTCGCCGAATTCGCGCCCGATCTTGCCGTCGAGGTGCTGTCGCCGTCCGATCGTGCGGGAGACGTGCTGGCGAAAGTCGCCGATTGGTTCATGGCCGGAACGCTGCTGGTGTGGCTCGTCGATCTATCGCGCCGTGAAGCGCGCGTGTACCGCGCGGACGGCAGTGTGACGATCCTGGTCGCACCCGGTGCGCTCAGCGGGGAAGAGATCATCCCCGGGCTCCTGATCGAGCTCGCCGACCTGTTCGACTGAAGGCGCGAGGGGCGGCCGACGTCGAGCCGACGCTCACCACGAAGGCGCAGCAGCGCCGCGAACGGCTGACGTGCGATGCCGCCCACCTGCGCGCGTGGCGCGCCGCGCCTCCCGACGATCGGCGCGGCGCGTCGGGTGCCGTGCGGAAGAGCAATCGCGCCGACAATGACCGCGCGACGATGGCGACCGGCAAGGGCGTCATTCAGGGGTACACCGGCGTCACCGCCGTCGATGCGGCGCATCAGATCATTGTAGTGGCGCAGGCGCACGGGATCGGGTCCGAACAGGAGCTGCTCCTGCCGATCGTCGCGGCGGTGCAGCCGATGCGCGCGTCCACGACGGAGCTCACGGCCGATGCCGGCTACCAGAGCGAAGCGAATCTGCGCGCGTTGGATACGATGCACGTCGATGCACGTCGATGCACGTCGATGCACGTCGATGCACGTCGATG
>CAYWCJ010000157.1:0-1611 GCA_964456595.1 uncultured Gemmatimonas sp. | reverse complement strand
TGCACGTCGATGCACGTCGATGCACGTCGATGCACGTCGATGCACGTCGATGCACTCATCGCCGATCGCGACCTGCGCCAGCGCGACGAACGCTGCGCGACGCAAGCGCGCCACCAGCACGGGCCGCATCCGCTCCACCACAAGCCCGCGCCGCCCACGACACCGCCGGTGTTCACCGCGACCGATTGCACGTATCGACGCGGAGGCGCGCGCGTGTGTCTGTCCCGCCGGTAAGTCGTTGTATCGCCGCGACGGCAATCGGAAAACGAAAGACGACGTCGGCGCGCACTTTCGCGGCGCGAAGCGCGACTGCGGTCTGTGTCCGTTGCGCGCGCAGTGCCTGCGCACGCCGGACACCACGCTGGCCCGCAACATCGCGTTCTTTCGCGGACGCATCGACGTCGACCGGCACACGCACACCGCGCGCATGCAAGCGCGCATCGATACGCCGGCGGGACGCGAGGCGTACGGGCAACGGTTCGCCACGGTGGAACCGGTGTTTGGGAATCTGCGCGCCAACAAGCGACTCGATCGCTTCACGCTGCGCGGCCGCGCGAAAGTGCACGGCCAATGGACGCTCTCTTGCCTCGTACACAACATCGAGAAATTGGCCCACGCGGCCTACGCGGCATAACGAGCGCCGCAGCACGGGGACAATCACGCGCAAATCCGCGCCGAACAGTCAAGCATCGCGCACATTGTACGAGTTCGGCGAATCGAGGCGATCACGAGGCCCGTGAACGACGCCCTCCGGCAACGAACTCGCCTTTTTCTATAGCCTCAACGCTCGCGTTCTGTTGCAGGGCCTATCATAAATTGCGGCCAGCGAGCGCAGCGAGCTCGTGGCCGCAGTCCTCATCGCCGCTGACTGCAGCAAGGCAAGGTTCGGTAGCCCTACGGGCGCTTGGGGCTATAACGAACACCCGGTAAGGCGGCGAAGTGTGCGTCCATCGTCCAGACCGTCGCTCGATACTGCTTCGCCGTGGCGTAGATGATGCTGTCGGCCAAGGGGAGCTTGTGCGCGACGCCGAGTTGCGCCGCACTCAACGCAATCCCGCTGTCGAGCGGAACCACCTGCCCCTGGTGCAGCATGGCGGCAATCTGGAGGGCGGCATCTTCATCGCGTTGCTGCAGGACGCGGCGCGTGACTTCGACCAACACGATCGTCGGCACCAGCAACTGGTCCACCGCTTCGATCACCGGAGCGAACTGACCGGCTTGCGGGCCGGCGGCGAAGTACTCAAGCCACACCGACGAATCGATCAAGTTCACACGCGATCCTGATCGCGCGTGATCGTCGTGTCCATGCCCTTCAAGAAGCCGCGCATCATGCGCATGCTTTGCACGGGAATGAACTCGATTCGGTTCTGGTATTGAAGCGCTTGCACCTTCTGCCCCGGCTCCAGCCGGAGCGCCTCGCGGATTTCCCGCGGAATGACGACCTGGAACTTCGGCGAGACCGTGACGATTGCCATGGGGACTCTCATCGATAAGCGTGTCGTACAACGATAGCTTGATCGATAGGCCGGCGCAAGTGGGAGGGGGCTACCTACGCGGGCTTCTGCAGCGGGCGCTCCAACAAAATGCGAGCGCAGCGAGCTACCAAACCGC
>CAYWCJ010000156.1:6754-10250 GCA_964456595.1 uncultured Gemmatimonas sp. | reverse complement strand
CCGTGGCTCAAGCGTGCCGATCGCCCGATCTCCGGCGCCGCCGACGAATCGAGTGTCCCCACCAGCGATGCCACGACGTAGCCGGTGATCGCGCCGACCGAGTCGCCGGCGGCGCCGGAGATCGGGCGATCGGCACGCTTGAGCCACGGTGCGCCAATGAGACGCAGACGCGCGAGCGACACCCGCGTAAACTCGTCGTCGGTCGCCTGCGCGGACGAGACCATCGTCAGTCGCATCGCGCGCACTCGGCGATCGTTCGGCGCGTTCTGTTCTTCGAGCGGCGCGCGCCAGTTCATGCGAATCTGCACCCAGCAGATCGAATCGGCGCTGAACGCACCGCCCGTCGAGCTGGAGTCGGCATAGCAGCGGCCAACGCGCGTCCAGTTGCGACGATCGCTCAAGTCCACCGCAAAGCGTTTGAACTGCTCCTGATCGCGCTGCGCGTCGGACAGATTCAATCGACCATCGAGGTCAATGTCTTCCTCGTCGAGGCGATTGTTGCGCACGCCGCAATTGGCGCGACTGTCGCCGAGGATCTGTTGCACTCGCACCGACGACGAGCACAGCGTGACGCCGTTCTGCGTGGAGACGAGTCCGACGCCCTGAGTGCGATCGACCACCACGATCGTATCGGCAACGTCACCGGGCTGCCCCTTGTCATTCTCCACCGCATTGAAGGCGCGCGAGAACGGATCGCGCTCCGAATCGAATCGATCGTAGCCCACCAGGCGCTTGCCACGATACGTCGTGTCCTGCGGCAGGCCGGCACGCACCGCGGGACTGACCGTGAGCGTTTCGGGGGCGAAGGCAACGGCATTCTCGCTCAGCTCGCCGAAGTCGAAGAGCAGCGTCGGATTCTTTCGTGTATTTCCGGGGCCCGCCTGCACGAGCACAAAGAACTCGAGGTTTTCGATGCGCGACAGATCTGCACCACTGGGATTGAGCACGGTGCGGATCGAACGCCATCGTCTGCCCGTTGGCGTGTTGCCCACCGCCGAGTTGTCGCCGATCGTCCACGCGTAGCGCCGCTTGCCGGTGGCCGGCTCCTGATCGAACACGCCGCCGGTCCGGAGCGGATAGAGGTGCATCCACAGCAGCTGCTCGTTGGGCATCACGCCGCCGCCTTGCAACCTGACCGCCGGATCGATCTGCGCAATATTGAACTGCACGAAGTTGAAGGCAGTGTCCACGCCGTTGTTCTGGTACGCGAGCGTCGACGCACGATTCAACGACAGCGTCGTACTACCGATCAGCGAACCCAGTTGGGCGCCAAGCGACGGGCGCGAACTGAACTGCCATGCGCTCTCGCCAAGTGGAATGTCGCGTCCGGCATCGCCTTCAAACGATTCGAGATACGCTTGGCCGGCGGAGTTCGGCTGCGGCTTGCTCATCGCGAACTCGCCCTGCATCGCCACGCGCGATCGCGACGCGCCCGTATTGAACGGCAGCTTGGCCAACGCACGCGAGAGGAGCGGCGCATCCCACGCCATGTTCGCGGTCACGCCCGCGACGAGCGATCCAATCGGTTCGAAACCGAGTGGCGGACGATTCAATGCCGAACGTTGCTGCTGCGAGATGGCCGTGAACGAGAGCGAGCCGTTCTCGAGCGGAAACTGGGTGGCCAGCCCGAGAATCGTCGTCGGCGCCGCGGCGAAGAGCGGATTTTCCTCATACCGTACACTCACCTGCCTTGGCCGCGGAAAGAGCGTATCCGGACGCGAGAAGGTGATGTTGCCCAGGTCGTAGTCGATGGTGTAGTCGACACCGCGTTCGAGCAGCCGACCTTCGAGCGTGACGCTCTCCGAATTCGGTCGTACCTGCAACGACTTGAGCTGAATCGCACCCGCGCTGCCTCCGCCTTCCGACTCATAGCGCGCGATCATGCGATAGATCGCCTGCGGTCGCTGCGCCGAGTACAGGTATTCGTTCGGATAGCGATACAGCGTGTCGTTGGCTGGATTGGCCAGCGGTTGCGCGAGACCGGCGCGCGCAAAGGGCTGCACGGACGGGAAGAAGATGAAGTAGTTGGTGAACAGCTTCTGCTGTCCGCCACTCGAGGCCAGGAAGTTCGGGTCGTTGGGGCGCGGCCAGACGCGATTTTCGACGTCGAAGGTGGCCGAGTTGGTGGCTTGCGAGAGTCCGAAGAGTTGGAGATATGTCTCGCCGCGCGAGGAGTCGAACGGCTTCTCCTGATCGCCTGACGTGCCCGTGACGAGCTTGAGGCTGACGGTCTGACGCTGCATGTCTTCGCCGCCCAGTCGATACACCGACTTGATCTCGCGCACGAAGTATTCGGCGTTGCTTGGCTGCAGCTCCGGTTCCCAGAGCAGGTTCGCGAACTGCGTTTCGTTGGTGAATTCGATATCGGGTGAACCACCGGTGTTGAGGTTGCGCCCCGGTTGTCCGTTCACATTCACTTCGTAGGCGATCGCGAGTCGTTCCCCGTTGGGCGAGACCGGACGCACGAGCGCAATCCAGAGCTGCGACGGATCGACGTAATAGTCCACGTTCTCGCGCAGCACTTCGTAGATCTGTCGGGAGCTGTTGCGCGCACCGCGCACGGAGAACTGCGGTCCGCGCGGGTTCTGGTTGGCCGCGCCGATCAGTTGTCGATAGACATAGATACGCGTCGGCCGCACGGAATCGGGCAGCGCGGCGGCCAGCCGCGACATCTGCTGGCGATTGAGCAGATCGACATTCGGGAAGCCGTTGAACTGCCGCGGATCGACCGTGAAGAAGAACCGACGGGTCTCGACCTGAATGTCTTCGATGGGGCGCTCGACCTGCTGCTGCGTGCGCTCGCCGACGGTGAAGACGTTGTCCTTGGAGACATTGCCCTTCTGCTGGGCGACGATCGAGGTGAAGCGCATGGGGCCCACCTGCCCCGTTGCCTGGATGCCGTAGTTGCCGGATGGAATGCCCGCCGTGAGGAAGCGCGATGGCGGGATCTGCAACGACACATTGCCGACTTCGAGCTTCTGCAGCAGTTCGTCCGACTTGCCCTGATAGAAGATGGAGATGTTGTTGGACGCGTCGAACTCGCGCTGCGAGTTGTAGTCGACGTTCACGTTGACGCGATCGGCGACGACGCCACCGGTGCGCAGGTTGAACTGAAAGTCGAAGGACGGCGGCTGGAAGCTGCCGAGGCAGGCGTTGCCGATGACGGTGAGCTGCGCCGCCGTGCATCGCTCGTTCTTGCTCCGTTGCAGCTTCGATTCGAGGCGGGAATCGAGGACGATACCGAGGGTCCCCAGGTCTCCGAGGAGATCGTTGCCGATCTGCTTGTTGACATCGGCCCCTTCGCGCCGGGGCGGTGTCAGCACCGGCACGAGGGCGCCGGGCGTCGGCCCAAGCGGCACCGGAACGGAATCCGTGCGCGCGGCGACGGTGGGCACCGTGTCCGGACGACGCAGGAGCCCCGCCTGGACGACGCGCGTCCATCGGCGCTGCACCAGCTGATCTTTGGCGCGTATGGCGTCGCCGATCAGGTCGTGCG
>CAYWCJ010000156.1:0-6744 GCA_964456595.1 uncultured Gemmatimonas sp. | reverse complement strand
GCACGACCTGATCGGCGACGCGAGCCGGGTCCGGGCGATACGGCGCGCCGCGGCCAAAGGGTCCGAAGATCGGCAGGGGGCGCAACGCGAAGGTTTCGGTGAGGAGTCGCCCGCCTTGGAGCAGGGCCGACAGCGAGGCATCCGCCCGATTGAGCGGTTGCTGGGCTGCGGCAGGCTTGGCCAAGAGGGCGCTCAGGCACGCGAAGACCAGGCAGGTCCCGCGGCGCAGCGGTCGGCGCACCGAACTCCGGTCGTGGGGTACCAGCGGCGCGCACGGCCGCGTGGAAACGGGATCAGTCACAGGGCGAGTGGATCCGACATCGGACGTACATCAGACGTACATCATGTCGCTGCGCCCTTGATAATGCAGGTGGTCAAAGGGGAATTTACGTCGTGAAGCTTATTACCCGCTACGTGGTGCGCGAGCACGTTGGTCCGCTGCTGTTCGCGCTGACCGCGCTCACGTCACTGCTGATGCTGCAGTACGTGGCGCGCCAACTCGCCAATCTGGCCGGCAAGGGACTGCCCTGGTCGGTCATCTGGCAGTTCTTCTACCTCTCGCTGCCATTCACCGTGGCGATGACGATGCCGATGGCCGTGCTGGTGGCTACGCTCTACGCGTTCGGGCGAATGGCGGCGGAACATGAGATCACGGCGCTCAAGGCCAGTGGGGTGCGGGTTCGCGCGCTGGTGCTGCCGGTGATGGGGTGCGCGCTGCTCATCTCCTTCGGCATGGTGGCGTTCAATGATCAGGTGATGCCGCGCGCCAACCACCAGCTGCGCATCCTGCAGCAGGATATCCAGCGCACCAAACCGACGCTGTTACTGCGCGACCAGGTCCTCAACGCGGTGACGGACCAGTTCTACATGCGCGTCGGACGCAGCGATGCGCAGACCAACAAGATGTGGGACGTGACGATCTACGATCTGTCGCGCGGTCCCGAGCGCAAGACGATCTACGCCGACAGCGGTGTCTTTTCACTGGCGCCAAATGGGCAGGATCTGCAGATGGAGCTCTTTGACGGGCACGCGCAGGAGTTTGTGCGCGGCGACACCCGTCGCTTTCAGCGCTCGTTCTTCCGCACGCAGACGGTGCGCGTCCGCAACATCTCGCGCGGCTTCGAGTCGTCGCGGTCGGACAGCTACAAGGGCGACCGTGAGATGACCATCTGCGAGATGCAGCGCAAGTACGTCATCAACGCGCGCGATTTCGAGCGGATCCGCCAGGACTACATCGGCTACGCCTCGCGCACGGTGGTCAAAGGCACGAAAACGATCTCCGTTCCGCGCCCGCGCCCGGCCAAAGACGCCCTGGCCAGCTTCTACTGCGACGCGATCGCCTCGGTGTTCAGCGTGAAGACGGCCTTCGCGCAGGACCCGCCGATACAGCAGCCGCCGGTCGTGCAGCCGCCGGTCGTGCAGCCGCCATCCACGCCGCTGCCCCCAGGTCAGCTACCGCCGGCGACGTCCGCTGTTCCGGCAACGCCGGTTCCGCAGCCCAGCGCCACGGCCGCGATCCCCCCGCCGCTGCTGCCTCAAAACGTCGACTCGGCCTCCGTATTCACCGGTGCCGCCATGGCGGCCACCATGCAACTCAATGATGCCCGTGAGTCGCTGGACAGTTTGAGCGTGGAGATCCAGAAGAAGTTCGCACTGTCGTTTGCCTGCGTCATCTTCGTTCTCTTCGGACCGCCGATTGCCCTGCGTTTTCCGCGCGGTGGTGTCGGGGTCACGATCGGCGTCAGCATCATCGTCTTTGGCCTCTACTACATCTGCCTCATGGGCGGTGAAGCATTGGCCGACAAGGGACGTCTGCCGGCGATCGTCGCCATGTGGCTTGCCAACTTCATCTTCGGCATTGCCGGTTTGTTGTTGCTCTGGCAGGTGGAGTCCACCACCGATACGTCGCGCGGCGGCGGTATCCGTGACTGGTGGGCCGACCGAAGGGCGCGGGCGGTATTGCGAGCGCTGGAGAAGGTGGAGCAGCGGAGCGCCGCGAACGCAACGGGGACGGCGTGAGCGGGCGCCGACGCTTCATTACACCACTCGATCGCTACGTCGCTTCGGAGTTCGTCCGCATCTTCGGTGTCACGATGCTGGGCTTCCCGGTGCTCGTCTTTGTCATCGATCTGGTGGACAATCTGCGCAAGTACACCGAGCGCAAACTGTCCATCGAAGCGGTGGCGATGAGCTACCTCTACTGGATTCCGGATACGCTGTTCATGGTGCTGCCGGTGGCCGTCTTGTTCGCGACGGTCTTTTCCATTGGCACGTTCACGCGCTATTCCGAGATCACGGCGGCCAAGGCCTCGGGGATCAGCTTCTACCGGTTCATCGCACCGATCATCGTGATGACGGTCCTCGCCACCGGCATCGATCTGGTCTTCAGCGAAATCGCGCCGCCGGCCAATGCCAAGCGTCTCAAACTGCTCGAAGGCAGCTCGGCCAATCGCGACAACGCGCGCTACAACTTCGCCTTTGCCAGTGAGGCCGGTCGCGTCTACCGCATCTACATGCTGGATGTGGAGAAGCGTACAGTGGACAACATCGAGCTCGAGAAACGCGGGTCGACCAAGCAGCCGGGACAGCTGATTGCAGCAAAAACGGGATCGTGGCACGCGGCTCGCGGTTGGACGCTGGCCTCGGGCACGATGCACGTGCTCCCCAACGACTCCATCGACTTCGCTTTCTCCTTTGACTCGATCGTGGACCGCCGCATGAAAGAGACGCCGCAGGATCTGCGCGCGAGCGAACGTGAGCCAAGTGAGATGAATTTCGCCGATCTGACGCGATTCATCGCGATTCTGGAACGCTCGGGGGCAGAAGTGAACACGCTCAAGGTCGAGCGCATGCTCAAGATTGCCATTCCGGTCACCTGCATCATCATCGCGCTGTTTGGTGCGCCGCTGGCCACGAGTTCGCAGCGTGGTGGCGCGGCCTTCGGCGTGGCGATCAGTCTGGCCACCACCATCTTGTTTCTCGTGCTCATTCAATTGACCAAGGCGATCGGCAGCAAAGGCATCATGACTCCAGAGGCGGCGGCCTGGATGCCCAACGTCCTGTGCGGCGTCATCGCCCTCGTGCTGCTCGCTCGCGTGCGTACCTGAGCCGATGGGCAGGTCATGAACTTTCGGCCGGATGTGATGCTCCGTCGCGCGATGCATCGGACGGAGTCGATTCTCGACGCGATCGGCAAGCGTGCCTACTTCGGCAAGGACATCGTGCGCGGGTTGCGCGAGCCGGGCACGTGGGTTCCGGAAACGATTCGACAGATGTACCGCATCGGCGTCGAGTCGCTGCCGCTCACGATCATCGTCGCGGCGTTCCTGGGCGGCGTGACTGCGTTCCAGACGCGCTACCAGCTCTTCCCCGGCGTGCAGCTGTCCGTCGTCGGGCTCATCGCGCGTCAAAGCATCGTGCTTGAACTCGGCCCGCTGCTCACGGCGTTGGTGCTCACCGGCCGCATCGGCGCACGAATGACGGCGGAAATCGGCACGATGCGAGTCACGGAGCAGATCGACGCGCTCGAAACGCTGTCGTTCGACCCGGTCGCGTACCTCGCGACGCCACGGGTGCTGGCGACGTTGGTGATGCTCCCGGCGCTCACGATCATCGCCAACGGCACCGCAATCTTCAGTGCGTGGGCGACGCTCATACTCGCCACGGACGTGCGCACCGATGACTTCGTGAGCGGATTGCGTCTCGCATTCACGCCATTTCAGGTCGTGTATTCGCTTATCAAGGCGGTCAGCTTCGGTGGCGCGATTGCGTTCGTCTGTTCCTATCAGGGTTACGTCACCGAGGCCGGTGCCGAAGGCGTGGGCAAGTCCACCGCGCTCGCCGTGGTCATCGCGTCCGTTTCCATTCTCGTGCTCGATGCGATCGTGGCCGCGATCTTTGCTCCGTTCATTCAGGCGTGAGGCGTGTGCATGCCCCGCTTTTCAATCCAGGTCATATGAAACGTCGCGATGAAGTGATGGTGGGGCTCACGCTCCTGTTTGCGGTGATCGTCGGAATCGGCGGCACCATCTGGGTGGCGCGTGGCGGTCTGTCGCGCGGCTATCCCATGTACGCGCGCTTTCCGTGGGGCGCCGGACTCAAGACCGGTCAGGCGGTGCTGCTGGCCGGCGTGCAGGTCGGCTATGTCGAGAAAGTCGCACTCATTCCCGACGGCACACTTGGCGTCACCATGCAGGTGAACCGCGAGTACCAGATTCCCACCGGTTCGCGGGCGACCGTCGAAGCGAACGGCATCTTCGGCGACCAGTTGGTCGCCATCACCGCGCAGCGGGGCGTCACCACCTACATGTCGAAGGGCGACACGATTCCGGCCGGGAAAGGCTCGCCGAGCGTTGGGCAGTTGCTCAACAAGGGCGACTCCATCACCACGGACATTCGCGTCCTCACGGACAAGATCCGCAGCGAGTACGTGGACGGGGGCGGCATCGAAGACACGCGCAAGACGATCGCGGACCTGACCAGGCTCGTGGCACAGATCAGCGGCGTCGCGGCGGAGCAGTCGAAACAATTGACGATGACGCAGGAGCAGCTGCGCAAGACCCTGGCATCGATCGATTCGTCGAAGATCGATTCGACCGTCGTGAACTTTCGCGCCGCCTCGGCCAACCTCGAACGGTTGACACGCGCGCTCGACTCCACGCGCACCGAGGTCAACTCCGTCATCTCGAAGGTGAACAACGGCCCGGGCACCGTGGGCAGGTTCATGAACGACCCGGCGGTCTACGCGCGTATCGACACGCTGCTGCTGCGCCTCGATTCGCTGACGCTCGACTTCAAGAAGAACCCGCGGAAATACATCAACCTGAAGATTTTCTAGGCGATCGAGAACGACATGTGACGCGGCAAAACGCGGGGGGCGCTGCATGCGCCCCCCGCGTTTTGCTTTCGACGGCGCGCAGAATCAGAACGACAGACGCAACGACATCTGCAGCTGATAGAACTGGCTCGAGTTGAGCGGTGAGAAGTTCGGGTTGAAGCCACCCGGATTGAACGTCACCACCGGCACCTGCGTTGCAGCAACTGCGCTCGTCATCGATTGGACGGTGAGGATGCTCTGGTTGCCAAATCCAGTTGCCGACTTGATGATGCCCCAGCGCTTGTTGAGCAGATTTGCGAAATTGAACACGTCGATACGCAACGTGGCGCGCTCGCCACCAATCGCCGGCAGCTGCTGCTCGATCGTCACATCGAAGCGATCGAACATCGGATTCCGGCACGACGCCGGCTCCATGATGCTGCCACGCTGCTTCGCCAGACATCCGTTCTGATTGATGAACGTGTCGAACGCTGCCGCCTGCTGCGCTGCCGTGAAGGCGACACCACCAATCGTCGTATTGACGAAACCCAGCAGCGGATCCGTCGGACCCGTAGGTACGTAGATCGCGTCATTGGCGTTCGAGCCGTCGCCGTTGAGGTCGCCGCGACCGGCGTTGCCGGTGTACACGAACGCGTACGGCGTGCCGGATTGCTTGCTGTAGTAGAACGTGAAACTCGTCTGATTGCTCTTCCACGGCGCGGTGTACGTGCCGTTCAACAGCACACGATGCGGCTGGTCAAACAAGGACGTGTTCACCGGCTGCTCGCTCTGCACCCCCGAGTAGAGACGGCCGAACTGCCAGTTCGAGAGCGCCACCGACGACGTGAGGTCGGAGACCGAGAAGCTGCGGCTGTACGTGTACGCCGCCGATCCTTCGAAACCGCTCGTGAACCGCTTGCGGAGCTGTCCGGAGGAGCTGTACGAGTAATCCTTGCTCTGATTCGACAGCTCGATGACGTTGCTGCCGTACACCGGAAAGCGCGGCGTGACCGTCGGCACGCCGGTAGCCGCGATCGGGCTGAAGACTCGGCGACCGTGCGCGTCCACGATACCGGTCTGCTCGATGTTGATGTTCTTGTAAAAGAAGTTGTTGATGCTGCGCGAGTAGAGCCCCTCGAACGTTCCAATGATGCCGTACGGCAGCGCCCGATCGTAGCCGAGGGTGGCGCGAAGCAGTTGCGGGAACTTGAGCTTGGGGTCCGCCAGGTTCACCGTGCCGAGGAACGTACCGTCGTCAAGACTGCGACCAGCCTGCCCGTTGGTACGCGCTCCGCAGCCACGCGGTGACACCGGTGTCGGGTTGAACAGTGGCGCGGTGCCGTTGGTTGCCGACACGCCGCCACCGCAAGTGATCTGCGCCAGACCGGCGCCCGTGTTCTGAAACTGATTGGACATCCACACATACGCCGGAATGCCCTGGAAAGTCCGACGCCGCCACGGATCTGATTGCGCTGGTCGCCGGTGGCATCCCAGTTGGAGCCGATACGCGGCGACCACTGCAGGTTGCCCGATGGCAGGTCGCTGGTGTTGCGACCGAAGTCCCGCTCCACCGAGGCGGCGAACGACGGCTTCGTGAAGAAGAGCGGAACGTCCACGCGCAGCCCGAAGGTAGTGGTGAAGCGCGGCGTCACCGTCCACTGGTCCTGGATGTACGCGGCGAGTTGTGCCGCGGTGAAATCCGCCACGACGGCACCACCCAGGCCACCAGAACCCGAGAAACTCGCCGGCTGACGGTTGGCCACGAAGTCGGCGAGCGTGTTGTAGGTGTAGTTGCCATACGAGTTCTGGAGGAAGGCGTTGTACGCCTTGTAGATCTCGTTGCGCGTGC
This sequence comes from uncultured Gemmatimonas sp., assembly GCA_964456595.1. Taxonomy (GTDB): domain Bacteria; phylum Gemmatimonadota; class Gemmatimonadetes; order Gemmatimonadales; family Gemmatimonadaceae; genus Gemmatimonas. Next base: position 79 of record CAYWCJ010000156.1, on the reverse strand, counting down.
CGATCGACACGTTGTGATTGCCGAGCGGCATCGTGAAGTTGTTCTGCAACTCGTACAGGTCTTCACGAAGCTCGTTGCC